>CAYRVS010000197.1:0-9372 GCA_964427725.1 uncultured Planctomycetaceae bacterium | reverse complement strand
GGCTTGGACCGTACATACATCGGCGGCATCGAACGCGGCGAGCGAAACGTGGCTCTCAAGAACATCGCCGTCATTGCGCGAGCCCTCGGCATTACAATTTCCCATTTGACCAAAGGGCTTGGAGGTTGATCGTGGCGTATGTGTCTCCCTATGCAGGCCTTCTGCCAACTCAATGGTTGGCCAAGACCGCAGAACTCTTGAAGGAGTATCCGCTAACCGGCAAAGAGATCGTCGTGCCGATCCTTGAGGCGTGGGACAGCATCTTCGAGTCAAAGATTGGGCGTCACGGAATCCAGATCGGCAACGACATTTTTCCAACGCCACAGATCATGGCCTCGTATCTGCACGAGCTCATCCCTCTCGAATTCGCCGCACTCTATCCGGGAAACTGGCGGGGAGATCAGACCGCTGACGAGAAGGATCTTGTGTACATTCCTGACGGAAGGTTTTCTGCGGAGATCAAAACCTCATCTGACCCGAAGAAAATCTATGCGAATCGAAGCTATGCTCAAGAAGCATCCAGCTTCAAGAAGAACAAGAACGGATACTACATCGCAGTCAACTTCGAGAAGTTCACATCCAATAGGTCCACTCCACAACGGCCACGAATCCGTCGAATTAGGTTTGGGTGGCTGGACCATTCCGACTGGAAAGGTCAGGACAAGCCCACCGGGCAGCAAGCAAGTTTGCTGCCAGATTCAGAGAGGGGCAAACTGATCGTTCTCTATGAGGCGGGTCAATGAAAGAGGGGCCGCTGCGCACGTTGTTGCTCTCTCGTTCGCAAGAATCGTCGAATTCGGGCTGCGGCCAAGTCAACGTATTCGGCGTTGAGTTCAAATCCGATTGCAAGTCGATCATTCCGAAGAGCAGCCTCAATCAATGAGCCAGAACCCAAGAACGGATCGAGGATGATGTCACCTGGATTGCTGCAAGCTTTCACAATCCGATCGACAACCGCGATCGGAAACTGAGCCGGATGCGGTGTCCGCTCTTTCGAGCTTCGGTCCTTGCCGGAAGTCACCTTCGGGAATTGCCATACGTCGGATGGATTCTTCCCGAGCGGATTGCATTTCAATTTCCCGTTTTTCTTTTGGTTCGGATATTTGACGTTTGGGTCGCGGACATCGTCGAGGTTGAATACGTATTCATCCGGATTTTTGACATACCAGAGAAACTTCTCGTTGCGAGGCGAGAAGCTTCGCTTCGCAGCTACACCGGCCCCGTAGTTCCACACGATTTCTTGGACCAAATAGAACGGAATCCGATCCCAGAGCAGGTATGGGATGGGAATGGCCTTCGCCTTGCGATCAAGCGACACATACCCGAGATTAAGCCAAAAAGAGCCGTTGTCACATGCAACTCGATGAACCTGCCGAATCCACTGTTCGCACCATTCGATGTAATGGTCGATCTCCCGAATCGACTCGTATTCCTTTCCGATGTTGTACGGCGGTGACGTGACCGTAAGTGGGATGGAGTTGTCTCCCAAACGCTGCATGTGTTCCAGACAGTCGCCTTGGTAGATAAGGTACCCCTCTCCGCGATGCGAAGCGGGACCGAGCAATGTTTCGAGTTCCTGGAGTGTCATTCGTTGTGTCATCAATTCGCGCTCCGCGCGGAGAACAAGGTATGGGCCAGTTGATGACTATAAGTACCGAAGAGTGGCCCGTCAACCCTTGGCCACCTTTCCCCGCTCCCAGGCGAACCCAACCCGCTCCACACGGCGACCCATAAAATCCCCTATGGGTTCGCGTGTGGAGCCTTTGCGGAACGCATCCGCGAGGTCGGCGATGAGGATGAGCTCGCCGGTCTTGGCCTCCGGGTTGATCTCGATCCGTTGGACGAACGCCTCGACCAACTGGCGGTCCTGTAGGTCAACGGAGGTCTTAGTGTAGTGCGTCAGACGGATGGGAGCTTATTCAGTTCCGCGCGGGCGCGGGCGACTTTCGCGAGGATGTCTGCGGCTTTCCGGGTCCAGACGAACGTTTTCGGATTCGCGTGGTGATGCTCGATGTCCTCGCGGATCGCCCGCTCCAGTCGCGCCACGTTCTGGAACACGCCGTTGCGGATGCGGTTGTGCGTGATGTCCCGGAACCAGCGCTCGATCACGTTCAGCCAGGAACTGCTCGTCAGAGTGAAATGGATGTGGAACCGCGGGTGCCGCTTCAGCCAACGCTGGACCATGGGAGGCTTGTGCGTGGCGTCATTGTCGACGATCAGATGCAGGTCCAGGTCCGGCGGGGTCTCGGCGTCGATCTTCCTCAGGAACTTGATCCACTCCTGGTGGCGATGCTTGGGCATGCATTCCGCGATGATCTTCCCTTCCGCCAGTTCGATCGCCGCGAACAAGGTCGTGGTCCCGTTGCGCTTGTAGTCATGTGTCATCGTCTTCAAACGCCCGGGGAACAGCGGCAGGCTCCTCTGCGTGCGGTCGAGCGCCTGAATCTGGCTTTTCTCATCGCACGAGCGGACCAGCGCGTGTTCCGGCGGATTGAGGGACAGCCCCACCACGTTGACCAGCTTTTCGGCGAACCGCGGGTCGTTGGAGACCTTGAAGCCCTTGGTCCGATGCGGCTGCAGGCCATTGTCCCGCCACACGCGGCGGACCGTCGACTCGCTGACTCCGACCGCCGCCGCCATGGTCCGCGTCGACCACTGCGTGGCCTGAGGCGGCGTCTCTTGCGTGGTCTTGCGAATGATCTCCGCTTCCTTGGCCGACCGCACCGTGGCGGTCCGACCGGGGCGCGGGGCATCCTGCTCGATCCCCGCCAACCCGGCCGCGGCAAACCGGTTCCGCCAGGTTCCCACGGTCCGCCGGGTGCCACCGAGTTCGGGGGCGATGTCCTTGTTCTCCCGCCCTTCGGCCGCGGCGAGGACCATCTTCGCCCGCAGCACCAGCCGCGCCGGAGTGCTGCGCCCGCGCGCCCACTTGGTCAACGTCGCGCGTTATTGGTCGGTCAACGTGACGGCCTTGACGACCCGCATGGTCCGATCCTCCTGGTTCGGAGCATCAGTCGCCACCGCCGAGAAATAAGTTCCCGCATTTCGACCGCATTACACTAGCTCATCACCAGCGGGAGGGTCAGCGGGACTTCGCGGCGGGGATCAGCCGGATGGTTTCGGCGTCGATCACGTAGTCGAGACCGGTTCCCTCCAACAGTTTCGCGATGAGGGCGGCGACGGTGATGTCGCGGACGTCGAGGGTCAACTTCTGATCGAGCTGCGAAACGGCCGGGCCGAGTTCCTCTTCCGACCAGACCACGCGGCGGCCCAGGAGGTCTTCGATCAACCCGAAGAGTTCCCGCCGGCTGATGGGGCGAGGTTGCGTGACCGCCAGGAGTTTCAGGTCCAGGACTTGTCGCGGATCGGGCCGCAGCACCACGGGGACCGCGGGAATGGCGGGTTCGTCGGCGAGGAGCGGTTCGAGGGGCTGTTCCGCGGCGATCGCGGGAGCCTCGAGGGGGGGAGTGACGACATTCCCTGGGGGCGTGACGGGGGGCTCAATCACCGACGGGGCGGGTTCCGCGTCGGTGACCATCGAGGGCTCCCATGGTTCCAGAGGAGGTCTTTCCGCTGGTGTGACCGAGGCGGCCGCGTTCGCGGATTCCGTGACCTTGCCGCCCGCAACCGCTTGAGACGGAGCGGAATCAGACGTGCTCCAGGGCCCCAACAACAGGACTGCGAACCCCAGCGCGGCGAGGCCGGCGACCGACCAGGCGACGAAGAGGGGCGACGTCACCCACTCGGGGAGTCTCCACGCCGCCGCGTTGGACCGGGACGGCTGAGCCACGGGACGAGCGCGGGGTTTGGTGGTGGGTTGCGGCTCCGCAGTCCTGGCCCCTTCGACTGCCAGCTCGCTGGCGCGCTTCAGGGTCGCGGTCTCGGAGAGCTCCAGCAGCGTCAGCGGCAGCCGACATTCGGGACACGGAAAGGTCGATCCGACGAACCGCCGCTCGCGGATCCGAATCGGCGCGCGACATTCGGGGCAGAGCGCGGTGACGGTGACAAGGTCGGGCATTGGACACCAGGGGCGGAGGGCGGGGAGCGGGCGACGCGTCCATTGCCGACGGAAACGCCCTTAGGATCAGGGTTTCAACACTTTGTCAGTCAAACCACGGTCTTCCACCGCGGCGCGCGTGGTGACCAGCAACAACTTTCGCTCTTCATCGATCACGAACCGCATCTCCTTGTAGGTCTCCATCAGCCGCTTGACAATGTCGGTCCCGGGGACTTGATCAAGCTTGAAGTTCTGCTCCATGTTCTGGGTATATCCGGCGAGTTTGAGGGCATCGCCATCGATTTCGGTCGGGACGCCGGTTTCGCTGCCGAGGAACGTGATCGCTTCGTAGAGGGGAGTCTTGCGGAAATCGACGTCGATCTTCTGCTTGAGTCGGTCGGCCAATTTCTCCGGCAGATTCTTCTTCGGCCCACTGGGGGTCGCCGCCGGCTTGGCCTGCTGGAAGTTCGTCCGGGTCGATTCATCCCAGGCGAGCAAGGTCCCCAACGCGAGGTTGGGGGCCGCCCGATCAGGGAGCGCGGTGGTGAACGTCACGTGTCGGGATTGCCGCTCCGACATGGTCGCCAGCGAGACGACCTTGGTCATCGCCGGCAGCCGGCCGATGAGCTGGCGTTTTCCTTGCTCGCGCGGCTGCATCATGCCGATCGTCTCGACCAGTTCCTTGGGGAGCGTTCCGAGTTTCGCCAGCAGCTTCTCCTCGAGCTGGACGGTGCGGATGTTGGTGTTGTTGCGGACCAGCACCTGCGAATACGTGCGGTCGGGTTCCAGGTGCAGCGACCACGCGACCGCTTCCGTTTCATCTCCGAACCAATCCATGCAGCCTCGCAGCAGAGGGAGCGCCTTCGCGGGAGCCAGGAACTCGGCGTCGAGCAGGACGGCGGTCGGCTCGAAAATCAGGGTGATATGCCGCAGTCGGTCGGAGGCTTCGATCAGCCCTTCAATGCCGGGGGACGACGGATTCTGCGCGCCGATCGATCCGACCATCTCGGCCGCCATCGCCGCGGGACCGATGGCGTAGGTTTTGGTGTTCAAGATGACCGCCGCGCGATCCCCCTGCATGTAGACCGGGCGGCCTTCGATCTCTTGGACGTCGCCGCCCAACAGGTCGAGCAGTTCGCTTTTCTTGGCTTCGGTCTTCAGCCGCACCACCACCGCGTTGTCCGGGGCGGTTCCGCGTTGGCCGGGAATCCAGGCGATCAACAACTCCTCGATGTCGGCGGCAGGCCGCCGCGCCAGCAGCTTGATGTTCGCCTCCAGAAACTCCCCGACGGGACCGAGGCAGTACCGGAACTCCTCACCCGGCGATTCGGCGGCCCACAACTCGGCGGGACGAAGATGGAGCAGCACCCGCGCGCCGGCGGGGATCAGTTCGAGCGGAATCGGCGTTCCGGTCGTCGGCGGCGCGGTGACACCGGTGGTGAGCGCCGCGGCGGCCTGACTCGTTGTCGTGGGAGCCGACTTGGTGGATGGTTCGGCGGCGGCGTTCGTCGCGGCGGCCATCTGCCGATTCGCCCGTTGGCTTTCGGTCCACAGCCAATAGCCTCCGCCGCCGGCCAGCCCCACGAACACGAAGCCGAAGACGAGGCCCAGCCAACGCCGTTTGGCGTTCTGCCGTTTGATCTCGCGTAGCCGGCCGACACCCGACGTCACAGGCACCGGAGCACCGGTCGCCGCGGGGCTTGTCGTGACGGGGCCCGACGGGAATTCCGGAACCGCCGCGGCGATCGCGGCGAAGGGATCGGGAGCCGCCCCCCCCAGCCACTGCCCCGTGAAGGGATCACGGGCGGGTTCGTCTTCGACCGCTTCGAGCTCGACCGGCGGCGGTTCCTCCAGGACGAAGGCGTGCGCGCATTTGGGACACTTCACTTTGCGCCCCAACAGGCCGCGATCTTTCATCTTGAGGGCTTGCCCACAGGCCGGACAGGGAATGCTCATCACCGACATGACGGTCGATCCACGGGACCAAGTTCTCAGCCGACTCCATCGTACGGCGCGATGGCTGGAAGTGACAATTCGTCATGTCCCCGGCTCACGATCCGGGGTGATCCCGCTTCCCACGGACGAGAGGGTCCGAGAGTCTCACCCCAAGCGAAACGTCGCACGCCACCAGCGGAACAGACGATCAAGAATCGACAACGGGGCCGTGTGAATCGCCAGGGGCGTGGTCGACAGACAGGGTAAATTGTTTGGAAGCCCCTCGACCGCGATCCGCACCTCATACCATGTGCCGTGGATCGATGCGGTTGATTCGCTGGTGGGATGGCTGCGGTTCAACAGGGAGCCGACTTCGGGATTCATGGCGTCGGCCCGAGCTTGCGCGACCGTGACGATGGTGCCGCGATACGGCGCTCCGGCGGTATGTGGGAAGAGCATGACGGTCTGCGCGAGCCGTACGCGGTCGATCTCAGCTTGCGGCAGCCAGGCGACGACCTCTTGCCGCTCGTCCGTTCCCACCCAACCGATCAGCGTGCCGGTTTCGAGTCGGCAGCCTTGGTTCTCCGTCGCGAAGACCGAGCCCGACCATCCGCCGAGCCGCGTACCGGTTTCGATCACGGGGCGGCGTGGGGCGGGCCACAGTCGGCCGGCCTGAGGCGCGCGGAGAATCAAGCGGTCCGCGTCGTCGCGGAGTTGCGCCCCTTGTTGCTCGAGGGCTTCCAGTTGTTGGATCGCGGCGGGGAGTTGCAGCGCGGCCTCGGGGTCGACCAGTTGCCGACGGGTGAGTTGCGTGACCCTGCGGCGCGCCTGCTCCAGCGTTCCGGACCACGCGAGTTGCTCGCGCGCCAGTTCCTGATCGGTCAACGTGGCGATCACCGTCCCCGCGTGAACCGGGGAGCCTGGTGCGAGGATCTCGCTCAATTGTCCCGGGCGCGTCACGTAGACGCCACGCGCCCCGGCGGGCATCAATCGCCCCTCGGTCGTGATCCGCGCGGGCCAGGGGATCAGCAGCCCCGTCGGCAGAATCACAACGGCCATGAGGCTACGGTAAGGGTGCGTCCAACGTGACATGCTGTCAGGGCCGCGGCCCATTCCCCAACGCGGCATGCCACCCCAGGCGAGGCCGACCAGAGTCACGCCGGTGATGGAGAGGGCGACCAGCCGTAAGCCTTGCGGTTCGAGCCAGCGGTCGAGCAACCATAACACCGTGAACAACACGGCCATGCGGTAGAGCCATGATGCGGCCCCATACCAGGGAAGCCACCATGGGCCGGTGCCGGCGGCCGGATGGTCGACCGCGACGAAGCCCAGCATCGCACGCAGAGCCGCTGTCAGTCGGTCTTGCGCGCGGGCCTGGAGATTGGGCTGGTCGACGGCGTCGGCGAGCAGGAAATACCCGTCGTAGCGCAACAGCGGATTCAGATTGAAGACCAACGTGCTGACCCCGCTGATCGCGAGAACCTGCGCGGCGATGGTCTGGGTCGGACCGGGATGACTGCTCCACCAGATCCACGTGGCAGCCGCCGCGAGCAGTATTTCCACCCACATCCCCGCGGCGCTGATCACCATCCGCGCGGCACGGGAGGGCAGCAGCCAGGCGTCGGAGACGTTGCAGTAAAGGCACGGAGTCCCGAGCAACAGCATGATCCCGGCTTCGCGGACCTCGCCCCCCGCGCGTTGACAGGCGACCGCGTGTCCCAGCTCATGGCAGATCTTGAGGAGCGCCATCACGAGGGCGAGTTGGGGCAAGTCGGCGACGGTCCACCGCGCCAATTCCGCCTGATAGCGGCCCGCGAACGCCGCCCCCTGTGACCATACCAAGAGGAGCGCGGAGAGGATCAAGCCCCCGCCGAGCACAAAGCCCGTGGTCGTGAAGAGACCGCCACACCAGCGGGTGATCGGTCGCAACCAGCGATCGGGGTCGATCCCACGAAAGCGGATCGCCAGGAGATTGGTCAGCCGCTGCCATCGTTGGTGGGATTCGCGGGTGCGGCGACGCTGTTCGAGGAGCGCCCCGGCTTCGTACGAATCGCTCCAGACGAGTCCCTGTCGGGCCAATTGCGCGAGGAACCGGGTCAGTTCGTCGGATCCCAGCGACCGCGGCGCGAACCGGGCCGCGAACGCCGCGGACAACTCCTCGACCGAGCGGCGACCGGTCAACTGCGTCCAGATGAAATGGGCCTCGGCCCCCAGATGGAAATACCGCTGCGCGATCGGATCCTTCACGACCCAGCGCGATCCCTGAGGCAGGACGAGGAGATCGTCCCGTTTCCGCCAGGGAATGCCGGTCGTCGTGGTCATGCTAAATCGCCGCGATTCAAGACTGGAGGAAGGAAGTGATCAAACCCGAAATCCGAAGCACGAAATCCGAAGGAAACTCCAAGCACCAAGAAGAAAACCGTCTGTGAGGATGATCGTTTTCCCCTTCGGATTTTTCCCCCTCCTTCGGATTTCGTGCTTCGAATTTCGGATTTCCCCGACATTAGGGGAGGATCGTCTTCCATGCCGCGGGGAGGTACGTGACGAGGTCTGAGGCGATCATGCCGGGTTCCGAGAGCGCCGCCGCCGCGAGGTCTCCGGCGAGGCCATGCAGATGGACGCCGAATTGGGCCGCCTCGAACGCGGGCATCCCTTGGCCGAGGAGCGCGACGAGCAGGCCGGTGAGGACGTCGCCCGAGCCGCCGGTCGCCATGCCGTTGTTGCCCGTGGTGTTGATGGCGAGTCGGACGCCGTCGGTGATCAAAGTTCCCGCCCCCTTCAGGACCAACAGCACCTGATGTTTCCGGGCGAAGTCGACTCCGACCTCTTCGCGATGGCCTTGAATCTCGCCGATCGCGCGTCCCGTCAGCCGCGCGAATTCGCCGAGATGGGGCGTAAAAATCCGGGAGGCCCGCGGTTGGGACGGTGTCGTTCGCCACGGCCCCGCCGCGAGGTTGTTGAGACCGTCGGCGTCGATGACCATCGGCCAGGGGGCGGTCTGATGCAGATGCGTCACCAAGTCGGTCAGATCGGGCGATTGCCCCAGTCCGGGGCCGATCGCCGCGGCGGTAATGCCTTGCAGCGCTTGCCACAAACCGGGGAAGGCCTCGCGCGAGATGCGACCGCCGGCGTCCTCGGCGAGCGGCAGCGTCAGGTACGACGGCTCGTAACCGGCGACGATCGGGACCACACTTCGCGGCGTCGCGACCGTCACCAGTCCGGCGCCACCCCGAAGCGCTCCCATCCCGGCAAGCCCGGCGGCACCGGTCATGCCGGGGCTCCCCGCGATGAGCATCACCTTGCCGAACGACCCTTTATGCCCTTCCGACAGCCGCGGGGGAGGGGCGGGAAGCGTCGTCACGCGTTGCAGAGTCGGTAAGGCGCCCATGACGCATATTGTGACCGGTCGCGACGAACGGGGCTACGTCACAACATCATCG
>CAYRVS010000196.1:0-9413 GCA_964427725.1 uncultured Planctomycetaceae bacterium | reverse complement strand
AAGTCGGATCGACCGTGCTCAGACAGGCGACGACGCGGCCTTGGCCCAACGGCTTCTCGACCAGAAACGGCGCGCGGTTCCGCAACCACGCCAGCGTCGTCAGTCCATCGGCCCGCCGCTGATCATCAAGCACCCAATCATCGGCGACCGGGAAGAACCGCCGCACATGGACGCTCGCCAAGAACGGATTGTCCTGCCCTTGCAGGATCGCGAACACGGGGTGGTTGCTCGGCACGAGATCGATCTCGGTGACGGTCGGATCGACCGGCAGCTCTTCGGCGGCGGTTCCCAAACGGAGCGGAAAAATCCCTCGGCCTTCCGCGAACAAGGCGTCGTTGTAATGAGCCGCGCGAACCTGTCCCCCGGCGAACCAGACGAGCCCCCCTCCGCCACGGACGAAATCCTCGACGGCGGCGATGGCGTCCGCGGGGAGTTCCGGCAGATCGAGGAGATAAAGCGCGCGGAACTCTTGCAGATTGCGTCGCCGGAGCCCTTCCAGGTTGTCGAGCGTCACCGAGATCCCCGTGCTCGCGGGGTCGGCGGCGAGGGCGTCGGCCAGATACCCCGCGGCTTCGGTCGTTTGGGGCCCGGTCACCACCAGCACCGGGACCGTCGGCGAGACATCGACCGCGAGATATCGCGTGTTGTCCTGCGCGAGGACGTCGGCCTCGAGCGTCGCCGAGAGCTGATGCTGCGTGGGGGTGGTGAGGCGGACATCGGTCTCATGGACCGCCGTGGTTCCGGGCTCGATGACATCGAACAGCACGGTGACGGGGAGTTTCGCGCCATCATCGGCGAGGGTGACGCGAACGTTGCTCGCGGCTTCGGTCCCGAAATTCGTCACGCCGACTTTGACTCGCAACGGCACCCCCGCCGCCGCGACCTGGACCGCCGCCGACAGCTCGGTGACGGCGAGATTGCCGGGGTTGTCCGGCACGGTTTTGACCAAGTTGACGGTGATCCCCGCCGACGTGAGCTCTTCAAGCGCCGCCGCGAGGGCCTTCTGGTCCTTCCAGTCCCGTTCGCGGAAATCGGAGATGACGTGGAGTTGCTGGACTTCCCCTTTTTCCTCGCTGAGATACTGCCGGGCGGCGCGCAGCCCCGCGACGAGATCGAGCTGTTGATGGGTGCAGGGGAACGTTTGGGGTTCGAGCTTGGTCGCCATTTCGAGGACGAGCGCCTCGTTGACGTCGCGCTGCGAGGCGAAAGGTTGCGTCGGTTCGGAGAGCCGCAGCAGCGAGAAGCTTTGCGTATTGGGTCGCTGGGCCCCTTCCGCGAGGAGCTGATTGACGATGCCGAGGGCCTCGTCGAAGGCGGAAGTTTCGCCCCAGCGCTGCCGCATCGAACCGCTGTCGTCGAGCAGGACGACATGGTGCGATTTCGCGCCGCGAAACAGGGACATTTCGGAGGGATCGAGGATCAGCCGCGAGATCAGCAGCACGATCCCGGCGACGATCGCCATCCGCATGAGGAGCAGCAGCAGTTGTTCGAGCAGAATCCGCCGGCGATTCCGCTGCTGGCTTTGCAACAGGAATTGCATCGCCGCGAATTTGACGCGGCGGTAGCGCAGCCGGTTGATGAGATGGATGATCACCGGGAGCGCAATCAGAGCCGCGCCGCCCACGAGCAGCGAGGGATTGAAGAAGTGATTGGCGATCCAGGGCGTCATGGGGGCGGTCGAGGGTTGAGGGTTGAGGGCGGTTTCGCGGGATGGTCGATCGACCATCAACCATCGACCATCAACCCGTGTTCAGGCCGCGCTTCCCTGCGGGTCGCGGCGAAACGGGTTGATGTTGGGTTCGCCGTCCACTGTCTTCCGACCACTGTCCGCTCCTTTATTGACGGCGCGATTGCCGCAGGCCGACGCGATGGGTGACGTAATGGGACAACACCGCCGACAGGTGTTCGCTGGTGCGGATGGTCTGATAGTCGATGAGATGCTGCGCGCAGAATTTGTGGACCGCGTCGATGTAGCCGCGCATCGCCGCGAGATACCCTTCCCGCAACGAACGGGGATCACAGACGAGGTCCCCCATCGCCTCAAGCCCCTCGAACTTCGTCGTGCCGGTATACGGGAAGTCGAGCTCCGCGTCGTCGAGGACATGAAAGACCATCACGTCGTGCCCGCGGGTCCGCAACAGCTTGAGCCCCTTGTAAAGTCCCTCCGGATCGGCGAGAAGGTCCGACACGAGGACGATCAGGCCCCGGCGGGAGTACTCGTCGGCGACCTTGAACAGGATCTCCTGCAGGCTGGTCTTCTCGCGCGGGCGGCTGACGTCGAGCCCCGCGAGGAGCGCCGTCAGATGATTCAGCTTGCTGCTCTGCTCAACGCGGTGCCGGATCCCGCCGTCGAACGTCACGAGGCCCACGGCGTCGCTTTGCCGCAAGAGCAGGTACGCGAGCGAGGCCGCGATCCGCGAGGCGTACTCGTACTTTGTCAGTTCGGTTTCGCCGAACTGCATCGACTCGCTGACGTCGACCACAAGCGTCGTGCGGAGGTTGGTCTCTTCCTCATACTGCTTGATGTAGTACTTGTCGGTCTTCGACCAGACCTTCCAGTCAATGCGCCGAATGTCGTCGCCGGCGACGTACTCGCGGTGCTGGGCGAATTCGATCGACTGCCCGAAGTACGGGCTGCGATGCCCCCCGGAGAGAAACCCTTCCACGACGTTCCGTGCGATGATTTCCAGCCGAGAGATCCGCGCGATCGTCTCAGGCTGCAAAAATCTTCTGGAGTCGCGGGTCACGGCTCAGCTCGCCTTCCTTCGTGGGGGTGGCCTTGATCAATTCCTCGATCACCTTGTCCGTGGTGATCCCTTCGCTCTCGGCGGAGAAGTTCGTCACGATGCGGTGCCGCAGCACCGGAGCCGCGAGGGCCTGGATGTCGTCGGTCGAGACATGGGTCCGACCATAAAGAAGCGCCCGGGCCTTGCCGCCGAGAATCAGGAACTGGACGGCGCGGGGCCCGGCCCCCCAGCTCAACCATTCGTTGACGAATTCGGGAATGCCCGGCTGGCCGATGCGCGTCTGCCGCACCAAGGCGAGGGCATAGTCGGTGACGTGATCGCTGACGGGAACTTGCCGCACCAGCTTCTGCAGTTCGAGGATCTCGACGGCGGAGAGGACGTTTTCGGCGAAGGCCGACACCGCCGACGTCGTCCGCTTGGCGATCTCCCGTTCTTCCGGGAAGGACGGATAGCCGACGAAGACCTTGAACATGAAGCGGTCTTGCTGCGCTTCCGGAAGGGGGTAGGTCCCTTCCTGTTCGATCGGGTTCTGGGTCGCGAGGACGAAGAAGGGGTCGCCGATGATGTGGCGGGTTTGGCCGACCGTCACCTGGCGTTCCTGCATCGCTTCGAGGAGCGCTGCCTGCGTTTTGGGCGGGGTGCGGTTGATTTCATCAGCCAGCACCACGTTATGGAAGAGCGGGCCCGACAGGAACCGGAATTCGCGTTTGCCGGTCTCGCGATTCTCTTGGAGCACGTCGGTCCCGGTGATGTCGGCGGGCATCAGGTCGGGGGTGAACTGGATGCGGGCGAACGTCATCGACAACGTCTGCGCCAGCGTGCTGATCATCAGCGTCTTCGCGAGCCCCGGCACCCCTTCGAGCAGGCAGTGCCCGCGGCTGAAGAGGGAGATCAGGAGCTGCTCGATGACGGCGTCCTGGCCGACGATCACCTTCGACATCTGTTCCTTGATGCCGAGGAAAGCCTGATTGATCCGCTGGATCGACTGTTCGAGGTCCGCCTGCGAGACCGGATGACTCATGGACCGCTCTTCCCTGCTCGGACACGCTTCGGTCGGCACGAGGGAGGATTCCCCGACGCGCCAAGGTTCGCCGCGACAGCGCAGTCTAACCAACCGGACCATTCGGAGCGACCAACCAACAGCGAAATCCGCGCCGGATGCGGTGGAAAAGGTGGCAGGTCAAAAGGATGGGTCTGCCCAGTTCGGTGGCCCGCCTCACGTTTTGAACCATCAACCCTCGACCCTCCCTCCCCCCACGCGTCCGGCAGTCCCTGCCGATGGAGTCGCGGATCGGGGGAATCGGACCCCTGCAAGGGGGGGATTTGCTGGAGTTGAGGCACTCAAAAGCCGGGCCAGCCCGTAGAACGTCTCGACTCCCTCTTCCCGTGAAGTGACTGGTGGATCGGCGTGGCCCCTCAGGGCTCGGCGACCGAGATGGCGTCACTGATCGGCATGAGCCGGCAGGCGACTTTTCCGACCAGAGTCAGTCTGCGGGCTGGGAAGAGGTTGTTGCGTGTGCCGCGTGGGCAGAATGCAGGTGCGGTAAGGAACTGATGCGGTGGCGGCGAGTTCGGTCCTGTTCGGAACCGATGGTATCTGCGGAGTCGGCTCGAGGGATCGATCATTCCGTTCGCGGAACGGGAACCGGTCGTCCGGAGTCGGGTTCTCCGGTCAGCCACCACTTACGTCAGGCGGTCTCAGGGAACAGCGTTGGCGAGGAGTGGTGAATCTGTAGGGTTTGGCGAATTTGGGACGATTGCTTCAAGGGGAACGGCGGGTTCCGCCGATCCTTGAGGACGACCGCCGAAGTTTCGCCGGGACAACACTGCGTTTCACCCAACTTCTGCGCCGCGTGGGATCGAACAAGGACAGATCGATGAGATACGCATCCTGGATGCTCGTCGTGGGGGGCGTGTTGGCGCTCCTGAACGGCGGAACCGCCGAGGCCGGATATTGCGGTGGCGGAAAGTGGTTCAGCCTTTCCAAGAAGGCCTGCGCGCCATGCGGCGACTATTGCGCCGCCAAGGCCTGCAACACGCAGTGCTATCAAACGGTGCACGAAACGATTTGGGAACCCCAAACCTACACCTGCACCCGCACGGTGTACGACCAATGCGTCGAACAGGTCCCCGTGACCTGCACCCGCAACGTTTACGAGACCTGCTGGCGCGATGAGTGCTACACGGTTTGCAAGCCCTGCTATCAGACCTGCTACCGCGATGTCTGCTGCACCGTCCGCAAGCCGGTTTATCAGACCTGCTACCGCGACGTCTGCTGCCGGATCCGCAAGCCCTGCTATCAGACCTGCTATCGCGACGTCTGCTGCACCGTCCGTAAGCCGGTCTATCAGACCTGCTACCGCGACGTCTGCTACACCGTGTGCAAGCCGGTCTATGAAACCCACTATCGCCAAGTCTGCTGCACCGAGTACAAGACCGAGACGGAAACCTGCTACAAGACGGTCTGCTACACCGTCTGTAAGCCGGTCACGGAAAGTCGTCAGGTCCAGGTCTGCACCGGCGACTGGGTGACCGAAACGAAACAGGTTCCCGGCCCGATGGTGACCCGCTGCGTGCAAGACCCCGGCACGTGGGAATACGACCCCTGCACCTGCTGCTGCGTCTACAAGCCCGGCTGCTGCCGCACCGTCTGCGAACAAACGATGCGGACCGTCTGCTGCAAGCGATGGGTGCCGCGGATGGAAACCCGGACCGTCTGCTGCACGCGGATGGAACAGGAAACCCGGCAATGCCAGGTGCCCTATACGATCTGCCGCAAGGTGCCCTACACCGTCACGAAGAACGTCCCCTACACCTGCTGCCGGATGGAGCGCCACACCGGCACGAAGCGCGTCCCCTACACGACCTGCAGTTGGACCTGCGAGACGATCACCAAGAAGGTCCCCTACACGACCTGCACGTGGACCGATGAATGCATCACCAAGAAGATCCCCTACACGACCTGCACCTGGACCTGTGAGACGGTGACCCGCAAGGTCCCCTACACCACCTGCACGATGACCACGGAAGTCCGGACCCGCAAGGTCCCCCACACCACCTGCCGCCAGGTCTGCGAGACCCGGATGGTGACCAAGACCCGCTGCATCCCCCGCCAGATCTGCGAAACGAAGGTTCGCTGCGTCCCGCGGACGGTCTGCCGCCAAGTCCCGGTCAACGTCTGTCAGATGGCCGACCCGAACTGCGCCGCCCCGCTGCAAGCCGCCGCCCCGTGTGCGACCTGCACGCAGTGATCGCGGTCCGAAGCGGATCGATGCGATGCGACCCACGGCGACCCCGTGGGTCGGGTCGTTGATGGCGATGTCCGTGGTCCATCGTCCGTGGTCCATAGTCCGTGATCCGTGGCACGGATCACGGGCGGCGGCGCTCTATGCCACGGACTACGGACATGCTGGCCTCAGCCACCGCCCCCCGTCCGCCGCATCCCTCACAGGACCGGCACGAACATCCGGCAGGCGTTTTCCTTGACGCGCTGCCACGTCGAGCGGCGGCTCCAGACGACGGGCTCGATCCGTTTCGTCTCCGCCAGATCGCGGTCGAAGGCATGGTCGAGCTGGTCGATCACCCCGTCGTCATAACAGACGGCGGCGACCTCGAAGTTCAAGAAGACGCTGCGGGAATCGAAATTCGGCGTTCCCACGAGGGCCCATTCGCCGTCGATCGTCAAGGTCTTCGCATGCTGCTGCCCGGGAATGTACTCGTACAATTCGACGCCGGCGGCGAGGAGCTCGTCGAAGAACGACCGCGAGGCGTGGTACGTCACCCAATACGTCACCGGACTGGTCAGCATGATCCGCACGCGAACCCCCCGCAGCGCCGCGGCGGTCAGCGCCTCGCAGAGCGACGGGGTCGGCACGAAGTAGGACGTCGCGAGGTGAATGGTCCGCCGCGCCTCGCCGAGCGCCGCGAACATCAGCGTATGAAAGACGTTCGGATCGCAGTCGGGCCCGCCCGCGACGATCTGGCCGGCGACGCGGCCCGGCGCGTGCGGGGTCGGGAAGAAGGCGTCGTCGAACAGTTCCTCGCCGGTCGCCGAGAACCAGTCGGTCAGGAAGACGTCCTGCAGTTGCAATGTCATCGGCCCCTCGATGCGGAGATGGCAATCGCGCCAGGCGCCGAACGCGCGGCTCAGGCCGAGATATTCATCCCCGATGTTCATGCCGCCGGTGAACCCGACGCGGCCGTCGACCACGACGATCTTGCGATGGCTGCGGAAGTTGATCGACCAGCGTTCCCAGAACCCGCGGCCCGAGAGAAACGGGCGGACCTCGATGCCCGCCTCGCGCATGGGCCGGACGAAGCCTCGGGAGAGCCTGAGCGAGCCGACGCTGTCGTAGAGAAACCGGACCCGGACGCCTTGTTTCGCGCGGGCGATCAACAGGTCGCGGATCCTGGTGCCGACGTGATCGGGCTGGAAGATGTAGTACTCGAGATGGATTGAGTGCCGGGCGTCGCGGATCGCGGCTTCGATCGCCTCGAACGCCGGTCCCGCCTGGTGGTAGACCTGCAGACGATTGCCGTCGGTCAGCGTGGTCCGCGCGAGATCCTTGGCGAGCTTGAGGAGGCGGCGCTGCAGATCGGTGAGGGTGTGATTCAACGTGGCGTGCGCCACCGGAACGGCGGAGGCGAGCCGCAGAATCGCGGCGACCTGCTCGCGACGGCGGCGAACCCGCTTGCTCATGCGGTCGATGCCGAAGGCGAGGAACCCGATGGCGCCCAGATAGGGGAGCATGAGGATCGCCATCAGCCAGGCGACGGTGGAGGCGGGCCAGCGTTTCTTGGTGAGCAGGACGACCGGGATGAGGAGCCACGTCAGGGCATACCCGAAGAACGTGACCAACCCCAGGACCGTTTGCACGCCCGCATGTTCCAGCCACGACCAGTCCACTCCGCGCTCCCTCCGACCTCAACGAACCGAGCCCCATCGTAACCGATGGGGCGCGGGGGAGGGACGCGGCCATCGGAGTGATGGACGAGGCTGCGGTCGGTCAACTGCCGCTATGGGCGCCGGAGGAGGATGAAGAACCGCCCATGGTCTTGGGTTTGCGGGTTTTCTTCTTTTTGCCGCCGGGCATTTCGCCGCCGTACATCATCATCGAGGCGTCCATCATCCCTTCGGGCATGCCCATCATTTCGCCTCCGCCCATCGCCGGTTTGTCCTCGGCGTTCTTGATCGCCTCGAAGGCCTCGCGTTCCTTCTTGACGTAACTGGCGAGGTAGTTTTGCCGGCCGCGGTTCCGCGAGGGGTCCAGCGGGCCGAGTTCGCCCGTTTCCGTCACGACGATCGCTTCGGGGAGCAGGCCGACCCGGCCGCGCTGTTGCGCGGGGATCTGCAGATCGGGGTGCTGCGCCGGATCGATGCGGGCGTCGGCGTAGGTGTCGACGAAGAGGTCTTCGGAGCGGAACGAAACGTCGGTGTCTTTGAACGAGGGTTTCGCGACGTCGAGTTGCAGCGACTTCCGCGTTCCGCCGACGAATTGGCCATAGGCCTGCAGTTCGACCTTGTCGTGGATCATCGTCCCCTTGGTCGTGTCCCATTCGTAGAAGTCGACCCGCGCGAGGGGCTTAGTCGCCGTCGTGCGCGTCTCGGTCGCCGGATCGCGTTCGACGTCCTCGAGGAAGTAATCGACGGTGCGATCGACGACGGCGACCGTCGAGGGCTCGCTCCAGGGGGTCTCGCGTTCGGCCCCCTCGGCGACGGACGGCTCGAGGACCTGATCCAGCGGGCGTTCGTAGTTCGGGTTGCGCAGCTTGAGTTTCACGCGGTAACGATAGGCGTAACCGGGCCGGACGTCGAAGTCCATATACCGAAAGAGGAGCAATCGGCCGACGGCGGTGAGGTGGGATTTGAGATCCTGCGGTTTGATCCCGCGCATCGCCTGATCCTGCTGGATCAGGCTCCCCATCGCCCCCTGGAACTCGCCGGCGTATTCACTCTCGAACATGGTCATGGCCATCGAGCGGATGTTCCGCTGTTGCGTGGCGAACCCCTTGGGACGGACCGTCTTCTTTTCCTCCTCGAGCCGGTACTTCTCGTACTCGTCGATGAGCGCCTGTCGGAGCTTCTCTTCCCGCGCGAGTTCGGCGGGGGGGAGCGTGAAGTTTTCGATCTTGGGATGCGTGGCGAGCTTGCCCCAGACGCCGACGATCCGCGCGGGAAGCGGCATCGTGATCACGGGATCGATGATCTGCGGGCTGATCCGATCGATGTCGTAGTCATAGGCTTCGTTCAAGACATCGAGCGCCCGCTGAATGTCGACCTGTTCCCACTCCCCCGACCACGGGTCGGCGGCGGCGACGGCGGTTTGCCGTTCGAGAACGAAGTCGAGCAGTTGCAGGAAATTCCGGGCGTCGTTGGTGGTTTGCAGGTTCAGGGCCCGCTGCATTTTCCCCATCTGTTCCCAGACGGGCCAGATGCCGCGGACGGCGATGAACCGTTCGCCGCGCGAGTCGAGCCCGCGCGGACCGGCCATCATGCCCATCCCCGGCATGCCGCCATCCATCCCCGGCATCATCATCGACGGATCGAGGTAGGCATCGGCGACTTCGCTGTCATGCGCGCCGGTCATGCTGGGGGCGGGGCCGGCCATCATCGGGGGAAACGCGCCGCCGCCGGAATCGTGTCCGCCCCCCGGACCGGGCCCCATG
>CAYRVS010000195.1:0-9413 GCA_964427725.1 uncultured Planctomycetaceae bacterium | reverse complement strand
TTGAACTTCCGGATGATGGACGATGTCGAGGAACCGTTCTTTCAGGGCCTCGGGGACACGGTCGGCCCATCGCTCGTCGAAGAGCGGAATCGACGCCATATCGATCAGGTGCATGCGGTCCACCACCCGAAAGGCGGTCAACTTCATGCGAGTTAACGCTTCCAAAGTGATAACCGGAAAGCTTTCCCCGCGGATCGATTCGTCGAGAAGCGGAGTCGGCGTGAGGTCATCCTGTCGGATTCGTGTGCGGGTGGGAAAGATCCTGATCCCACTGCGCGCGTTACCGGACGGGCCATCGATAAATGTCACGACGAACTCGCCCGAATGCTTACAAAAACCCACGCCGTCCAAGGCTTCGGCCGCCGCGTGACAGTCTTCACGATTCAACAAGAAGTTGATGTCCGGTGTCGTACGGATCGCGGCCGGATCGGTACGGCCCACCCAGTACGCCACCGCATGACCGCCGATAACCGCATAGGGGACCGCCGAGTCGTTCATGGCCCGCGTTGCGCGCTGCAATCGCTCCTCGTTCATCGCCATGAGGTCGAATTGATCGAATCGCGCGAGCTTATCGGGCATTGACGTCACGGCATCACTCCTTCGTCACCGCTTCGTCGAGGTTCAACAGCACGTTGCCGATCATCGTGTAGGCCGCGAGTTCCGCCGGGGCGAGCGTGGCGTCGCGGGGGGTCGAGCCGACTGTCAGCAACTGGTCCGCGGCGGCGGGGTCGGCGGCGTAGCGGGCGAGTTGACTTTCGTACGTGGTCCGCAGGATCTCCCGTTCCGGGTCGGTCGGTTTGCGGCCCGTCACCAGGCGGAAGCCCCATTCCAAGCGGTCGACCGGTTGGCTGCCGCCGTCGAGCATCATCCGTTCGGCGAGCTTGCGCGACGCCTCGACGTATTGGACGTCGTTCATCAAGGCGAGCGATTGCAGCGGGGTGTTGGTGCGGGAGCGGCGGACCGTGCAGTTCTCGCGGGAGGGGGCGTCGAACGTCAGCATCGAGGGTGGGGGGCTGGTCCGCTTCCAGAAGGTGTACAGGCTGCGGCGATAGAGGGCCGCGCCATTGTCCTGCGTGAACTTGCTGGTGTTGCTGCCGACGAAGGCGACCGCTTCCCAGAGGCCATCGGGTTGATAGGGCTTGACGCTTTTGCCGCCGGGGCGTTCGACGAGAAGCCCGCTGACGAACAGGGCTGCGTCGCGGATGACTTCGGCGTCGAGCCGAAAGCGGGGACCGCGGGCGAGGAGCCGGTTCTCGGGATCGGCGTGGAGCAGTTCGGGAGTGACCTTCGCCGACCGCCGATAGGCCGCCGACATGACGATCAGTTTTTGGAATTCCTTGATGTCCCAGCCGATGCGGATGAATTCGGTGGCGAGCCAGTCGAGGAGTTCGGGATGGCTGGGCCATTCCCCTTGGGCCCCGAAGTCTTCGGCGGTCTTCACCAGGCCCGTGCCGAAGTAGTGCTGCCAGTAGCGATTGACGATGACTCGCGACGTGAGGGGGTGTTGCGGCGAGACGAGCCATTGGGCCAGTCCGAGCCGATTGCGGGGAGCCCCTTCCGGCAAGCCGGGGAAGATCGCGGGGACGCTCCGTTCGACCTTGTCGCCGGGTTTGTTGTACGCCCCGCGGATCAGGACGAAGGCGTCACGTGGTTGGGCGAGGTCGGCCGAGACCAGCGTGGCGGGGATCAACCCGTCGAGGTCGGTCTTGGCTTTGTTGAGGGCGTCGAGTTTCTGATTGAGGGGCTCAAAGACCGGGCGATGATCGGCGGAGACGTACCGCAGAAAGTGCTCTTTAAGCTGCGTCCGCTGGGCGTCGCTCCGTTGATCGGCGGGGAGCTTGATGATGTCGAGAATCGGCTTGGGGGCCCTCGGTTCCTTCAGACTCCGTTCCTGATCCTCCCAAGCGAGGAGCGACCGCAGCGGCTGCGTTCCCGATTCGCGGGTCGAGATTCCCGGGGCGTCCCAATAGACGGTGCCGTCATGCTGGGAGAAGGCCCAGCCATTGAGTTTGGAGTCGGGCGGCAGACCGACATGGTCGGCCGCGACCTCCAACCGCACCCACTTCCCCGCTTCAGGGAGCGGACCCATATGGCGGCGGCTGGGGGTGTTGTCGCTTCCCCAAGGGGCCAAGGCGATGTCGCCCCAGACCGCGCGATGTTCCCACGAACCATCGTTAAACTGGAGCATGATGGTTTTGGGGGGATTCGCCGGGTCGAGGTAGACGTAGGTGAAGAGGACGTCCCCCGCGCCGATCGCGAGGGGCGGATTCGCGCCGGTGAAGAAGTGCTGCGAGAACCCGCTCGCCGTTCGCTTGCTCGCTTTGGTGCCGCTGTGAACCGGGCCGGTCTCGGCGGTGACGAACTCCCACGCGGTGTTCCCCTGCTGCTGCGCGCCGGGCGGAGTGTCGTCGTCGAACCAGATCACGTCGCGGCGGAGCACCGACAAGGCATCGACCGGCGCGCCGCCGAGGGCGGGATCCTGGTAGTCGGTCGTCGCGAGGAGTTGCGTGAGCTGTTGCTGCGCGGCGGCGATGTCGGCGTCGAGCTGCTTCAGTTGGGCCGTCTGTTCCTCGGAGGGGAGTTTCAGGATCGGCGGGGGGAGAAGCGCGTTGCCGTCCATCGCGTTGTCGGCGAGCGAATTGAAGAAGGCGTAAAGGGAGTAGAACTCCTTCTGGCTGATCGGGTCGAACTTGTGGTCGTGGCAGGAGGAGCAGTTGAGGGTGAGACCGAGCCAGACCGTCCCCATGGTTTCGGTGCGGTCACCCGCGTAGCGGACGAGGACTTCCTCGTTGATCGAGCCCCCTTCGCTGGTGGTGACGTTGCAGCGGTTGAAGCCGCTCGCCACCTGCTGATCGATCGTGGCGTTGGGGAGCAGATCGCCCGCGAGTTGTTCGATGGTGAATTGGTCGAACGGCAGGTTGCGATTGAAGGCGTTGATGACCCATTCGCGGTAGGGCCACATCGACCGTTCGTTGTCGAGGTGTAGGCCGTGGGTATCGCCATAGCGGGCGGCGTCGAGCCAGACGCGGCCGAAGTGTTCGCCGAACCGCGGGGATTGCAGCAGCCGATCGACCAGCCGTTCATAGGCTTCGGGGGACTCGTCGGCGAGGAAGGCGTCGACTTCGGCGGGGGTCGGGGGCAACCCGGTCAGGTCGAGGGTCAACCGGCGGATGAGGGTGACTTTATCGGCTTCGCCGTTGGGGGTCAGACCGTCCGCTTCGTGCCGGGCGACGAGGAAGCGATCGATTTCATTCCGGACGGCGGCGGTGTTTTGGACGGTGGGCGGGTCGACCCGTTGCGGGGGGATGAAGGACCAGTGTCCACGATACTCGGCCCCTTCGTCGATCCAGCGTTTGAGGAGCTCGATTTCGGCGGCGGTCAGGGACTTGCCGCTGGCGGCCGGGGGCATCTTCTGGTCGGGATCGGACGAGAGGATCCGTTCGAGGAGATGACTGGCCGCAGCATCGCCGGGGACGATCGCCGTCTTGCCCGACTCCATTTTGGAGAGGGCGACGTTGCGGTCATCCAGGCGGAGGCCCCCTTCGCGATGATTGGCGTCGGGGCCGTGGCAGAGGTAGCAGTTGTTGGAGAGGATCGGGCTGATGTCGCGGCTGAAATTCAAGGGGCGTTCGGCAAAGACGGAGCCTGCGGCCGCGACCCAGGCGAAGCAGAAAACCGTACAGGTGACTCGGAGGGATCGGGGCATCGGAAACACCACTCGGCGGGAGAATCAGGCGGGAACGAACGTGGTCCGCCGGGCGTGCGCCCCTACGGAAAACCGGTGTGGGGGGTGAGCAGCCGAACGGACTCTACAGAATCATACGTATCAGCGAGGGCTGTTGCGAGAGTGGATCGGGCGATCTGTAGGGATCCGGGGGAGAACCAAGCCCGAACATCGGGAACGTTCACTCCCACCAGACGGGCCAGAGGCCACCGAGAAGACAGCCAACAACGGCAACCAGAATGATCAGGTCGCGCCACCGCCCGGGGGGTGGGACCGTCTCGCCCAAGGTTGGATCGAAGAGGAGCCGCCGCATAAGGCGGAAGATCGTCGCGGCGGCGGTCGCTTCGACGACGAGTTGCAGGAGCAGGCTGACCCGGAGTCCGTAGTGCGGCAGGACCACGGCGTCGGGGGCCGCTTGATGGACGCCGAGGATCACCAGCCACGTGGTCCATTTGAACCAACCCCCCGCCAGACCCAGGACGCCCCAGGCGCTGAGTAACGGCAGGATCAGCCCGCCGGCGCGCCACGGGTGGGCGAGCCCGAGGCCGCGAAGCTGTTCCTGGTAGATCCCCGTCGGGGTGGGGGTGAGGAGACCCGCCAGGGAGGCGGTGACGGCGGCGGCACAAACGGTGGCATGGAAAAGCATACCGCGGAAGCCGTGGTCGGCCGCGACGTTGTTCCACAGGTCACCGGGGGTTTCCGACCAAGTGGTCCCGACCAAGAGGCCCGCGAGCCAGAGGAGCGCGGCGGACCAACCGGCGTGCCAGAGGCCCCAAAGAGCGCGGTCGAGCCGTTCCGGATCGGTCATTGCGCGGAGGGCGATGAGGCCGGAGACGGCCGCGAGGACGACCAGTACCGTGATGCAGGGGGCGTTCAAGCCGGGGAGACCGTCCGCGAAGAGCTGTCGTAAGGCGAGCAACGCCGCCATTTGACGGGCGACCAGCGCGGCGGAGCGGCGCGGGAAGGAAGCCGCCGCGGGATCCCACCGCCAAGTCCAGCAGACTGGGCCGGTGATCGCGAAGATCGTCAGGGGGACCGCCGCGAGCAGCAACAGGGATGGTTTCCCCAGCAGCGTCCGGGTCGCGCCGCCGGTGTGGTTCTCGAGCAGAACGACGCGCCATTCGGAGAAGGCGAGCCCGCCCGTCACGAAGAGCCACAGGGCGAGCGCCACGCCCCAGACCAGAAGCAGCGGTCGTTCCCAAACGGCGTCGCGATCGTCGGCGAGCGCCGCGGTGGCGACACGGGTCAGTTCCAATGCGAGGCACAACGTTAGGCCATCGGTCGCCCCGGCGATGAGCGACAATCCGGCCGTCGTGAGGATCAGCCAACCCCACGGGCGCGGCGAACTTCGTGTTGTCTCGTTGTAAGACGCCGACCAGCCGAAGCCGAGCCACCAGACGACGGCGATCCACGAGCCGGCGTTCCAGCTTACGGGGAGACTGGGGGTCGGACTCCAGGCTTGCACGGCGATAGCGACAGCGGTTCCGGCGATCCAAACGACATCGGTCATGCGCGAGGTGCGCCGTCCGCTGAGCTCCAGCGCGAGGCCGCCCCAAACCAGGAGCAGTATGCCGCCCAACGAAAGAGTCATGGCAGGCTCCCCCAGACGACGAGGCCCCAGGGGAACCACGGAAGGAGGACGAGGACCCCGACCGCGAGGCCTTCGGACCAGGTCAAGTCGTGGACTCCCTGAACCGATTGCGGAGGAGCGTGCCAGGCGGGGGGGGCGGCCCAATCGGTGGGAGGCTGGTCGGCCGCGCCGAACCGGGGATCGGGGAGCGGTTCGCGCAGGCGGCCCAGACAGACGCGCTGCAGCATCCATACGACCGCCCAAGCGACGAGCAACCGACTCGCCACCACCAGCCACCAACTCCAGGCGGACCCCGCGAGGAGATAGGTCTGCCGATCGAGGTCCGGGAGTCCGCGGCCGAGCGCGGGGAGCGTGATCCAGGGACCGATCAAGAGGGCCCCGGCGAACGCCAAGCGGGGGAGCTTCCGCGCGAGACCACCGAAGGCGTCGAGATCGCGCGTCTGATAGCGCGACTCCAAAAACAGCACGAAGACCAACCCGCCGACCCCGCCGGTGATCACCGGCAACCAGGCGACGAGGTCGAGATGGCCGGGAGCCCCGGAGTTCAGAGTGCCGACCCATGTCCCGCTCATCGCGCTGAGCCAAGCGTAGGCCATGAGTTTTCGGAGATCGGTCTGCGCGAGGGCCAACAGCGCGGCGAGGAGGGCCGTCACCAAGGCGAAGGTCGACCAGATCTCACGTTCCCAAGGGGCTTCGCGCAGCAGCGGAGCGAGGAGCCGCAGATGGAGCAGGCCGCCGATCAATCCGCCGGCCCCGAGTTGCAGCATGCCGAGGGGGAGTGGGGCATCCTGTATCCACGCGGGCCACCAAGTATGCCCGGGAAACAGACCCAGTCGGATGAGTCCACTGAGGAGCAACAACCACAACAGGATCGATTGGACCGCGCCCCAGTAGTGCGCGCTGGTGAGATACCGCGACGTGAAGCGGGGCAACAGCTCGCCGAGCTCATACCAGCGGAAGCGGATGGTGCTCGCGTCGGGGACGATCTCCTGCTGGACCCACACCGCCGCGAGAGCCAACCCGGTGACCGCGACACACCATGCGAGGTGCGCGGTCTGTTGCCAGCGCCAATAGGTTTCGGCGGCGGTCCGCCGTTCGGTCGCGCCGAACCAGCCCGACAAGAGGCCCGTCAGCAGGATGACCCCTTGCGCGCCGATCGCCGCCGTGACGGCATCCTGCGCGGCGGCCGTCAGGAGATAACAGCCTTCCAAGGCGAGGAGCCCGCGCAGGAGACCGCGTGTATGGGGTTCGTCCCGCGCGACCAATCCGAGCGCGATCACAACGAGCCAGGGAATCGCCAAGAGGAGCGGGGCGGACCACGGATCGATCCCCAGCGACCATGACCATTCAACCCGCCACGGCACGTCGGTCGTGGCGGTCGACCTCGCGGGCCACACGACATGGGGACCGTGCAGGCCCCAACCCGCGGGGAGCCCGTCCGCTCCGGTGAGGGCGCTCATCAGCCACACGACGGTCGCCAGGAGCGCGGTCCCCCAGGCTCCGGTGAGGGCGGCGGAACGGACCTGCCGCGCGTCGGTCGCGCCCCACCATGTCGTCAGGAGCGCGAGCCAAGGGGACAGGATCAGCAAGACCACGGCCTGCGGGGCGACGAATGCGACGGTCTCGGTCACGGTTCGTCCGGGCCTGCGTTCGATGAGGGGCTGGGGATCGACGCGGTCAGAGGCCGAGCCACAGCAACGTGAGCGTCACCGCCGCCGTCCCCACGCCGAGCGACAAAGCATAGAACCCCAGGTCGACCTGATGCAAATCGAGCCCTTCGTCGGCCCCCATCCGCGGGAGTCGTCGGAAAGCGCCCAGAAAGAGGGTGTCCCAGGCGAACCAGTCCCAAAACCGGGTCAATTGGGCCAGGGCCCGCAACGGCAAGTTGACCCCGAACAGCAGCAGCGTCCCCAGATAGAGTCGTCGCCGTCCCAACCGGGCCCAGGGCTCGAACCATGCCCAGCGTCCGTCGGTGACTCCGGATCGGACGGACCACGCACCGATCAACAAACCCGCCGCGACCACACCCATCACGAGGGCGATGCGTCGTCCCACCGCGATCCACTCCGAGGGATCGAACTGGAACCCCGCCAAGGCGAGGACCACCGCGGGACCAATCCACAGGACAACGCCGCCGAGCGCGATGCCGATCATGGACCACCGTTCTCCCAGCGGCCGGCGGGTTTCGACGATCAACCGCACGATGGTGATCGCCGCGAGGCAGAACGTTCCCCAGCGCGCCGCGAGGGGCCAAAGGGGTGTGGATCGCGGGCTTGGAGCGCCGCCGGTCGTCGTCAGCGAATCCGTGATGGTCTGCGCGGGCGTTCCGGACGTCGGCTCGACCAGGTCCCCCAGCAGCGTCCAAGTGACGAGCGCCACGCAGGCCCCCACGAAGATGCCGAGACGGCCGCCGCGCGCCGTCGGCATGTCGGCATGTCCCGCATCGTGACTCCCGATCGGCTCCGCGTCGCCCCCCGTCACGAGTTTGAGCGTCTCGGCCCACGGGCCGTCGCTCCGCAATCGGCCGCTCATCGACGTGGCGAAGAAGGTCGCGAAACCGGCGGGGCTCGACATCGTCACGCGGGTGGTCGACGCGTTCGACAGAGGGTCCGCAGCCGCGCTGTGAGCGGATTCCCAAGGGGCGGTCCACCACGCGGCAAGCAGGATGCTGCCGGCGATGAGGGCGAGCGCGGGGGCGGTTCCCGCGGGATGAGTCAGCATGCTCATCGCCAACGACCAAGGGATCGTCAGCAGCCACGCGATCCGAACGCGTGGATCGCGCGAGCAGAGGGCGAACCACGCGGCGGAGAGCCCCGCGAGCGCCGTCCCTCCTTGAATGATCGCGGCGGTCTCGGGCACCACCGGGAACCATGCCGCCGCGATCGATAACCAGCGGGCCGTCACCAAGCCTTGCGTGGTGATCCAGACGGGGCCCCAGGCCGCGGCGCTGAGATGGCGGACTTGATCGCAACTCAGACCGCAGGGGAACTGCAAGGCGCGGCCCCAGGTGCCCAACCACAACAGCAAGGCCAGCGCGCCGACATACGCCGGGCCCTGCGCCTGTAACCCGACGACGAAGGCCGGTTCACCGACCATGGTGAACGTGGTCGCGGGGGCGTCGAAGGTCCAACACAACGCGACCAGCAACCACGCGACGTCGGTGACGGTCGCGGTCAACCACCCACCGCGCGCGGCGGGCCCGGCGGCGACATCGTCCCCCACCGATCCCAAGCGCCACGCGCCCAGCGCCAACAGTCCGGCTTGCAGGACGAGGACCAGCCAGACGGTGTCGACACACCAGACCGCCGCCGCGCCGCCATACAAGAGGAGGCTCCACGCGACGTCTGTCCGTCGCGACAGCCCGGTTCGCCAGGCGAAGTGGACGAGGCCCGCGACCAGTCCGATGGCGAGCATGACCAGCGTCAGTTCGTCGACCCGGAGCACGAGGGGCAGCCCCGTGCCGTCGGGAGCGCCCGGCAAGGTCGGCCACAACGTGAACGGGGCGGTCCAGGACCAGGTCATTGAAGCACCCAGGGGCGTGTGATCGGCGGCGTCTCGGTCGGGGTTGCGGTGCCAGTGTGATGGTTCGCGGGTGTGGGTTTCCATGCCGCGGGGCGTTTTTCTGCCGAACTGGCGGTGGAACCCGCGTGCGTCTTCCAGGAGCGGGGGGAGGTCACTCCCCCATGTGATGTTCGCGATTTCGGGAATCACCGGGGGGACTGACGTCCCCCCGCTCATGACTTATCCGACCACGGAATTGTCCATCGGGGATTGCTCTTCACGCGATTTCGGGTCTCTCCTAAGATCACGCCGCGGGGAACGACCCTCCCCGAGGTGAACGGGGGCGTGGTCCGTGCGAGCGGGGATGGAGACAGCGGGCGAATTGAGCGAGCGGCTCGCCGCGCGCGCGTGGTGGAAAACGCCGTTGTGGTTGGTCCTCGCCGCCGTCCTGATCGTGCCGGGGGATGTGTTCATCGCGCGGTCGCGCGAGGGGGAGGCGGCGCCGAAGTTTCTCGGTGAGCTGCTCGATAAGCTCGAACCGTTCGGGCATGCGATCGGCGTGACGCTGATCGCGGCAACGATCGCGGTCCTCGATCC
>CAYRVS010000194.1:0-9430 GCA_964427725.1 uncultured Planctomycetaceae bacterium | reverse complement strand
TCGCCGACGACGATTCGGCCCTCTGTGACTTCGGGGGCGGGGGGCTCGACCTCCGCCAGTGATGTCCGCCTCGTCCGGGGGGACGATCTCAAGGCCCACCTCACCGGCAGCAGCGGCGACGTTCCCGTCTTCAAGCCCAAAAAGGGGAGCGACAGCGACGTCCGGCTCGTTGGCACCCCTGATGTCAAGAAAGAAAGCGACAGCGACGTCAAACTGATCAAGTCGAAAGGCTCCGACAGCGGCGTCAAGCTCTCGCGGTCCGACAGCGATGTCCGCCTCGCCGGGCCCACCGCCAAGCTGGCCGATTCCGACAGCGATGTCCGTCTGGCGATGCCCGCCGGCAAATCGCTCACCGATTCCGACAGCGATGTCCGGCTCGCGCTCCCCCCGGGTAGCGACAGCGACGTCAAACTCCTCGATCAGCGCGGTCAGTCGGGCGGCAGCCTCTTCGACGACGACCCCTTGGCCCTCGACGCCGGCGATTCGGTCCTGCTCGATGATGAATCGGGCGTGGCCCTCGGCGGCGACAGCGGCATCCGACTGACCGGCGACAGCAGCCTGCGGCTCTCGGGCGAAAGCGGCATCCAACTCCGTCGCCCGCAAGACAGCGGCATTCTCCTCGAACGTCCCGGCGACAGCGGCTTCCGGCTCGCCGACGACGATCAGACCGCGTTCAAGCTCAAGGACGATAGCGGCGTGAAGATGGGCGGGGGGAAGTCCTCGCCGAAGCTCAAGTCCGGCCCGAAGGCCCCGCTCGACGACGATCTCGGCGCGACCATCCCGATGGCTTTGGGAGCCGCGAAAAGCGACCGCGACCGGACCGATCCCGAAGTCCCAATGCTCGCCGGCGACGACGATGACGACGATCTGATGCCGAAGATGCGCGGCGGCCTGGATGAAACGATGGCCGAGACGAACGTCGTCCTCTTCGACGAGGATCTCGACGACAAGCCGGCCGCCGGGGGCAAGAAGAAAAAATCTCCGGGGATGAGCAGCAAGGAGCTCGACACTGCGGCGTTCGACATGGAATCGGACAGCGGCGCGACCGACGACATCATGGACGCCGTCGATGATTCGTTCTCCGACGACAGTTTGGAAGAAGTCTTCGATGCCGAGGACGACGACAGCTTCTCCGACGAAGGGATGAGCGAAGCCGACTTCTCCACCTCGCGCGCTCAGGCCATGGTCGCGCCGGTCAGCAGCGAATGGAGCGGCGGCGTGGTCATGCTGCTGGCGTTCTCCTCGTTGCTGATGATCGGCGGCGCTTGGGTCGCCAGCGACCTCTTAGGAACCGTCCAAGCCGCAAGCGGTCCGGTCCACAGCGGCCTGATGAACATGGTCGGCGGGCTGTTCAAGTAAGTACCCCGGTCCGCCGAGGCCGCCGCCCGTTGCGTACCTACATGCCCCTTCGATCGCGCACGCGGCCGGGGCGGGTGCCCCGGCCTATGTCTTCGCGGGGTGGCCCGGACGACCAACAGATCGTCTGGGTGGCGCAGGCCAAGCGGGGATCACCCACACCTCTGAGGACCCTGCCTCCTGTCGTTGATCACGCAACGCGGATCCTACGATCGCTCCCATAGCGAGGGGCACCCGCCCCTCGCGCGTGTTGCGGCGTTCTAGATCCTACACGCGGCCCGGGCGGGTGCCCCGGACTATGTCTCATGACGGAATGGGTTCGTGAACCGAAACAAGCGGTCGTTTTTTCGCTAAGAGTCCAGCGAAAACTCGCGGCCCGCGATCGACTCGGTTCGCTTGCTTCGCGGCTGACACCGCCCCTCTCGGGCATTACAATAACGTCTGTTGATGCTCCCGCCTGATCCCTCCCACCGGGTCCGGACCATGACGGACCCCCTGCCTGCCTCACGGCTCGATTAAGGTCGTTCATCGTGACGGAACCCACCTCGGGACAGCCTCCGGCTTCGCCCCCCAGACGGTCGTTTTTGACCGCCTTCGCCGCGATCGTCTCCGGCACGGTCGTCGGCCTCACCCCGGTCGCCGCCGGTGTCGCCTTCCTGCTCGATCCCCTCCTGCGGCGTCGTGAGACGATGCGCGGGGCCGACCCGGAAGGCTATCTCCCCGTCGCCAAGCTCGCCGAACTCCCCGAAGACGGCACCCCGTTGCGGTTTTCCCTCATCGCCGACAAGCTCGACGCTTGGAACCTCTTTCGCAAGCAGACGGTGGGGACGGTCTACCTCCGCAAGATCGCGGACCAGGTGCTGGTCTTCAACGACACCTGCCCCCATCTCGGCTGCAAGGTCGATTACAAATCGGCCGATCAATCGTTCTTCTGCCCCTGCCACGCGAGCTCTTTCTCGCTCGAGGGCAAGAAACAAAACGAGATCCCGCCGCGGAATCTCGACGACCTGCAACATCGCGTCGATGACGCCGGACAAATCTGGGTCAAGTACGAAAACTTCCAACGCGGCGTCGCCGAGAAGAAGGCGGTCTGATGCGGTTTCTGTGCAACTGGCTCGACGATCGGCTCGGCTACCGGCACCTCATCAAGGAGGCGCTGTACGAGCCGATTCCCGGCGGCGCGAAGTGGAAATACGTCTGGGGCAGCACCCTCGTCTTCGTCTTCATGACGCAGATGATCACCGGGTTCTTCCTCTGGTCGGCCTACAGCCCCAGCACCCTCACCGCCTGGGAAAGCGTCTATTACATCCAGCATGAGATGTCGTACGGCTGGCTCGTCCGCGGCATCCATCACTTCGCCGCCCAGGCGATGATGATCCTGCTCGGCCTCCACTTCCTGCAGGTGGTGATCTGCGGCGCGTACCGCGCCCCGCGCGAATTCAATTTCTGGCTCGGTCTGATCCTGATGCAGATCGTGCTCGCGCTCTCGCTCACCGGCTACCTGTTGCCTTGGGATCAGAAGGGCTACTACGCCACGCAGGTCGCGACCAACATCGCCGGCGTGACTCCGGTCATCGGCCCGCAGGTCCAGCAACTCGCGCAAGGGGGGACGACCTACGGCCACCATACCCTCACTCGGTTCTTCGCGCTCCACGCCGGGTTGTTGCCGGCTCTGCTGATCGTCTTCCTGACGGTCCACATCGCCGTCTTCCGGAAGCACGGCATCACCGTCGCCGAGCGTGATCAAGACAAACCGGCGGGGATGTTCTGGCCCGATCAAATTCTGAAGGATGCGATCGCCTGCCTCGCCGTCCTCGCCACGATTCTCTACTTCGTCGTGACCAAGGGGGCCGAACTCAACGGGCCCGCCGACCACGCCGAAGCCTACGCCGCCGCCCGGCCCGAATGGTACTTCCTGTTTCTCTTCCGGTTCCTGAAGTACGAAGCGGTCGACAAGCTGGGGCTCGCCTTCGGCGCGATCTACGTCCCCGGGGCGATCATGACCGTGATCGGCTTGATGCCGTTCGTCGGCCGGTGGAAACTCGGGCATCGCTTCAACATCGCCTTCTCGCTGGGCTTGCTCCTTAGCGCGACCTACCTGACCGTGATCGCCTTGCGCGAAGACGCCGCCGACGTCGACTATCAGGCCGCCGTCGCCGAAGCCCATCGCGACGGTCAACGGGCCGTGGAATTGGCCCGCCATGAAGGGATCCCGGCGGAAGGGGCCTTGTCGCTCCTCAAGCAGGATCCCTTCACCCAGGGGCCGCGTCTCTTCGCCCGCGCCTGCGCCAGTTGCCATCGATACGACGGCCACGACGGGACCGGCCGGTTGATCGTCGAGACCACCATGGTCGACCACGTCAAACAGACCAAGCCCGTCGCGCCGACCGCCGCCGACCTCGGCCGGTTCGGCGGCCGTGAGTGGCTCACCAACGTCCTCGTGAAATACGACGAGACCTTCGCCCCGCTGAAGAACGTCGCGGAGGGCAAGGGCGAACGGTTCCTGACCGGCGACATGGCGACGTGGTCGAAGGACAACCTCGCCACCCTCTCCGCTCCGGAAAACGCCGACGATCTGAAAGCCCTCGTCGAATTCGTCGTCCAGCAATCAGGTCGCCGGGATGTGGGCGAGATCGATGCCGCATTGGCCGAACGGGGTCAGCAGGTCTTTTCGACCGGCATGCTCAAGTCGGGCGCGACGCTGACCTCCGCCTGCACCGATTGCCATACCATGAAACTCGCGGGCGCGGCCGAAGCCCTCAGCGAAAACAGCGGGAGCGGCGTCCCGACCCTCACCGGTTACGGCGGCCAAGACTGGTTGTTGCGGTTCATCCAGAACCCCGCCCACGCCGATTTCTACGGGGACAACAACCAGATGCCCGCGTTCGAGTCGAAACTGTCGCCGCAACAGCTCGACCTCCTCGTCCGCTGGATGACCGGCGACTACCTGCCGACCAAACAACACATCGGCGGGCCCCATTGACCGCATCTCCTCGCCCCCCGCGAGTCCCGGGGGGGCGAACGTCCATCGAACATCCGCCCGCATGGGACATGCGCCCCCGGCGACTCGTCAGGGGCGATGACGGCGTGGTGATCACGATGACGGCGGATCACCCGATCGGCGTCTTGTGCCCCGCTCCGGCGCGCTCTTGCACGTAACGCGGCAGCGCATACCCCGGCAGCCGCAGCGGGAGCGTCGCGACGAGCTCCCGCCCCCGTTCGACGGGAACCTCGAAGTGGGCCGCCCCCCGCACCCGATCGAGCTGATGCAGATAGTACGGCAGCACCCCCAGATCGATCAGCCGCTCCGACAGTTCCGCCAACACCTCCGCGTCGTCGTTGACCCCCCGCAACAACACCGCCTGATTCAACGTCGGACAGCCGCTTCGTACGATCCGCCGCACCGCGTCGGCGCAATCGCCGACGAGCTCCCGCGGATGATTCGCATGCAGCACCATATACGTCGTTAACCGCGACGCGCGCAGGCGTTCCAGCAGCGCCTCGGTGACCCGCGCGGGCAGGACGATCGGCAAGCGGGTATGAATCCGCAGCCGCGTCAGGTGCGGGATCGCCTCCAGCGCGTCGATCAACGCCGACAACCGGCCATCGGTCAGCGTCAGGGGATCCCCGCCGCTCAGCAGGACTTCATGGATGGTTGCGTCCCGCCGCAGCGCATCGAACGCGGGCTCCCAATCGGCGAGTTGCCGCGGCGCGAGCTCATACGGGTAATGCCGCCGAAAGCAGTAGCGGCAATGGACGGCGCAGGCCCCCGTGGTGATCAGGAGCGCCCGGCCGGCGTACTTCTTCAGCAGCCCTGGCACGACCTCGGACGCATCGTCTCCGACCGGATCGTCCACGAACCCGGCCTGGTCCGCCTCTTCCGCCGCGACGGGCAGCACCTGCAACAGCAACGGGTCCGTAGGATCGCCGGGCGTCATCCGCGCGAGAAAGCTGCGCGGAACGAGCAAGGGGAACTGCCGGATCGCCGCCACGGCTCCGTGACGAAAGTCCTCCGGCAACCCCAGGAGCGAACACAACTCGTCGAGGTCGCGCACCGACTCGCTCAGTTCCTGCTGCCATCCGGCCCGCGGACTCACGCTCGCCCTCGTCAACGCCCGCTCCCTTCACCGCGATGGTCCAACCGCAATCGTCTCATGTCTGCGGCTCATCCTATCGCGATTTCGGCATGGCGGCAGGGGAACCCCGTCCACTACCATCGCCCCGCAGCCTTCCGATCGCAAAGGGTCCTCATGCGTGGTGTCGTCTTCTCTCGCTTCGGCGAGCCGGCCGATGTCCTCTCGGTCGAAGCTCAGCCCGAGCCCGTTCCGCAAGCGGGCGAAGTCCTGGTCCGCATGCTCGCCAGTCCGATCAATCCCTCCGACCTGATGACGATCCGCGGCATTTACGGCAAACGCCCCGCGCTCCCCTTCACGCCCGGTTACGAAGGGGTTGGCGTCGTCACCGCCTCCCGTGGCGGGCTGATCGGCAGCTTCCTCAAGGGGAAGCGGGTCGCCGTCCTCAACAGTCCGGTCGGCAATTGGCGCGAATGGGCGACGACCTCCGCGAAGTCGGTCATCCCCGTCCCCGCCGGCCTGACCGACGAACAAGCCGCGATGTTCTTCGTCAATCCCGCGACCGCCTATCTCCTCACGCGAAAGGTTCTCGCCGTGCCGCGCGGTGCCTGGTTATTGCAATCGGCGGCGGGATCCGCCGTCGGGCGGATGGTGATCCGGCTCGGTAAACAACACGGCTTCCGGACCTTCAACCTCGTCCGGCGTGCCGAGCAGGCGGCCGACCTGCAGGCGTTGGGAGCCGACATGGTTCACGTCTTCGATGCCGCGTCACCAACCGCCGCGGCCGAACTGCGCGATCGTGTCGACGAAGTCTGCGGGACCGACGGCGTCCGCCATGCGATCGATCCCGTCGGCGGCGCGACCGGCTCGGCGATCATCGGTTGCCTGGGAGGCGGCGGACGCTTGATCGTCTACGGAACCCTCTCCCCCGAACCGCTGGTCTTCTCGTCCCGTGTGTTGATGACGCACGGGGCCCGCGTCGAGAGCTTCTGGCTCAGCCGGTACATGGCCGACCAATCGCTCCTGGGGAAGCTGAAGATCGTCGGAGAACTGACCAAAGGCCTCAAGAGCGGCGTCTTGGCTTCGGAAGTCGGCGAGGTCTTTCCGCTGGATCAGGTCCAGGCCGCCGTCCGCGCCGCGGAAGCACCGGGCAGAGCCGGGAAAATCGTCCTGCGCCTATCAACCTGAGCCGGAAGCGTGAGCGCCCGGAGTCGTTCGTGAACTCCAATCACGTCGTCGCCGCGGCGAGTTCGCTCAAGGGTGTCGACCCCTTGTCGAGCACCTGCTGACAGCGCCGCGACAACGGGAAGTCATTGCCGACCCCCATCCCCAGGCTCGCGTGTTCCTTGTCGACGCACTGCACGACCTCGAGCAAATTGAACGCCGGCCACTTCTCCTGCAACAGCACGAGCTGTTCGAGGCCCGTGAAATGCTGGCGGAGTTGATCGGGCAACAGACCCGCGAGCGCGACGGCGGCGGCGGCGGATCGGCCCAACTGCGGATCCACCAACAGATTCAGTCCCCGATGATGGAGCATGATGCAGCAGACCAACTCGTCGGGCAGCTTCCAGCGATACGCCAGACAGGCTCCCGCCATCGCGTGATCCCAGCCGAATTCGCTCGACTCGTACTCGCACAGGCATTCCGGTTGCTGCGTCCGTTCCTGCACGAAGCGCACGTAATGATCGAACAGATCGTTGGTGAGGACGGGCAGCAGGAAGTCGGCAAGCAGCGCCCCGGCGAAGGCCAAATCGCCGTCGGTCTTCAGGAGTTTCGCGAGTTCCCGGGCGAACATTGCCTTCTGCAGACTCGCGTTCCAGAAGCAGGTCTGGTTGATGAGCTTCGATTTCCGCGAGCGGATCGCGGCTTGCGCCCCCGCCGTGATCAGGAACATCTTGCTTTGACGGATTCCCAACAGCGCCAGCGCCTGCTGCGCCGTCCGAGCCTTCTGCCGCAAGCCCACGAACGCCGAGTTGACGTGCTTGAGCAACTCGAGCGTCAGGCCGGTGTCGGTCTCGACGATCGCCGCCAACTCCTTGAGGCTCGCGGATTCGTTTTTCGACCGCTCGATGAACTTGGCGACGGCGTGCGGCAGCGCCGGCAGCGCCAGCGTCGGCGGCAAGGCCGCCAACGTCGCCTCCGACATCGTCTGTTCGCGATACACGCCCCAATCGACGTCAGCCATCGTCTGATCCATCCAACGAGTTCCCCCGGTTCGGACATGGATCCGTAGGCCGGGGAACTCGGTCTGTTTCGTTACTTCGCGGCGACCTGCAGCTTCTCCAGCCGCCGCGCCACCGACGCATGCTGCGCCGCCAGCGGGGTCAGTTCTTTCAATTCATTCGCCACCACGGTCGCCAATTCGGGGAACTGCAACTGCGGCCAGACGTCGTTGAGTGCGAGCAACTGTTCGAGCCCATCCGGCGTCTGACGCAGCGGATCTGGAATGAGCGCGGCGACGGCGACCGCCGCGACCGCCGTTTTCCCAAGCTCCGGATCATTCAACGCCGCCAGCCCCTGATGATGCAGCCGCACGCAACAGACCAGGTCGTCCGGGAAATCCCAGACATGCAACACCTGCGCGGTCGCCAACGAATGATCCCACCCCAGTTTCGCCTGCTCGGATTTGACGAGCGGCACGCGGGCGTCGTCGGGAAGTTGCAGATACTGGAAATAGTGGTCGAACAGCTCGTTGCTCAAGACCGGCAGCAAAAAATCCTGCAACAGACTCGCCGAGTAGGCGAGATCGGCGTCGGCCCGCAGTTTCCGGGCGATCTCCCGCGCGAAAATGGCCCGTTCGAGATTCGTCAGCCACAGGTTCTGAATGTTGATCAGCTTCGACTTCGACGCCTTGATCGTCTGCTGCACCGCCGATGACAGCAGGAACAGCTTCGACGAGCGAATCCCGATCCGCGCGATCGCTTGCTGGGCCGTCGCGGTTTTCGTCCGCCCGGCGTATGTCGCCGAGTTCGCGCAGCGCAGCAATTCACACGTGAGCGTCGAGTCGGTCTCGATCAGTTGCCCCAACTCTTTGGGGCCGCTGTCGGGATCGTCCGCCAATTTCGCGAATTGCAGCACCACCGTCGGCAGGACGGGCAATTTGATTTGCGGCGGCACCACCGACGGAATCGCCGGGGGCAGCCATTTCGTACGCAGCTCGGCCCAATTCATCACGTGCGATCCCGGAAGGTTCCGGCATGGCGACACCCATGCCCCGTGTCTCGCGCTGACGACTTGGCGGTAGGCCACGACACGCAAGAACTTCGTCGGGCTCCCGTTTCCGACAGGGGGCCTCGACTCACGAAAACGTAGGTCGATCCGCCCGAACGATGCGCCGCCGATACGGGTTCTTGCGCGGACGCCCCCGACTCGCGTAACGGTTGTAGCGGACGTAGCGCCCCCCGTTTCGCCGCGAGCCAAAGGCGAGCGCTCGCTACAGAATCAGCATCGCATCGCCATAACTGAAAAAGCGATAACGCTCGGCGATCGCCGCGGCATAGGCCTCGCGAACCAGCTCGTACCCGCCGAACGCCGACACCAGCATCAACAGCGTCGACTTGGGCAGATGGAAATTCGTCAGCAACACGTCCACCGCCTGAAACCGATAAGGCGGATAGACAAAGAGTTGCGACTCCCCTTCCCACGCTTGCCAACCGACTTGCGGGACCGCCGTTTCCAGCGTCCGCAGCGACGTCGTGCCGACCGCGACGACTCGCCCACCGGCGGCCCGCGTCGCCGTCAGTAGTTGTGCCGCCTCGGCGGGCACCCGGCACCATTCGGCGTGCATGATATGTTCGCGGATGTCGCTCGACGCCACGGGGCGAAACGTTCCCAACCCCACGTGCAGCGTCACCCGGGCGGTCTCCAGCCCTCGTTCCGCACACCGGGCCAGCAGTTCCGGGGTGAAGTGGAGCCCCGCCGTGGGAGCGGCCGCCGACCCGGGCTCCGCGGCGTAGACCGTCTGATAGCTCTCACGATCCCCCGCCGTTTCTTGTCCCTGA
>CAYRVS010000193.1:6970-9497 GCA_964427725.1 uncultured Planctomycetaceae bacterium | reverse complement strand
CGAGTACACGAATTCGATCGGCATGAAGTTCCGTCTGATCCCGCCGGGGGAATTCACGATGGGGAGCACGCCGGAGGAGATCGAAGCGGCGCTAAAGGACGTCGGCGAAGACAAGCACTGGCAGGAGTGCATCCAGAGCGAGGCCCCGCGGCACAAGGTGCTTCTGACGCAGCCGATCTACCTGGGCGTGAATGAAGTGACGCAGGCGGAGTATGAAAAAGTGATGGGCGTGAATCCGTCCCACTTCGCGCCGATGGGCATGGGCAAAGAGGCGGTCGCGGGCCTGGAGACGACCGAGCACCCGGTGGAAATGGTGAGCTGGAACGACGCGGCCGAATTCTGTGCCAAGCTCAGCAAGCAGGAAAAACTGAAGCCATTCTACTTTCGGGCCGGTGAGACCATCACGCCGCTCGACGGGAGCGGTTATCGGCTCCCCAGCGAGGCGGAATGGGAATTCGCCTGCCGCGCGGGGACAACGACGAAGTACTGGATCGGCGACAAGGATGAGGATCTGGTGAGGGCGGGCTGGTTCGGCGGGAACTCGGGAGGTCGCACGCATGCGGCCGGTGAGTTGAAATCGAATCCCTTCGGGCTGTCCGACATCCACGGCAATGTGTGGGAGTGGGTGCAGGACGGGTGGGACGCGAGCTATTACAGCCAATTCCCGGACAAACCAGCCATTAACCCAAACAGCCCATTTTCCGCCGGTTCCCAGCGCGTGTTCCGGGGCGGCAATTGGTACCTCTCCGCGTCCGTCTGCCGGTCCGCCAATCGCAACGCCGGCGACCCGTCGTACCGTAACCTCAACATCGGATTTCGGGTGTCGTTACCCGTTGACGCTGTGAGAGCGGAGCTAATGGCGCGGACGCCTGCGGTCGGCACAATCTCCGCCCCGCCCGCCGCCATCGCCCCGTTCGATGCCGCGCAGGCGACAGCCCATCAGGAAGCGTGGGCGAAGCATCTCGGCGTGCCGGTCGAGTACACGAATTCGATCGGCATGAAGTTCCGTCTGATCCCGCCGGGCGAGTTCCTGATGGGGAGCACGCCGGAGGAGATTGAGACGGCCCTCAAGGAGATCGACGGGGACCAGCATTGGCAAGAATGCCTGCGGAGCGAGGCTCCACGACACAAAGTCCGCCTGACGCAGGCCATCTACCTGGGCGTGAATGAAGTGACTCAGGCTGAGTATGCGCGATTGATGGGCTTGAATCCGTCCGAATTTCATGCCAATGGAGCGGAGAAAGACGCGGTCGTCGGGTTGGACACGACGAATCACCCGGTGGAATCAGTGACTTGGAATGACGCCGCCGAGTTCTGCGCAGAATTGAGTCGGCGGGAAACGCTCAAACCTTTCTATCTCCGCGCCGGGGGCACGATCACGCCGCTCGAGGGGACCGGTTACCGGCTCCCCACGGAAGCGGAGTGGGAATTCGCCTGCCGCGCCGGCACTACGACGCGCTTCTGGTCGGGCGACGCCGACGAGAGCCTGGTCGGGGTGGGATGGTCTGGTGCCGCCGCTGGTGGACGGACCCACGCCGTCGGTGAACTGAAGCCGAATCCGTTCGGCCTGTTCGACGTGCATGGGAACGTGTGGGAATGGGTCCAGGACGGTTGGGACGCGTCGCAGTACCGTCAATTCCCGGACCAAGCCGCGATCGACCCAAGCCGTCTCTTCATCGACCGTCCGATGCGATCCCTTCGGGGTGGCCGTTGGGGCAACTACCCCGCGGCATTCTGCCGTTCGTCATTTCGTCATGCCCGCGACCCGTCGCACCAAGGCCACGACATCGGCTTCCGCGTGGCGCTGACGGTCGAGGCCGTGCGGGCCAGTTTGGCCGGCAAGGTTTCCGGCAACCAGCCTCAGTCGTTGATCGCTCCCGAACCGCAACGCCTCGAGTTGTCGTGGATCGAACCGGAATATGCCGCTCTCAACCGTCGCGCCGCCGAGGCCGCGCTGAACGCCGGGGGCTCGGTGCAGGGGCAGGTGATCGATCCGACCAACGGGCGGTTTATGCAAGATTTCGGCGTGAACTCGGCCACCGCGCTCCCCGTCGAACCTTTCATCCTCAAGAGTTGGCATCTCAAGCGCGCCCATCCCGGGGCCAAGGCGGCGTTCGCGGCCGTGGCGGGATTGCGCCATCTGGATGAACTGGTCTTTCACGCGACGACGGCACGCGGCGTCGAGCTGTCGCATCTGCGGGAGGCCCGATCATTGTGGAATTTTGGGATCACCACGGCCGATTGGCAAACCTCGCGATTGGCGGAGCTGACGAATCGCTCCGCCCTGAGAGTTTTATGGCTCCACGCGAGGTCGGTGGATGATGAGGGGGCGTCGCTGGCGGGTTGTTCCGCGCTGCGCGTGATCTGGTGCGACAATTCCGACGCGGCGATCAACCTGCTGGGCCTCGCGACGGCGCCGGGCCTGCGATACATCTTCCTGACAAAACCCGTCACGGAGGAGGCGGTCGCCGCGGTCCAAGCCGCGCATCCGCGCCTTCAAATCGTGGTCGCCGAGCCGTCCGGGATG
>CAYRVS010000193.1:0-6960 GCA_964427725.1 uncultured Planctomycetaceae bacterium | reverse complement strand
GGATGCGTGTGGCCGGGATCGACCTCGCCCGCGCCGCCATGATCCGCCTGTACGAGCGGGGCTGGCCCATCATGGCGGCCGGCGGAGACTGGGCCTTCCAACCGATCACCGACCGCGTCCAACTCGATGATCCGCGGTGGTTTCAATGGAGCTGCGGGCAGCAGGCTCCCGTCGAGCTCAAACCCACGGAACAGGACTGGGACGATGTCGGCTACTTCCAGCCGGGCGGCCTGTGGCGACTCCGCGGGCATCGACATGCCGATGCCATGGCCCGTGGATTGGCGGCGCATGTCTGCTGCCTCAATCTCGATCTCTCCAACAGCACTCTGACGGATGAAGGACTCGCCGCGCTCCAGTCACTCACCGCGCTGCGGACACTCTATGTGACCGGCTGCCCGGTGTCGGAGGCCGCCATCCAGGCCTTTCATCGCGCCCATCCCGAGATCCTGCTGGCGACCTCGCATGGAAACTACGGCTTCCGGTTTCGTGGTGCCGCCACTGATGAAGCGGGAGCATCACGTCAGGATGAGTCGTTGCCGCGGGCGAAGCCGTCACCGTGATGCCGTGGGGATGAGACCACGTCCGGCTCTTGCGGCCGGGTTTCAGCCACCAGTAGGGTGCGTCTCGACGCACCAATCGGCGGTTGCCCATCACCGTGGTGCGTCAAGACGCACCCTACATCACTACGGTCGACCGTCTGGATCCGCGCGATGCCTACCGCGTGCCGGGAACCACCAGGGTCACCGTCGGTTCCTCCGGCCGCGTCTCGGTCACCAGCCGCTGCGCCAGTTGCAGATCACGCGTCTGAAACACCGGGGCGACGATTCCCGCCAAAGACCGCCGCGGCAACTGCGCGAGTTGCGACCATGTCAGCCCATTGGCGACATGCCACGCGGCGGCCTGCATCACGTCGGGCGGCACGCGCTCGGTGTAGTTCTCGAGCAGCGCGATCAGATGTGGATCCTGCGTGAACTGGTCGACGGGGAGCAAGCGGTAATCCATGCGCGGTTGCGGGTCGGGCGCGCCGTAATCGAGGCAGACCGTTTTGAGTTGGACCAAGATCGACATTCCCGGCGGGATCGTCGCCAGACCGCCGTAGTCGGCGTAGTCCGCGGCATCCCACTCCGGCGGCAGGCTGGGAAAACCGGGGGCGAAGAGGCCATTCCCTGCCGGATTGAAATTCCCGTTCTGTCCCTGATTGCCCCCCTGAAAGGTCCCGCCGATATCCTGCGCTTGTCCCTGTTGACCGTTGGTCCCCTGACCGAATCCCCCCGCGTTGTTCTGCCCGAACCCGTTGCCAATTTGAGGCAAAACCTGCACGCCGACCGCCGCTTTCGGGAACCCGACCGTGAGCGGCTCGGCGGAGACATTCGTCACGATCACATGGGAAAGCTCGGGCCCGGTTGGCGAGATCCGCGTCGTGAAGGCCCCCGAATCGACCCCCGTGAATAAGGGGATGACCTCCGCCGCGGGATCGAGCCGCAACTGACGAATGGGGCCGCGATTCGCCGCCGATAGGCACACCGCCGCACACAAGGCCGCGAGACACCAATGAGTGTTTCCCCTAAACGCTTGCTTCATGGCGGATGTTCCCCTTGGCTTTGTGGCAGGCTCTGCTATGAATTGAAGAGCGGTCACGGGACAACGAGCCCGACGCTCACCGCTCTGTGCCGACCAGCAGTGACGGTGGACGCATTGGGCCCCGCGTCCTCCATCGGCTGTAGCCCTGAACGCTGACCGGGCCGCGCTCTCAACCAGAAATCGGGATGCGAATGTCGGAATCGGGACGACGGGTCCGCTGGGGGATCATGGGGACCGCCCGGATCGCGGAGAAAATCTCGCGGGCGATCCAAGATCACCCCGATGCGGAATTGGTCGCGATCGCCAGCCGCGACCAGATCCGGGCCCGGGAGTGGGCGACGAAACATCAGGTGCCGGTGGCCTATGGGAGCTATGAAGCGCTCCTCGCCGACACCTCGCTCGACGCCTTGTACATTCCGCTTCCCCCGTCGCTGCATGCCGAATGGACAATCCGCGCCCTGGAAATCGGCCGCCATGTCCTCTGCGAAAAGCCGCTTGCGGAAGGCTCGGAAGCCGCGGGCGCGATGGTCGCCGCCGCCGGTCAATACCACCGGCTGCTGATGGACGGCGTGATGTGGCGACATCACCCTCGCGCCGCCCGGATGCACCAAGTCCTCGCCGCCGGGGAACTCGGACAACTGCGTCGGATTACCTCGGCCTTCACCATCCCCGGAGCGGCGTTACGACCGGACGATCTGCGTTATCGCCACGAGCTCGGCGGGGGCTCGCTGCTCGATCTCGGCTGGTACTGCGTTGGGGCCGCGCTCTGGGCGACGGGAAAACTCCCCTCGCGGGTCTGGGGGACGGGACGGTATGTCGACGATGTCGATCGCACCTTCTCGGGTGTCCTGTGGTTTCCCGAGGACGTCATGGCGTCGTTCGATTGCGGCTTCGAGTCTTCGATGCGGAAATGGCTCGAAATCTCGGGGACGTCGGGGTCGCTGGTCTGCGACGACTTCACCCGCCCCTGGAGCAACGACAAGGCCCGCTTTTGGGTACATGACACCTATGGCAATTCCTCGGTCCGGCAGGCGGAGACCGCCAGTCAGGAGCACGCCTTGGTCGCCGAGTTCTGCCGCCGCGTACTGAACGGCGAATGGGGCGTCGACTGGGCGGAGGAATCGCTCCGCGTCCAGGAAGTCTGCGCCGCCCTCGATCAATCCGCCCGGACGGGCACCATCGTCACTCTTTGAACATTCCCCCGGAAGCCGAGGGGTCCCATCCCCTCGGTCCTACCTCCCGGCGCGCAACACCGCCTGATACCCCCCATCCCCACCAGCCCCGGGCAAATACGTCCGCTCCTCGACAAGCGTTAACTGCGGGAACTCCGCGCGCACCGCCGCGACCACCCGCTGATTCTCCGCCCGCTCGATGCTGCACGTCGCATACATCAGCCGCCCTCCCGGCGCGAGTCGACTGACCGCCGCCGTCAGAATCCGCCGCTGCAGTTCCGCCAACTCGGCGATATCGCCCGGCGTGAGTCGCCAACGCGCCTCGGGCCGGCGCTGCAGCACCCCCGTGTTCGAGCAAGGGGCGTCGACCAGAATCCCATCAAACGGCCCGCGCGGCAGATCAACCAGGTCTTCCCGGATCGGGACCGTGCAGACCGATTTCAAGCCGAGTCGCGCCGCCCCTCGTTGCACTTGATCAAGCCGCGCGACGTGGACATCGGTCGCGGTGACGATCGCCTGATCGCCCGAGAGTTCCGCCAGATGACAAGTCTTGGTCCCGGGCGCAGCGCAGACATCCCAGATCCGTTCCCCCGGACGCGGCTGCAATTTCGGGGCGGCCTGCATCGCGGTCAAATCCTGCGGCGAGAACCGGCCGTCCGCATAGCCCGGCACCGCTTCGATCGGCCCCGCATCGACGAGTCGCAGCCCCGCAGGCAAGGGGGTCGATTCCCAGGGAATCCCGGCGGCGTCCCACAGCGCCGTCAATTCCTCGCGTGTTCCTCGGAGTGGATTGACGCGGATGTAGATCGCTGGTGAGGCGTGCGTCCCCTCGGCGATCGTCCATAAGTCGTCCGGCGAGTACTCCCGCGACCAACCCGCGACCAACCAAGCGGGCAGGCTGTAGGCCGCCGCGAGATAACCCGCGAGATCGGTCCGCGGATCGGGGAAGACCTCGGCGGCGATGGGTCGAAACTGACGCTCGCCGAGCGGGATCGCCGCCGGCCCCGGCTCATCGGTTTTGGCGTCTCCCAGCGCGCGGGCCAATGAGCGGAGAATCCCGTTGGCGAAGCCGGTCCAGCGGACCTGTCCCAGCGCGCGGGCCAGTTCGACGGTCTCATGGATCGCCGCGAAGGAGGGAATGCGGTCGAGATAGACGAGTTGATAGGCCCCCAGCCAGAGGAGCGTCACGAGCTCCGGTTCGATCTTCTCCCACGGTCGACTGATCGCGGGTTTGAGCAGCCAGGTCAACGTTTCACGGCGACGGACCACGCCGCAGACGAGTTCGGTCGCCAACCGCCGATCGGCGGGCGACCAGGCTCCGCGCGCGAATTCGGCGGCGAGATCGTCTTGGACCCAGCCTCCGGTGAGGCGATGCCGCTCCAAGACGCGGTAGGCGACCTCGCGGATCGTGCGCGGGGAGAGGGTCGGTGTGAACGAGGGGGGCGGGGCGGGGGGCACGTCGCATCCGGGTGAGCAGCAAGAAAGTTCCACGATCGTCGCGGCAAGATTGTAACGTAGGGGACGGTTCGCGGTGGAGCGGGGTCTCGGACAGTGGTTCAACCACTCGGCGACACCCCTCGTGAACCGTCTGTTCATCAAAAATTGGCGATCCTGCCCTTTCCACCGGGGCTGACTAACGTTAAGATGACCTGCGTCGCAGGCGATTTCAGGGATGAGCGTGCGCCTGGCCCATCGGATCGATGGCCGTCGATGATCTTCGACGGCTCCCGCCGAGAACCCTCGCCTCGCCGTCACTGCCCACCCGCTTCGACGATCCGGCCGAGACCCGCCAACCGACGAATCCATGAGGACGAGGTATCGTCTTGGTGATCGCCACGGCTGGCCCACCCTTGCGGATCGAAATTCACGAGTCATCATGCTGATTTGGGAAGCCCCGCCGCCTCTGTCCTAAGCGTGGCGGACCGGAAGTTGGACGACGTGGTCGTTCCGCTCCGGCCGCCGCGACGGTAGCGCTTTGGCTGCCGCCGTGGTACGACGAGCCGCGGGTTCTCGCTCTCCCGGTCTTGTCGGGCCCCCCCTCGCGTCGCCGGGACCTTGTCACTCCGCGTCGACGCCCCCTTGGCCAAGTTTGCTGGTCCCCCCAGCCTCCCCGCGAAGATCTTCCCGGTCGTTCGCCTCGACGGTTGACCCCGCCCCGGCCCTCGTTGTCGCCGCGGCCCGCGTAGCCTCCAGACCTCCCGGAGCGGCATTCCCGCACTCCGGCACCCACCGAAAAAGATCCGTCACTATGGACCTGAAACTCGTCCGCAACATCGGGATTTCCGCCCACATCGACTCCGGCAAGACGACGCTCACCGAGCGGATCCTCTTCTACACCGGCCGCATCCACGCCATTCACGAAGTGAAGGGGAAAGACGGCGTCGGCGCGGTGATGGACCATATGGAGCTCGAACGGGAGAAGGGGATCACCATCACCTCGGCGGCGACCCAGGTGCAGTGGAAGGGGCACACGGTCAACGTGATCGACACCCCCGGCCACGTCGATTTCACCGTGGAAGTGGAACGTAGCCTCCGCGTCCTCGACGGCGCGATCCTGGTCCTTTGTTCGGTGGGGGGCGTCCAAAGCCAGTCCCTGACCGTCGACCGGCAGATGAAGCGCTACAAGGTGCCGCGGATCGCGTTCATCAACAAGATGGACCGCACCGGCGCGAACCCCAAGAAGGTGATCAAGGCCATTCAGGAAAAGCTGATGGTCACCCCGGTCCCGCTGCAGGTGAACATGGGGGCCGAATCGGCCTTTGAAGGGGTCATCGACCTCATCGAGATGCGGGCCGCCTACTTCGACGGCGAAGACGGCGAACACGTCCGTTACGAAGCCATTCCGGCCCAATACGCCGACGAAGCGAACGAAGCCCGGCAGTTCATGCTCGAGCAGTTGTCGCTCTCCAGCGATCAGGTCATGGAGCTGCTCCTTGAAGAGCGGGAAGTCCCCAAGGACCTGATCCGCAAGTCGATCCGCGAGGCGACCTTGGCCCACCAGATCGTCCCGGTGATGATGGGCTCGGCCTACAAGAACAAGGGGGTGCAGGAGCTCCTTGACGGGGTGACCATGTACCTGCCGTGTCCGACCGACCGCGAGCTCACCGCGATCGATCTCGACAAGAAGCCGCCCGCCGACGGCACCCCCGCCGATCCGGGTTGGAACCGTGTCCCGCTGTCGTCCGACCCGACCAAGCCGCTGGTCTGCATGGCGTTCAAGACGGTCGTCGAACAGTACGGCCAGCTCACGTACACCCGCCTGTACCAAGGCAAGATCGTCAAGGGGGACAGCTACATCAACACCCGGACCGGCAAGCGGATTCGCTTCGGCCGGTTGGTGCGGATGCACGCCAACGAGCGGGAAGACGTCGACGGCGCGGAAGCCGGCGACATCATCGCGCTGGTGGGAGTCGACTGCGCCTCGGGGGACACGTTCTGCTCGGAAGAAGTGAACTACTCCCTGGAAAGCATCTTCGTCCCGGACGCGGTGATCAAGCTGTCGATCGAACCGGCGAAGCGCGAAGGGGCCGACAAGCTCGGCAAGGCCTTGGAACGCTTCCGCCGCGAAGACCCGACCTTCCGCGTGATGACCGACGAGGAAACCGGCCAGACGCTGATCGCCGGGATGGGGCAGTTGCACCTCGACATTTATGTCGAACGCATCAAACGCGAATACGGGGTCGAGTGCATCGTCGGCCAGCCGCGGGTCGCCTACCGCGAAACGCCCACGAAGTCGGTCGAGTTCAACTACAAGCACAAGAAGCAGACCGGGGGCTCGGGTCAGTATGGCCACGTGGTCGGCGTGATGGAACCGCTGCCGGAAGACGCCGTCCTGCCCTACGAGTTCGTCAACGAAGTGACCGGAGGCCGCATTCCCAAGGAATACATCGCCCCGGTCGACAAGGGTTTCCAGCGGGCGCTTGTGAAGGGCCCGCTGTGCGAGTGCGAAGTGGTCGGTGTCCGGATGCGCTTGCAGGACGGGTCCTACCACGACGTCGACTCGAGCGAAATGGCGTTCGAAATCTGCGGGTTCGACGCCATGCGCGAAGTCCTCTCGAAGTGCGACCTCGGGCTGCTCGAGCCGATCATGAAGCTCGAAGTCGAAATCCCGGATGAGTATCAGGGGTCGGTGACCGGCCACCTCGCCAGCAAGCGGGGCGTGATCGTCAGCACCGAAACCAACATGGGGCAATGCGTGATCCTCGCG
>CAYRVS010000192.1:0-9519 GCA_964427725.1 uncultured Planctomycetaceae bacterium | reverse complement strand
ACATTGACCCCGTCGCGCGCGGTGCCGGCGTTCCCCGGCGCGCAAAAGACCGTCTCGACCCGCGGCGACTGCTTCAGCTTCCACACCAAAGCATGCTCGCGACCACCCTGCCCAACCACCAGAATCCGCATAGGTCCGACTCGATCCCGCATCCTAGGAAGGGTCCCATCAGCGGCGACCCACAGACTCATTTTCATCCCAACCGCATCCTACTCCGTTCCCCGCGACCACTGAAGGGTGCGATGTGGGATGACGCGGAGACGATGCCGTCGCGGCGGGCTCGGTCGGGAACAAAGAGCAGCGCGGCGTCAGCCCGCCGTGTCTGCGTCCGCCAGGAACGAAGTGTCTCCATGGAGCGCGGCGTCGCTCGGCTGCGAGGGATCGAGCGGTCGAAGAGTCACCTCGGCATGAGCGACGGTCGCGAGTGACAGACAGGCAGACGTGGTGCGGAACTGATCAAGCCGTGTGACATCCGCCGCGTCGGTCTTGGGGGGGGATGACTTCGGGACCAACGCACGGCGGGCTGACGCCGCGCCGCTCTTTGGGAGTCACGATCAGGTCTTCGAGCGTGGGCCGAGCGGAGAATTCGGATTCCAAGCAGGCCAAGGCGTCGGCGGGGAGGATGAGCGTGCCGCGTTTGGCCATTGGGGTCGATTTTGATGCGGTGGACGTAGGCGTGGAGAACGCGGTGGTTCACGGCCAGATGCGTGAGGCAGGCTACCACTACCTTCGCGCCCATCTCTTGGGGATGAATCCACTGGCCAGTCTTGTAGGGCCGGTTCCACCGGCCGGAATGTCAACCGATGAAGGTGGCCGGTGGAACCGGCCCTACCGAACTGTGTCAATAGGGTAGAGTCAAAATGGCACGTCAGGCGGGGTGGTTGCCGACCGTGTTTTCCAGCGTGTTCGGTGGCGTAGTCGGCGGCGAACCTATTTGGCACGGTGCGGCGAGGATACCTTGACGCCCCGATTATTTGCATATACAACGAGCGGACACGAAGGGAGGGAGCGATGGGGACAAAGCACCGAGCCGAAGACGCTATCGCCCGAAGCTGCATCGCCGTCCGGGTGCGGATGCTGAACCGTGTGGTCACGAACTTGTACGACGACGCCCTTCGGCCCCTCGGCCTCAAGGTGAGCCAGTTGAACATCCTCGTTGTCGCCGCAAAGTGCGGCACGGCCAAGCCAACCGAGGTGTGCGAAGTCCTCATCCTCGACACGTCCACCCTCAGCCGAAACGTCGAGCGGATGGTGGCGAAGGGGTGGTTAGAGATCGTCCCAAGTGAGGATAAGCGGACGCAGCCGTTCCGGGTCACGGACGACGGGCGGCGGCTGATGGAGAAGGCGATGAAGCTGTGGGGGCAGGCTCAGGAGCGGGCGACGACGGTGCTGGGGGAGGACGGCGTTCGACTCCTCACCGAGATCGAGCGGCGTCTGGTGCAGGCCACAGCAGGCGGGTAGGACTTTTTTTGTTCCCATTTACTTGCACATACAAGGAGAAGGATATGGTGGAGAAGACGAACACGATGTTCGCCAAATGGCCGGGCGAGGCGAGGGCGGTGGTGGAACGGGCCATCGAGCGGCACGGCGGCTGGGCGGCGTGGGAGGCGTTCCCCGGCCTTCGGGTGGAGTCGAAGGCGTTCGGCGGGATCGTCGGCAACCTCAAGGGGGCGGGCCGCACCTTCACCCTGCCGACCGTGTTCGTGGTGAACCCGAAAGCCCAACGCACCGAGTTCCCGGCCTTCCCGATGCCCGACCGCACGACGGTCTACGAGGGCGGCGGCGTGGCCGTTCGTGACGACCGAGCGGGCCGGATGGTCGAAGAACACCCGGAGTACCGGAGGACGTTCGCCGGGCTGTTCCGCAAACTCCGCAAGTGGTCGAACCTCGACATCAGCTACTTCATCGGGTACTCGATGCCGAACTACCACAGCTACCCGTTCAGCCTGCCCGCCCTATCGTTCGTCGGGTTCAAGTCATACTCCGGGGATGGCGGCAAGTGGGGTCGGGTGACGCTGGACTACCCGCAGGGCTTCGACTGCCATTCCCGCCGTCAAACCTTCCACTTCGACGCCACCGGCCTACTTCGTCGGGTGGACTACAAGGCCGACATCGTTGGCCCCGGCCCCACGGCGGCACACCACTACGAGAACTACGGCAGCGTGGCCGGGCTGATGTTCCCCCGGCGTCGGCGGGTGCTGGGGAAGGTGTTCGGCTTCCTGACCAACATGAACATGCTGACCGTGGACTTGGAACTCACGCCACTGGCGTAGCATCGGAGGCGGTGACAACGCGGGTGGCCCCGGTTGCCTGTCTTCAGGCTACCGGGGTCGCGGTCGCGACAAGCATCCTTGGATCGGCCCGCAAGCGTCTCTGGAGATCGTGCCCATGAGGTTTGTGGCTGCGCCACCCTGGTAGACCTACGGTCAACCAGGGCCACCCGCGAACGATGTGGGATGACGCGGAGACGATGCCGTCGCGGCGGGCTCGGTCGGGAACAAAGAGCGGCGCGGCGTCAGCCCGCCGTGTCTGCGTGCGCCTGGAACGAGGTGCCTCCATGGAGCGCGGCGTCGCTCGGCTGCCAGGGATCGAGCGGTCGAAGAGTCACCTCGGCATGAGCGACGGTCGCGAGTGGCAGACAGGCAGACGTCGTGCGGAGTTGATCGAGTCGTGTGACATCCGCCGCGTCGGTCTTTGGGGGATGACTTTGGGACCAACGCACGGCGGGCTGACGCCGCGCCGCTTCTTGGGAGTCACGCTCCGGTCCAGTTGGTGTCCCCCCCATAAAGCCAACCGGCCGGGCTTCGCGAGGAAGTCCGGCCGGCGGGAGAATCAGACGTGGAGGCGTGTGTCGACCGAGTCGGAACTCAGTAGGTCACGATGGCGTCGACCCCGAAGACCGTTTGGTTGTAGAGGTCTTCGCCGGCACCGTAGAGGTTCTGGTTGCCCGGGGCCCACATGTGGCGGACTTCCGGACGAATCAGCAGGTTCTCGGTCGGCTTGACGTTCACCCCGTAGGTGACGGTGTAGTACGAGACGCTGTCGGCCTTGTACCATTCCTGCCGGACCCCGGCCTTCAACTTGTCGTTGATTTCGTAGAAGGCATAGTTGATCTGGCCGATCGAGTCACGGGCGACGCCCATGGCCGCGAAGTCGGTCGGGACTTGGAACCCGGGGAACAAGGGGAACGGCGAGAAGCGGTTGTCGGTCGACAAGACGTCGAACTGGTGGACGGTGGTCAGCTTCTCGGTCCAATTGTGGGACAGGATCAAGCTGTTGATGGCGCCGTTGCCGCGCCAACCAAGATCACCCGCAACCGTCATGAACGTAACCGCGGTGTCGTCGGTCGCGTTGAAGATGAAGCCCCCGTGATAGGCGCTGCCGCCACTCAACTGATCGAAGCCCGTGTCCATCCCCAGAACCCAGCCGTTATGCACGGTGAGCTTGTCGCTAAGTTTCGTGGCGACGATCGCACCCGTGTGGGTGAAGGGCTCACTGTTGTAGAACGTCAGTTGGGCGCTGGTGAAGAAGTTGCCGGTCGCGGGAACCACTTCATAGCCAAGCAGCGTGTAGAAGTGACCGGCCTTGACGGTATGACGACCGAAGGCGACTTCGGCATAGAGCTGGGGCATCGCCCATTCATAGCTGCCGTGGTCCCAACCGTTGGCGAAGTCGAACTCGCCGGGGTTGTTCCCGAACGACTGGGCGTCGTTCCCGTCGAGCCCGTAGAGCATGTCGACGCCGAAACCCCAGTCGAAGTTCTTGCAGTCGGTGACGGCGGCCGCCTTGCCGAACCGCAGGTATTGCTGGTTCAGGGCGAACCGGTCCCATTCTTCCCGGTCGTCGAGGACCTGGGCGTTCCCGGCGAACGAGCCGTCGGGATTGTTGCTGTACTTGAACTGGGTCCAGCCGTTGACGAAGAAGCCGTTGTCGGCGAGCTTGTTGCCGCCGCAGCCGTCGTCGAACATCCCCATGATCGAGAACGAGCCGAGGCCGCTCTTTTCCCCGCAGCCGAAGACGGCGTCGGGTTCACAGACGCTGGCTTGCGGGGCGCAGCCGGCCGCGGGCGCGGCACACGCCGGCGCGGTGGCGCAGCAGCCGGGATCGAGGTTCTTCAGCTTGGCGGCCGCGTCGGCGAAGACTTGGTCGCATTGCTGGCAGGTGGGCGAGGTGGGGGTGCAACCGGCCGGGGTGCACGCGTCCCCGGCGTAAAGGGCGCTGCTGAAGAGCATGCCCGCGGTGCCGAGGACCATGGACGCCCCCGCGCCCATGAAGTCGGCAAATCGCATCTGACGAATGGTCCGCATCTGGAACTCCCTGTGTTCTAACGCGCGTCTGTTTCCGATTGGCGTCGCGATCCGTGGTGGATTGCGCCAGGTCCGAGCCTCCGGCCCGTGCCGTTCTGAACGTGGACGACGAACTCCCCGACATCCACGATCAACACGACCCCGTACGGCCCGTCCCGTGAGCGCTTTCAGGCCATTGGGTGTCTTTCGCAAGATCGACACGGTCCTCACACGTGGCCTAAGAAATGCGGAGCTTCACGCAGCACCGGATCAACGGGCAAAGTTTCGCCAATTTTCCCGGACTCGCTGACCGGCAAAGTCCCCTCACGCGAAACGCTCAATTCCGCGCTCGCCGAAGAAACGTATCGCTCGATACGACAATGGGTTACTGTTATCCATCCGAAGCGGTTGGGGTTTCCCGAAGCGGGTGGGTCCAGTTAACGCGCGATCATCCTTACGGGAACGAGACTGGGATTGTCCCCCTCCCCGCCGACGTGGTAAGTCCCGCAACGGTTGAGGCTGGTCACTCCCCCCGCTGGGGTCAAATCGATGAACGTTGGGCCAATTCGAAGCTGGCGCGCGGTCTGTGTGGGCCTCGCCGTCGCCCCGTGTTTGTGGTCGCTGGTGGTTCACGCCGCGTTTCCCTCGCGGCCGCAACGGCTGGAACCGGCGAAACGCCCCGCTTTGGCGCTCGATCAATATCTGGTCGACCTCGGGAAGATTCAGCCGACCACCGAGGTTCACGGAACGTTCGTCTTCGAGAACCGCGGGACCGAGAGCGTGGTCATCGACGAAGTCATTCCGAGTTGCGGCTGCCTCCAACCGCGACTGTCGGTCAAGGAACTGCCCCCCGGCGAGACGGGGGCAGTGATGCTGCGGATGCAACCGGCGAACGAAACCCCGGGCCGAAAGAGTTACACCGCCGACATTCGCTACCGCGACCCCGAACCGCGCGAGGTGCGGGTGACGTTTCGGGTCGAGGTGCCGGAACGGCAGATGTCGGTCAAGCCGCGGGCGCTGATCGTCTATCAGCTCAGTGATCAGCCGACGCAGCATGAATTGATCGTTACCGATACGCGGGAGTCACCCGCCGAGGTGACGAAGATCACCGCGAATTCCCCGCACATCACGGCGGAGCTGATCGAGACCACGGATCATCCTGAACAGGGCCGGTCCATGCGGATTCAGGTGACGGTGGCGAAGGATGTCCCGCCGGGGCGTTCCGAGGCGCTGCTCACGCTGGAGACGACCGACGCGCTGTCGCCGGTGCTGCGGGTGCCAGTGTTGCTCCAAGGCCGTCGCGAGGATCGCGAGTGACCGCGACGGTTCAGGCCGGTTCCATGGCGAGCAGCCGGGGCCCCCGATGGTGGCGGGGGTGGAGTTGTCTGGCGACCTTTCTGGTCGCGCCGCTGGGCTGGTTCCTGCGCGGCGGGTTCATCCGGCAAGCCGACGCCGCGCGGCTGGAGCGCGGGCTGGTGCTGATTCTGCCCGGGATCGAAGGGCGGAGCTTCCTCAACATCGCGATCCTGCAAGGGCTGCTCGATGCGGGGGTTCCCTACGCGCTCGACATCGTCGATTGGACGACGGGGAACAAGCTCCTTGCGCTCTACCATTTGCGGTCATGGCGGCGGAATCTGCGGGTTGCCGAACGGCTGGCGGCGCAGATCGCGGCGTATCAACGGGAGTATCCCGGCCGACCGGTCTGGCTCATCGGGCATTCGGGCGGGGGAGCGATGGCGCTGCTGACCGTGCGCGCACTGCCGGTAGCGCACCGCGTCACCGGGGTGATTTTGTTGGCGGCGGCGGTTTCCCCCGGGTTTGATCTCGCGCCGGTCGAAGTCCGCACCGAGCGAGGCCTGTGGAGCTTCTCGTCGTATCTCGATTGGTTCTTCGTCGGACTGGGGACGTCGGTCTTCGGCTCGGTGGATGGGCGGTGGGGGCCGTCGGCGGGGATGATCGGGTTCCGCCCCGGCACCGAACGGTTGACGCAATACCCCTATCGGATGGCGTATGTCGGTCAGTTCAATCTGGGGGGGCACTTCGGCTGCGTCCACCGGGTCTTCATCGCCGAGCGCGTCGCCCCCATTTTGTCGGCGGACACGTGACGGTCGCCGCCGCGGCGTAGGTGGTGGTTGCGGGGAGATCGAGGAGCCAGATGTTGCGGAACTCGACCGGGTTGCCGTGATTCTGCAGCAAGAGCGGCAACAATTCGGGGCCTTCGGGCTTGCCGCCCCCGGTCTTGTTCTCGAGCGCGACATCGTTCTGGACGACCACGCCGTTATGGCGGACGGTGATCCTCGCTTTGGCGACCTTAGCGCCTTGGGCATCGAACCGCGCGGCGGTGAAGTGGATGTCGTACGTCTGCCAAACGAGGGGCGGAAACGACAGGTTGAGATCGGGGGCCTTGAAGCGGTATAGCGACGCCGCTTCGTTGAAGGCGGGTTCCTGACCGAAGGAATCGAGGACTTGGACCTCATAGCGCTGCTGGATGTAGAAGCCGCTGTTGCCGCGTTGCTGGCTCTCGGCGGTCGGCATGTAGGGGGTTTTGAACTCGGCGTGGAGCAGGAAGTCACCGACGGGTTCGGCGGTGAGGGTTCCGATCTGGAGATGACCGTCGGCGGAGACTTTCGCGTCGACCAGTCCGCTTGGCTGGGAGCCTTGAAAGAGAAGCCGGGCCCCGGCGGGCGGGGCGGCTCCTTGCGTGACGCTGTAACGATGCAGAGGTTGCAGATAACCGAGCAAGCCGCCGGTGGGCTGCGTCACGGTGACCGCGCGCCCGGTTTGCAACCGGACATGGAGATTTTCGCCGCTGAGAGTGACCGCGTCGCCTTCTCGCGAACCGGCCAGCGCCTGCTTCGCCGCGCCGTGATAACCGTTCCCAGGCAGGCCGCCGGGATAGAGGAGTCCCGTGAACCGGCCTTGTCCCTTCGCGACGACTTGCAGACCGACCGTGCCGTGACCGCACAGCGTGCCGGTGTACTCGCCTTGGAAGCCGTAATCCTCATCGGCCTCGGCGACGCGGGTCACCGTGTGATACATCGGATTCTGGGCGAAACCGAGTCCGGGGAAAACCGCCAGCACCAGGAGCGACCACGAACCGAAGCGCGACATGCGATGCTCTCGAAAGAATGAGGACTCACGGCAGATGAGTCGCAGAGTGTCGCGCGGCGCGGGGGGCGGTTGCAAGGCTGGACGAGTGGTCCGTCGTCCGTGGTCCGTGGTCCGTCATCTGTGGCATCGGCCTACGGAGCCGGTGACGAATGGGCTGATCGAGATCACAGGTCGCGTCCGCGCGTCCTGCCACGGACGACGGACCACGGACAACGGACATCACATCCATTATGATCGGCCGCCATGACGAACGGAGTCGCAGCGCGGCCGGTCTTGGTGTTGGGGGCAGGGATCCATGGGGTCGCCATCGCGCGGGAATTGGTGGCGAACGGACTCGCGGTGGTGCTGGTCGACCGCGGCGATCTGGCGAGCGGCGCGACGGCGAAATCGTCACGGCTGATTCACGGCGGCTTGCGATACCTCGAATACGGCGACGTCGGGCTGGTCCGCGAATCGCTGGCGGAACGTCGCGCGAACCTCGAGCTCGCGCCCCATTTCGTCAAACCGCTGCGACTCTTCATTCCCGTCAAGGAGTCGTGGTCGGGGCTGGTCGCGTCGGCCGTGGGGTTTTGCGGCGGCCGTCGCAGTGACTGGCTGAAGCCGTGGTTGCCGGCCGGACGATCGCGGGGATTTTGGCCGCTGCGGCTCGGTCTGTCGATGTACGACTGGCTCGCCGCCGACGCCGGGTTGCCCGCCAGCGAGGTCGTCGCGCTGGACTCGACGGGCGCGCCGCGCGTCGCGCCGGGGCGGTACACGGGGATGCTGGCGTATTCCGATGCCCAGATGCGGCATCCCGAGCGGGTGGTCTTCAGTCTGCTGCTCGATGCGCGGCGGCTCGCGGCGGAGCGCCAGACCGCGCTGACCATGATCCCCTACGGACGGCTAGTTCGCGAAGGGGACGGTTGGCGGATTGTGGGGCCGGCATGGACGACGAGCGTGGTCGTGCGACCAAGTCTGATCATCAACGCCAGCGGAGCGGCGGGAGATGAGACGCTACGGGAGTTGGGGCTCGCGGGGCCGATGCTTTTCGGTGGAACGCGCGGCAGTCATCTCATCACGGCGCAGCCGCAATTGTGCGCGGCACTGCGGGGGCAAGCCGTCTACGCCGAAGCGCACGATGGGCGGCCCGTCTTCACACTGCCGTTCGGCGATCAGGTGTTGATCGGCACGACCGACGAGACCCACCATGGCCCGGTGGATGAGGCGAGCGCGAGCCCGGGGGAGGTCGACTACCTGCGGCAGATGGTGCGACACGTCTTCGGGATCGCGCTCGAGCCGGCGGACATCACGGCCCATTACAGCGGCGTCCGCCCCTTGCCGCGGACCGATGCGGCGCAGAATGCGGCGATCTCGCGCGAGCATTCGCTTGTCTGGCGGGAGTTGGAGCGGATCCCCGTGGTGACGCTGGTCGGGGGCAAGCTGACGACTTGGCGGTCGTTCGCGGCGGAAGTGGTCGATCGCGTGCTGCCGCGGTTGGGTGGAACGCGGATCGCGAGCTTGGCGCAACGACGATTGCCCGGAAACGATCCCGACGGCTTGGCGTCGCCGGACTTCGCGTCCTGGGCTCGTGAAGCGGAGACAACCATCGAGGAGGTCACGGCGTTATGGGACTTGTGCGGCACGGAATGTGGACGGCTGTTGGCGGCCGTGCGCCACGAGCCACGCGAGATGATTCCCGCGACGCCGTGGAGCGCGCGGCTGGTCCGTCGGCTGATTCTGGAGGAAGACGTGACACGGTTGGAGGACTTGGTCGAACGCCGATTGTTGACGGTTTTTTCCCCGCAACTTTCACGAAGGCAGTTGGTGGGACTGGCCGGGTGTCTGATCGAGACGGGGCGGCTGGACCCGAACGATGAGGAGGCGGCGATCGAACAGACGGTGGCGCGATTGGAGCGATTTTACGGCCGGCGCGGATTGTCGGAGTCGCGGGGGTGATCGTGCCGGCATCCAACGGGCTTGACGGGGATGTCACGGTGTCGAGACATCCCGCGCTGAGCGGTCCGGCTTTGGGATTCTTCGCGATCGACATATCCCGCGAGAGCCTCGGACGGATGGGGTTTCGCGCGGCTGGGTATTCCAATTGCAGGGAAGCAAACGCCTCGCCAGTGTCTCGCGCCTTGAA
>CAYRVS010000191.1:5519-9548 GCA_964427725.1 uncultured Planctomycetaceae bacterium | reverse complement strand
TCTTCAGACCACTCACCATAGACCATCCACCTTCGACCGCATCCGCTCGCGACCGCGCTCAGAGGAAATACTCCATCAAGGTCTTTTCCGGACGGGCGATGATGTGGGACGAGACGAGCTCGCCCACGCGGGCCGCCGCCGCGGAACCGGCGTCGACCGCGGCGCGAATGCTGCCGACGTCGCCGCGAATCACGGTCGTCACGTAAGCCCCGCCGATCTGAATCTGCTTGACCAGCGTGACGTTGGCGGCCTTCAGCATGGCGTCGGCCGCTTCAATCTGGGCGACAAGGCCCTTGGTTTCCACCAGACCAATCGCATCGTTCATGAGAGCTTCCACAGGTGTGTTCAAAAACTCGAAGCCGACGGGTTACGTCCCGTCGGGTCCGCGGGGACGTCGCCCCGCGGCTACCGGCGCGATGTCCTTACGAGGCCTTGCCGGTACCGCCCTTGCCCTTCGGCAAGACCGCGGCGAGTTCTTCGTGCGGCCGCGGAATCACCTGCACGCTGATGACTTCGCCGATCTTGCCGGCGGCGGCGGCCCCGGCGTCGATCCCGGCCTTCACGGCGGCGACGTCGCCGGTGATGAAGGCGGTGACCAGTCCGCTGCCGACCTTGTCCCAGCCGATCATCTGGACGTTCGCCGCCTTCAGCATGGCGTCGATCCCTTCGATCATGCAGACCAGGCCCTTGGTCTCCAACATCCCCAACGCTTTCATCGGTTCGGCCATCGCGAGTTCGTCTTTCTTCACGGGAGGAACAGGGTCAATCGGAGCGGATCGAGGGGCCCGGGCGGGACGCGGGCCGCGAGTTTCGGTCGGTTTGGGTCGCGCCTTGGCCACTCGGAATGCTCACACGGAGTTCAATGTCTTAGGATCGTCCGGCGGCGGACTAATGCTTGCAGGCACACGGTTCGGGTTTGACGAGCTCCACCGCGCTCGCGTGTTCGAGATCGATGGCGTTCCCTTCGTCGGTGTCGAGGTGAACTTCCAGCTTCACCGTGGGATCGGCCCGCACGACGACGTCTTCCAACGTGGTCGTGCAGAAGGGTGAGACCACCCGCAGATTCAGTTTGTCGCCGTTCTTCACGCCGTATTGGGCCAGGTCGCCCGGTCCCATATGGACGTGCCGCATCGCGCGGATGACCCCTTCACTCAAGTCGACGACCCCTTTGGGGCCCATCAAGACGCACCCAGGCGTCCCCTTGACGTCACCACTGATCCGCACCGGGAGATCGATCCCCAGCGAAATGCCGTCGGTGAAGGCGAGTTCGACTTGCGAAGCGCTGCGACAGGGTCCAAGGACGCGGACTTCCGGCAGCATCCGTCGCCGCGGCCCGATCACCGCCACCGTTTGCTTGGCGGCGTAGTAGCCCTCTTGATAGAGCCATTTGTGCGGCTCGAGCTGGGCCCCTTTGCCGAAGAGGATTTCGACATGCTCCTGCGTGAGATGGACATGCCGCGCGGAGATGTTGACGACGAGCGGGTTGCGCGCCGCGGTGACGGGCGCGGGAGCCGCGCCGGTGTGTTTGGTCAAGACCGACCGCACCACGCGTTCGATGTCGGCACGGGACAGGGTGGATGTGCTCATAAGTGGGTATCAGTGTTTGATCGATGCCCAGGGATGGCCATTCCTGGGCGTCCGCCATTCAGTCCACAAGATTCAACGTCACTCCGGCCTCGGTCATGGCGGCCCGCCATTTCTCCGGCAGGCCGGGATCCACAAACATCCGCGTCACCGCGGACAACGGACACAGGTACGCCAAGGCCGTCCGGCCGAACTTCTGACTGTCGGCGGCGACCCACACCTCGTCCGCCGCCTCGATCATCAAGCGCTCGCAATCGACCAGCAGCGTGTTGCTGTTGAACAGCCCCTTTTCGGTGATCCCGCCGCTGCTGAGGATCAGCCGCCGGACATGAAGGCCTTCCAGCGCCTTGGCCGCCAAGGGCCCCAGCGCCACTCCCGTGCGGGGATAGAGGTATCCCCCCAGGAAGATCAACTCGATATTCGCCTGATTCATCAGCAGGTTGGCGATCGGCAGGGAGTTGGTCACCACTTGGAGTGACTTCCCCACCAGACACCGCGCCACTTCCAACGTGGTGGTGCCGCCATCCAGCAGGATCGATTCTCCCGGCTCGATCTCCTGCGCGACCGCCCGGGCGATCCGCTGCTTCTGGGGGAGCGCCGTGGTGTGGCGTTCCTCGAAGCTGGTCATGTGATCGCCGGTGTAGGCCGCGCCGCCGCGAGTGCGGCGAATCTGACCGATTTCGTCCAAATGTTCCAAATCCCGCCGCACGGTCGACTCGCTGGCGCCCAGCCGATCGACCAGTTCATGCAGCGTGGCAAACCCTTGCTTTTCAACGATTTGCAGGATTTCATCCCGCCGTTGATCGCTCAGCATGATCACCCCGGATGCTCCTGCTCGACCTCGATCCGGTTCGATTCAAATCGCGCGACCTACTCAAACTACCGCGTGGCGACGGTGGATTCAAGACGCCATTCGGTCAAATCTCTCAAAATCTTTCATCGGCAGGCCCGCCGCCACGGAAGTATGGTTACTCGGGACTTCGCGTATCTCAGAGAACGGCCAACGATCCCGCGCGGGGCCACCCAACTCGGGCCAAAATCGCGCGGATTCTCCCCTCTGTGGTCCAACCATGCGGGCTGGGGCGGGAAGACCGTACACCGTCAGCGATCCGGCACTACGACCACGAGATGGGGCGATTGGCTTCAAGTTCGCCCGCGAGCGCCGCCACACGGCAGAGGGCGGGACGAAGCCGTTCACGAACCGCTGGGCGCCACAACATTCAGCTTGCCGTTGCAGAAGCGGCAGGCGACCTTCACGCCGACATACTTCGCCGCGAAACGGAGTTGCTGTTGGCAGTGGGCGCAGGTCGCATAGACGTCGGCCGCGCGGACTTTCGGGTTGGTCGGATCCAGCCGGAAGGGGGCTTGGCAGAATTTGCACTGGACCCGCTCGCCCAAGTACTTCCGGGCGATCTTGAGCTCATCACCGCATTTCGGACAGGCGACAAACAGCCCTTGGGGGGCGACCTCGACCATCGCGTCCAACTCCTGCAGCGGCACGAACTCGGGAATCTCGACGCTCGACAGCGCGAGCTCGGGATTCAGGAGTTGCCGGCACTCGCGGCAATGGACCTGCTTGGGAGGCATCCACTCCCCGCACGCGGGACAATCTCCCCCCGGCCAATCGGCCATGTCGACACCTTTCGGCTTAAGTCCAAGTCAGCATAAGCCTTCCAGCCTATCCTCCTCAAGTCCAAACCGGCTTGAGTTCTGGAATGCGGGCTGTAGGAGTCAGGCGATCGCCGGGCGGTTCCCAGGCAGGGGTGAACCAACTGGCAGCGGGGAGCGTGGGCGGATAATCTGCATCGGTCAGGCGCTCGATTGTCATCAGTTTGTGGGCCCAAACCATGACCATCCCCTTCACGCGGCGTCTTGCGTCAGCGTTCCCTACGACATCAACGTTCCTGATGGATTTGTCGGGGTTGTTCGGTCTGTTTATGATGGTCGCGCTCACGCCCGCGGTGGATGCGGCGGGCGATGACGAAGCGCTGACCAAGCGATTTGAGAAGGACATTCTGGTCCAAGCCAACGCGGCGCGGACGGCAACCGCGGCCTTACGGATTCTCGACGATTTTGAGGCGGCTCAGCCGAATGGCTTGCCCGCCGAATTGGCGGCCCGGGTCCGGACGCAGCGCGAACGCTACCGACTGCTGCAGGAACAGCGACTGGTCAAGTTCGGCGGTCAGTGGGTCTCGGCCGACGAACTGCAAGGGGCGGCCCAGAAGTGCCTGCAACAGCTCGAGGTGGCGAAAGAAGCCTTGGCGAACCGCGACGGCGAGCGCGCGTTCGATGCCTTGGACCGGGCCACCCGTCACAATCCCAATGCCTTGGAACCCCACTTTCTGGAGGGGATGTTGTGGTCGATGCGCGGCAATTGCAAACCCGCCCTCGCGGCCAAAGCCTTCGAGAGCGTGTTGCGCGTCCATCCCGACTACTTCCCGGCGC
>CAYRVS010000191.1:1515-5509 GCA_964427725.1 uncultured Planctomycetaceae bacterium | reverse complement strand
GCTCAACAATGCCGCCTTGTCGTACATCAAGCAAAAAGATCAGTTCGGGAAGGCGTTCACGCATTGGAAACGATTGTCGGAGCTCCAACCCCGATGTCCGGAGTTGGTGCATAATTTGAATCGGCTCGAACGCGAAGCGAATGCGGGTCGCCTGGCCATCCCCAAGCATCAACATCAGCGATTCGTCGCGTTGGCCGCGAAGGTGCGAAACGCGGCGGGAGTCGATCTGCAGCATGGCCTCGGGAAGGGCTGGCTCTACTCCCAGCTAGTCCAAGCCTGGGGTGAGGGCGGCGAGGCGGTGGAGTTGGACGATGAGTCCCTGCCCGAACCTCGGCCCGAGGATTCGACCCCGGCCACGTTCGTGGCCACCGGATTTGGCGCGGGCTTCGTGGTCGCGGCGGGGTATGTGGTCACGAGTCGGCAAGTCGTGGAAAACGACGCGTTGGGTCCGGCGCAACAAGTGATGGTCCGGCTCGGAACGACCGGAGAACCAAGCCGCGGGCGCGTGCGGGCCGTCTCCAGAACCGAGGATTTGGCGCTCGTGCAGGTCGAGGGGATGGATGCCGCGCCGCTGCCGTTAAGCGGGGCGGCGGTCGATCAGGGAGCGGAGGCCCGGAGCTACAGTTTTGCTCCCGACCTCGACCTGTTGTATGGGCCGCGCCAGGTCACCGGGAAAGTCACGACCGAGGCGAGTCAGGTCGACCCGGGATTGATTCGACTTGAAATACCAACCCCCTGCGGGCTCAGCGGGGGTCCCGTTTGCGACCTTCATGGGCAGGTTGTGGGACTCATGACCGGCATGGAGCCGATGAAGGCGGGCTATGCCTTGGTTGCAACCAGTGGTCCGCGCATCGTGGCCTTCTTAAACCGTCACATTCCCGACCAACCAGCCGCCGACAACCTGGGAGCCGGAGTTGGTTGGAAGGAGTGGGATGCCCGCATGCGGACCAGCCTGGTGTTTCTCGAAGTGCAGCACCGCGCGAAGTCGATGGGGATCGCCAAGGCGGTCGCCCCGACCGCCCGGAACGATCAAGCCGATCAACCGGTCGACGACATCGAACTGCAGGATGTTTCGTGCTGCACCTGCCAAGGGTGGGGGTATCTCCGCTGCACGAACTCCAATTGCGCTAATGGGCAGGTGGTGGAGAAGGTCATGATCCGCCGCGAGATGTTCGTCGGCGGTCAAGGGTCCGCGATGATTCCGGCCACCGAACTCGTTCGCGGCACCTGCGGCGTCTGCGGCGGAAACGGGTTGTTGCGCTGCCGACCGTGCGGCACCACGGGGATTGGCCCGGATATCGGTCGGCCCCGTCGCTGATGCGGACTGATGGGATTCGTCACCGCCTGGACTCGGACCGGTCCGCGGCTCGATGCCGTGAACTTGGCGCCCTCAGGCTCGGCGGCAGGTGATCCGAGGTTTCGCCGCGTCGTTCAGCGACTGGGCCACCACGCAGTAGCGTTCCGTCAGTTGGGCAAGCTTCGCGAGCTGAGCGTCATCGGCGGTGGTGTCGAGCTCGACGAGGAGGCGGATCGCCAGGAAGCCGACCGGGACGTCGCGGCTGACGCCGAGGGTGCCGCGAAAATCGACGTCCCCTTCGGCGGTGATGGTTCCCGCCGTGATCGGGAGCTTCATCGCGGTCGCGACGGCGCAGAGGGTGACCCCCGCGCAGCCGACAAGGGCTTCAAGGAGCATGTCGGCGGAACAAGCGAAGGCGCCGTCGCCTCCCGCCATGGGGTGCAGTCCGGCATGGGTGACCGCCGCGCGATTCGTGACGAGGTCGCACGCCAACCGCGGCAGATCAAGGGTCCCGCGGACCACCAACGTGGCGAGCGCCGCGGCGGGGTCGGTGCGATAGCGTTCCTTCAACGGGGCCTGCAGGGCGCGGAGGGCTTCATCGGTCACGGGGAGCGTTCCTTCAGCGTGCGCGATGTCACGTTGCGCGGCCGAGGCGGCGTGATCAGGCCAAAAGCTCCGTGATCACGCGGCCGTGGACGTCGGTCAGTTTGCGATCCAGGCCGTTGTGATACCACGACAAGCGATCGAAATCGAAGCCTAGGAGGTGGAGCACCGTCGCGTAGAACTCCCAGACGTTGGTCGGGCGATCGACACTGCGGCGGCCGAACTCGTCGGTCGCGCCGTAACTGACGCCTCCCCTCACCCCGGCCCCCATCAGCCAGACGGTGAAGGCGTCGGGGTTGTGATCGCGGCCGGTCGTGTCGGCCTGATGCGTGGGCATCCGTCCGAATTCGGTCGTCCAGAGGACCAGCGTGTCGTCCAGCAACCCGCGTGTCTTCAAATCGTCGAGGAGCGCCGCCGTCGGTTGATCGAAGATCGGCGCATGGCGCTCGTAGTCGGACTTGAGGGTCCGATGGGCGTCCCAATTGAGCAATCCATCCACCCCGCTGGCCCGCGAAGCGCAATACAGGTTGACATAGCGGACACCGCGTTCGAGGAGTCGCCGGGCCAGCAGGCAGTTTCGCGCGTAGGCGGCGAGCAATTTGTTGGGGCTGTCGGTCCCGTAGTGCTGATGGGTCGCCTGGGACTCCGTCGCGAGGTCCGAGACTTCCGGGGCGGAGAGCTGCATCTTGGCCGCCAGCTCGTACGCCGCGATCCGCGCGGGCAAGGCGGAATCTCCCGGATGCCGGACAAGGTGGCCATCGTTGAGGGTCCGCAGAAACGACCGCGTCGCGGCTTCCTCGTCGACCGTGACGGACTCGGGTCGCCGCAGGTTCCGAATGTTCAAATGGGCCGCGAGGACCAGCGCCTGATGCTTGGCGGGAAGGAACCCTTGGCTCCAGTTCGCTTTGCCGTTGGGGGGCTCGCCGCGCAGATCGGGAAGGGCGACATAGGTGGGGAGGTTCTCGTTGGCGGCCCCCAAGGCATGACTAAGCCAGGCCCCCGCGCTGGGGAAGCCTTCCTGGGCGTGGCCGGTGTTCATCAAGACGCAGCCGGGACCATGTGTGTTGGTCTTCGAGGTCATCGAGTGGATGAAGGCGATGTCGTCGACATGCCGCGCCATGTGGGGCAGCAACGACGAGATGCGCTTGCCCGTTTCGCCGCACGGGACGAACTCCCACGGCGGGGCCATCAGGTTACCGTTTTTTCCTTGGAACGAGACGAGTTGCTCCTCGCCGGGGAGGGGTTGGCCGGAGCGCTTGAAGAGTTCGGGCTTATGGTCCCAGAGGTCGATGTGGGACGCGGCCCCGGGACAGAAGATTTGCAGCACGCGACGGGCCCGGGCGGGGAAATGCGTCAGGCCGCGTTCGGGAAGCCATCCCGCGCCGGATTTGGTCTCCGCCGCGCGGCCGTCGCGCAGCGTGAGATCGAGCAGCCCCACGCCCGCGAGCGCGGTGCCGACCTGCCCCAGCATTCCGCGACGATCCAGCAGCGACCCGAGGAGCGACATCACAGGGACTTTCCGGCAGGGGACAACTCACGGTGGGTCAATGGACGGTGAGGAGCTCGTTGGCGTTGAGCAGGGCGCGGCAGAAGGCGCGCAGCCCGTGCGACTCGATCAAGCCGATCGCCGCGGCCAATTCCGCGTCATCCGGTGGCCGCGCCAACGCCAACGCAAAGGCTCGCCGCACCTGATCGGGGACCGTGTTCGCCTCATGGGACAGCCGTTCGGCCCAGGCCTGGGCCATGTCGAGCGCGAATCCGTGATTGAGCATCGTCAACGCCTGCAGCGGCGAGGTCGTCGCGGCGCGACGGGGTTCGGCGAACGCCGGGTCGGGACAATCGAAGTCACTCAGCAGATCGACCCGCGCGGAGCGGGCGTTGTGATGGTAGACCGCGCGGCGGTACGTCTCGGGACCATGGAGATCAAGCGGGACATACGTGGCGACATTATCCTGCTGATACTCGTACAACCGAAACCCGGGCCCCCCCATGCCGCGATCGAGTCGCCCCGCCAGCGACAGCAACGTGTCGCGGAGTTCCTCGGCGGCCAGCCGACGCGGCGGAAACCGCCACAACAGACGACTGTCGGCATCG
>CAYRVS010000191.1:0-1505 GCA_964427725.1 uncultured Planctomycetaceae bacterium | reverse complement strand
CCGGGCCGGCCGATCGACCCGCGCGGCGGCTTCACGCCATGCGCCGCTTTGCTGATAAGCCTGAGAGAGCATGATTCGGCGATGCAGCGGTTTGAGCCGCCAGCCCCCTTGTCGCAGCTCGTGCGCGAGCCAATCGAGGAGTTCCGGATGAGAGGGGCGGCTTCCCATGTAACCGAAGTCGCTCGCGGTCTCGACCAGCCCGACGCCGAAGTGATACTGCCAGACGCGATTCGCCAGGACGCGGGCGGTCAAGGGGTGGTCGGCAGACGTCAACCATGTGGCCAAGGCGACGCGGCGCGCCCCTTCGTCCGCGCCGGATTCCAGCGCGTAGGCGGAGGGCAAACCGCGGAGCACATGCAAACTCGCGGGGACCACGGGCTCCCCCGGTCGCTGAGGATCCCCCCCACGAAAGACCGCCTGCCCCTCGGGAACCGGCCGATGCGTTCCCACCCACCAGACGGGGAGCGGCGGGATCTGGGCGATCGCGGCATCGAGTCGCGCCAACTCCGCCTGCAACTCCGCGGCGCGAGTGCGATCGGCTTCGGTCGTCACCAACCGCGTCCATCGCGCCTGGCGACACGGCTCGGACGCGGGTTGTCGATCGGACGAACTCGCGACGGTTCGCCAGGTTTCGCCATCGACGGACGTTTCGATCCGGTAGTCGCCGACAAAGACCGTCAACGCATGGTTTTCGGTCAACCCGCGGGGACGATCGCTCGAAAAGACGACCCGCCGAATCCGCTCCGGACGGGCCAACGTGATCATCAATTCGGGCCCTTCGGCGATCCAGCGCTCGCCGAATTGACCATCGATCGTCAGCCCCGCGCCGTACGCGCCGGCGAAGTCTTTGGCATCGCGCGACGCCCCCGTCGCCATCGCCCCTAAGCTGGCGAGGGCGACATTGCGCGGCTCGGGCTCGTCGGTCCACAGCTCGAACTCGTCGATCCGATAATGCCTCGGGGGCCCCGCGACATCGGTGTTTTCGACGATCAGTCGAACGTGCTTCGCTTCATGGGGCTCGAAGGTTTCTTCGGTAAGGTATCGACTCGCGGGAGGACGGACCCAGGCCTGTGACAGCTCGTCTTTCCGCGCGGCGATGCGGGACGCCAGATCCGCTTCGTGGGCCTGTTGCTCGGCCTCACGCTGGGCGCGGGCCTGTTGCAAGGGGGCCAACCGCGCTTCGCGCGACCGCCGGTCTTCCGCGCTGGCGACTTCGCGGGAGCCATGAACCGTCCCCGCGAACGTCGCATACAAGGCGTAGTAATCCTTTTGCAGCAGCGGATCGAATTTGTGGTCATGACAGCGGGCGCAACCGAGCGTCAGCCCGAGAAACGCCTCGCTGGTGGCGCGGATCATCTCGTCCATCTGATCGGACCGAATCCGAGCCGCCGCGACGGGATCCTGATTCCCGACGTCGTCATAAGGGCCCGCGACGAGAAACGCCGAGCCGACCTCGATTTCGGGCTGGTCGCGGCCGATCACGTCTCCCGCGAGGTGCTCGAGGA
>CAYRVS010000190.1:0-9633 GCA_964427725.1 uncultured Planctomycetaceae bacterium | reverse complement strand
GCCGAGCATCCCTTCCCACGCGGTCTTTTGTTCCGGAGTCAGAACCGCCAGCACATCGGCTTCGATCTTTTCACGGCGCTTCTGCATCTCGGCCATCATCGCCTGGAAATCGGGACGCGGGCCACCCGGACCAGCTCCCGGTGCTCCGCCGCCAGGTCCACCCGCCCCGGGAGCCCCTTCCGGACCACGCGGGCCGCCACCGGGCCCACCCGGGCCACCGGGACCGCGACCACCACGGCCACCAAAGCCTCCTTGGCCCATGTTCGCATCCCGGATCTCGTTGAGCTTCGTCTTCTGTTCCTCGGTGAGCTGCAGCTTGTCCGCAACTTCGGGACGGGTCAGCGCCATCACCCCTTGGCGTTGCAGCCGCAATTCCCCATGCCGGGCGAATTGCTGTTCATCGAGGATCACCTTCAAGGCGTCCTCGGCTTGTTTCATCCGCTCTTCGCCTTGCTTACGGACCTCTTCCATCTTCTGGCGACGTTCTTCCTCGCCGAGATCCCGCAACGCGGCGAAGTCGGGCCGCGGCATCGAATTCCGCAAGTCGTCCATCATCTCCTGCAACAGCGCCTGCTGATCCTCGGTGATCCCCAGTTCCTTTTGGACTTCGGGCATCATCAGCAGGAACGCATCCCCTCCGCCTGGGAAGCCCCCTCGACCGCCGCCGAACCCACCGCCAAACGGACCGCCCGGGCCCCCGGGACCTCCGGGCGGACCAGGGGGCTGCGCCCATGCCGAGACGCCCACGCCGGCGAGGATCGCCAACGTCCACATGCTCCGAACGCACTTACGCATCGCACTGCTCCTCGAACCGGTCGTCTTGCAACCGGTCGTCTAGGCGGGCTTGGAATCACCATACCGTTGGCGTTCCACAGGCCGACCCGTCATGTTCGATCACCCGTCCGACACCGAACGAGCTGACTTACGGGTTATGAAGTAGAAACCCCCCGCCGGTCAAAAAGTTTCGACGGCCCGGGCCGCGATCACATCGCCGCGTCAAACGGGTTCCCCGGCTGCTCCGCTCGACCGCCGGTACCCTTCCGACCATGGCCAACCCAACCACAAACTGGCCGCTAAACAGATCGCCAGATTGACCGTATTCACGCGCGACGACCATTGATGCAGCCCCAGAAACCGCTGCGTCCGCGGTTGGCCGGGAGGATTGACCAGCGTCTCGAGCGGCAGGTAAATCAGCAGGTAATCCGCGAGCATTCCCCCGAGTGCGAGGGTCACCATCACCAGCCCGCAGACCCAAATCCACCGCCGGTCGCGGCTGGTCGCCGCCAACCAACCCAATCCGACCCACGCCGAGCCCACCAATGCGAACCCCGTCGCGTAGAACAGCGGGAACCGCAACAACACCAGCCGATCCTTGATCTCGCTGGTGAACTCGGGAGAGGTCACCTCGCGGACCCCGACGGCGACGAACAGCACGGCGGCCCCCACCCACGCCGACAGCGTCCATCGAACCAACAGCAACACCACACGGTTCATCCCCGTCGCCTCGTCGAGTCGCCTCAATCAACCTCGGTTGGCATGCCCAGCTTCGCGCGGAGTCCACCGCCAGACCAGCATCCACAATCCGGCGCAGCTCGTCCCCTCGGCGATCAGCCACCACCATGGCAGGCCGGCCGTCGCATCGATCACGATCAGACACCCCGCCGCCCCCCAGCCGCAAGCCGCCATGCACCGCAGCACCGGGGCATACCGCGCGACATCGCGGCTGAGGAAGAGCAGCAACACGCCGCAGCAACCATACAGCATCGACGAGGACCGCGCGAGATACTCCGCGATCGGTTCCCGCGGAAACTCGCCCAGCCCCAACCCCCGATGGGCCGCCTCCAGCAGCGAACGGGGCAGCGACATCGCCCCGAAGGCGAGGAGATCGATCCCGCCGATCACCCACAACAGCCGCCGCAACCGCGTCTGGTCGCCGGCCGAGGTGACCGCCGTGTCGACGTCGATCGCCATGGGATCGGTCGTCGGCTCACTCACGCCGCTCCCCCGCCATCCGCAAGGTCTCCAAAGGGACGAAGCCTGCCGGCTGCGGATCGACCTCCAAAGCCGTCTTCGGGCAATGGTCGCAGCCCGTCCCGCACCCCGCCGCTCCTTCCGCCGCGGACTTCAGGACACGACGGATCAGGAACGCGGTTGACGCCAACAGCAGGCCGATCACGAACGCCGTTTGCGCGTCGAACATGGTCGTCCCCCGTGGTTCGGCCGTCGGGCGAATCGGCCGGACTCTCAGTCCGTTTCCCAGAAGCGGTGGCCCGTGCGCGCCAGGAACACATCTTCCAGCGTCGGCTTGGCGACCGCAACCGCCTCGATCAGGTCCGCGCAACTGGTCATCAGTTCGCTCAACACCCGCACCGGCTCCGGCGTCTCGAGCCGCACCTGATCCCCCATCACGCGCGGCGGCTGAGTGACCGATTCCCGCAATCGCGCGACGATCAGTTCGGGCTCCCGCGTGGTGATCGTCAAGACGTCGCCGCCGAGCGCCGCGCGGAGCGTCGCGGGGGCATCCAGCGCCACGAGCCGGCCGCGATCAAGGATCCCCAACCGATCGCAACGCTCGGCCTCATCCATCAGATGCGTGGTGACCAGGATCGTCACCGACTCGGCGCGACGGATCTCGTCGAGCATCCGCCACAGCTCCAACCGCGCGCCCGGATCGAGCCCGGTGCTCGGCTCATCCAACAGCAGAATTCGCGGCGCATGGAGCAGGCTTTTGGCGATCTCCACCCGCCGTTTCAATCCCCCTGAAAGCTCCTGGACCAATTGCGGCAACCGATCGGCGACGCCAAGCCAACCGGCGACCCTATCGATCCGCGCGCGAAGCGGGCCGCCGCGCAGACCGTACAGCTCCCCTTGATGCCGAAGATTCTCGGCGACGGTGAGCCGGCCATCCAGGCTGGGGGATTGGAAGGTCACCCCGAGCCGGCGGCGCACGGCGGCCGACTCATGGGACAGGTCCAACCCATCCACGCGAATGGTCCCCCGGGTGACCGGAAGGAGGGTCGCGAGGAGACGAAACAAGGTCGTCTTCCCGCCGCCGTTGGGACCAAGGAGCCCGAAGATCGAACCGGCGGTGACCGCGAACGAGACCTCGACCAGCGCGGCGCGATCGCCGTAGGAATACGAAACTCCCGCGACCTCGACGAGGGGGGGGCTGCCGGTGGCAAGGGGCGCGGCGTGAGTCATGCTGCGCCGGTGCTAGAGCCTTGTCATCAATTGACCCGGGAATGTGTGCCACTGGCTTCGCCAGTGCGACTTGTCGAACGCGATCCAACTTAAGTCGCACTGGCAAAGCCAGTGGCACCCTAAAACCATGCTGAGACAAAACACTAGGGCTTGGCCGCGCCGTCTTGCGCGGCCGGTTCGGCGGGATGGGCCGCGGGAGCATGTCCCTCGGGATGTTCCGCGTCGTGATGCGGTTCGGCGTGCGTGTCATGCCCGGCCTCCCCGTGACCATGATCCCCCTCATGCCCCGCCGCGACGAGTTGGGCGTATTCCTTCACCTGCGGCACGTCGCGGGTGTAGTACTCCAGCCCGACATCGGGGGCGAGGGCGAACGGCAGCGCGAGCGCCAGGATGAACGTGGGAGCCAGCAACAGATACTTCCAGGCCCGCTCGAACTTGAGATGCATGAAATAGAGCATCACGCACAGGGCTTTCGCGGTCGCGATCGCCAGCACGACCACCCGCAGCACGTTCTTGTCGGCCATGTGGACCATGTCGGCCACGACCGACAAGGCGGTGAAGACGCAAAGCGCGAAGAAGACGGCGAGATAGGTCGCGCCATGAGATTCGTGATGTTCGTGCTCGTGAGCCATCGCGGTCGCTTTCATCAGGCGGTTCCGAGCCGGAAGCCGCAAACTCCGTGCGTGTTCGAGTGAGACCCGCGAGCCGGTTCAAACGATGTAGATGAGCGGGAACAGGAAGATCCACACCAGGTCGACGAAGTGCCAATAGAGCCCGATGTTCTCGACGAACACGCCGTCCGCGGCGGTGAGGGGCCGCATGATCGCCAGGACGAACAGGATCAGGCCCACGATCACGTGGATCGCATGGAACCCGGTCATCAGGAAGTAGTTCGAGGCGAACAGGTTGCCGTAGAGGATCGGCCGAATCCGCGTCACTTCATACCCCGCCACGAACGGGGCCAATTCGGGATCACGCTGCATCGCGGTGAAGTAACCGACCACCGTCGTCGGATCGGGCGCGGCGTGATGTTCCGCTTCCGAGCCGTGATGCTCAGGAAAACTCCCCAGGATAATCGGCGGAATCTTCGCCGGATCGGCTTCGGTCCGCAGTTTCTCCATCTCGGCCCGCGACACCGCGAGCGAAACTTCGTCCCGGACATGATCCCGCAGGAAGGCGAATTGATCGGCGAATTTCTTCAGCGCCAACGCCCCCTTCAGTTCCGACCCGTCCGGAGCCTTGGCCTGCAGGTCGGCGATCTTCGTGTCGAGTTCGAGGAGTTGGTCCTCGCGTTGCTTGATCGCCGGGAACATCGCGGTCAGTCGGCCGTCGAGTTTCCCCTGAAGATCATTGACCAGCTTGCTCATCGCCTGCCGATTGCTCTCGGGAATCCGGCCAGGGAGGATGTCGTGCTGGAACTTGCCGTAGTACTCGATCCCTTTGATCCCGAGAAACAGGATGCCGCACAGCAAGGTGAGGATCATGGCATTGCGGGCGACGGACGAGCGGCCCTGCAACAGGTTGTCGTGCGCGTAAACCACCATGTAGCTCGAAAAGATCAGCACGAACGTGTTAAGCCCACCGAGCGCGATGTTGATGTGCGTCACATGAATGTCGGTCGGCCAACCGGGCGAACCGAGCCGCATCACGATGTACGTCCCGATGAACGCCGTGAAGAACATGATCTCGGTGCCGAGAAACAGCCACATGCCGAGCTTGGCGTTGGGAATCGGAATCCCCATGCGCAGGGCGGGAGCGGCGGGAGTGTGCGACATCGGCGTACGGCCTTCATGCAAAACGGTTCGGGCGACGAGCCGCGAAGCGGAATTCTTGGTCGGATTCGCCCAGACCCCTCAACGTTCATGTTCCATCAATCAAGCCGGCGGGGCGTTCCCGGCATTCATTTCCTGATCCATCCTTATCGCAACAGTTGCCAGTGATCTCCGGCAAGAGTGGCGAGCACCACCGGCAGATAGACCAGCGACACCCACAGCACCCGTCGGGCCGTCAGCCGGCTTTCCTGTCGCGCGAAGTCGATCGACGCGACGATATAGGCCAGCCCCAACACCACGGCGGTCACGGCATACCACGTCCCGGCCAGCCCCAGCCAAGCCGGAATCAGGCTGATCGGCACCAACCCTAGCGCATACCCGGTCGCCATCAGACCGGTGACCCGCGGCAGCGGTTGCACCCCCGGCAGCATCCGCAACCCGGCGGCGGCATAGTCGTCCCGATGGAGCCATGCGATCGCCAGGAAGTGGGGAAACTGCCAAAAGAAGAGCAGACCAAACAGCGCGAACGCGGTCAGATCGAGCGGTTGTCCCGCGGCGGTCCAACCTAAAACGGGCGGCAGCGCGCCGGGTATCGCCCCGAGCGCGGTGCACAACGAGGTCCGTCGCTTCAGCGGCGTATAGACGAGGGCATACAGGACAAACGTCAGCGCCGTCAGACCGGCGGTCAACAGGTTGACGCACAGGGCCAGCACCAACACCCCGGTGATCGCCGCGCCAAACGCGAACGCCAACACTTCCCCGGCGGACAACCGCCCGGCGGGCAACGGCCGCTCACGCGTCCGCCGCATTCGCGCGTCGGTCGCGCGTTCGATCCACTGATTGATCGCTGACGAACCCGCCGCGACCAGTACGATCCCCAGCCCCGCCCAATACAGCGTCGGCACGGCCCAGGGCGAAACAAGCGACCACCGGTCTTGGTGCCCCAGCAGAAAGCCGACCGTCACCGTCACCAGCACCATCAGCGCGATGCGCGGCCGGGTCAGTTCCCGGTAATCGGCGAGCCGAGCGGTCACATGGTTCCAAGTCGTCGTCGACCAGACCGGCGACGGGGACATGGTGGCCACCGCCAAGGTCTTGGTCGCGGCACGTGACGGATAGTTAGCGACGGGAGTCGCGGGGTCGTAACCCTTCATACCACCCCTCCCGTCATCAACATCGAGCGGGGGGAGGCTTCCATCCTCGGCTTGCCGGCCGGGAGCGCGTGCCACAACCGCGCGGCGGCGACCACGGTCGTCATGAAGGTGAGCAAACCCAGCACCTTATGCAGGCTGCGGACCGCGACCTGAAACGTCGACTGCTGCACCGCCACGATCCCCCAATCGGGGAACCCGTAGCGGACACCCCACGTGAGGACTCCCAACAGCGCCTGGGCCGCGATGAACCCCAGCACCCACAATCCCGCGCGACGGAGCTCCGGCAGCTCCAATCGCCGCAGTTGCCACGCAAAGATCACGGCGGCCAGAACGACCACCACCGCGAACCACGGATGAATCAGCCAAGCCTGCGCGAGCCCCAGATGCCGCAGCAGCCCGCCGAGCACATACTGAATCGACAAGACCACCATGAGAACGACCGTCGCGACCAGCGCCGGACGAGCCGCCGCGCCCGCGGAGAGTCGTGACGCGGTCGGCCATCGCCGGCCCGTCATCACGATCAGGACCGCCATCAGGCTGAAGACGATCGCGGCGAAGACCGCGTGCAACATCGCGATGATCCGTTCGTCGGCCAGCACCCGCCAACCGCCGAGCAAACCCTGTGCGATCACTCCCAGCAGAATCGCCGTGACCACCACGCGAACCGATCGGCGTTGATCGGTCGAGAAGGCGACGCCGGCGAGGAGCAGCGTCATCAAGCCGGTGAGCGCTCCCGCCAACCGGTGACCGTGTTCGAGAAACTCGTCGCCGTGCGATTGCCACCACGGGAAGGCGAACATCCCCTGCCCATGCGAGGTGGGCCAGTCGGCGAAGGCCATCCCCGCGTCGACCGTGGTCACGACCGCGCCGACGCTGATCGGCAACAGCGCAATGAACGCCGTCAGCCAAGCCAGCCGGTGCAACCACGGGGATTCAGGAACGTCGGACATGCGCTGCGGTTACTCGATCGAGCGGTCGTAACTATTCACCAGTGGGCATCAATGGGGCGCGGCGGCGGCGACCTGCAGCCGTTGATCGAGCGGCTTGTATTCGGTCTGCGGCAGGTAATCCTGCTCGCCCGCCAGCGGGGAAGAATATTCGTACGGGCCGTGATAGCAGACCGGCGGGACATCGAAATTGCCGTGTCCCGGCGGCGACGGCGTTTGCCATTCCAAGCCGTTCGCATGCCACGGATTCCGCCCCGACTTCTTCCCGAGGAACATGCTGCTGAAGAAGTTGAACAGCAGCACGAACTGGGCGAAGCCCATCAGAATCGCCGCGCACGTCATGAACTGATTCAGCGGCAGCAGGTGTTCCAGATACGGGAAGTGGTATGGGTCGGCGTAGCGGCGGGGGAAGCCCGCGACCCCCAAGAGGTGCATCGGGAAAAAGGTGCAGTTGAACCCGATGAACGTCAGGAGGAAGTGAATCTGTCCCAGGGTCTCGTTCATCATTCGGCCGAACATCTTGGGGAACCAGAAGTGAATCGCCCCGAAGACGCCGAACAACGTCGCCCCGAACAGCACGTAATGGAAGTGGGCCACGATGAAGTAGGTGTCGTGGATGTAGATGTCGACCGGGACGGCCGCCATGAAGATCCCCGACAGCCCGCCGATCACGAACAACGAGACGAACGCCACGCTGTTGAGCATCACCGTGTTGAACTGCAACCGGCCCCCCCACATCGTGCCGATCCAGTTGAACGTCTTCACCGCCGAGGGGAGCGCGATCATGATCGTCGAGATCATGAAGGTCATCCCGAGCGCGGGGTTCATCCCCGAGGTGAACATATGGTGGCCCCACACGATGAAGCCCAGCCCCGCGATCGCCGCCATCGAGTAGACCATCGGCTTGTAGCCGAAGATCGGCTTGCGGCACATGCAGGCGAGCATGTCGGAGACCATCCCCATCGCGGGGAGCAGCATGATGTAGACGGCGGGATGCGAATAGAACCAGAAGAGGTGTTGCCAGAGCAGCGGTTGCCCGCCGCCGACGGTCGGGGCGGCGTTGTTGACGACGATGCCGGCGGGGATGAAGAAGCAGGTGCCGATGGTGCGATCGGCGAGGACCATGAACCCCGCCGCCGTCAGGACCGGCAAGGCGAAGGCCTGCAGGATCGCGGTGATGAACATGCTCCAGATCGTCAACGGCATCCGGAACAACGTCATCCCGGGGGCCCGCATGTTGATGATGGTGGTCATGTAGTTGACCGAACCCATCATGGAGGAGACGCCGATCAGCGTCAGCCCCAAGAGCCACAGGTTCTGCGCCATCCCCGACCCCGGGGCCGCCTCGGGTAGCGCGGAGAGGAGCGGGTACGACGTCCAGCCCGACGCCGGTCCCCCGCCGAAGGCGAAGCTCGCGCCGAAACAGGCGATCGCGGGCCACATGAACCAATAGCTGAGCATATTCAGCGTGGGGAAGGCCATATCGTCCGCGCCGATCTGCAGCGGGATCAGGAAGTTGCCGAAGGCCCCCGCCAGGACGGGAATGATCACCAGAAAGATCATCACCGACGCGTGCATCGTCACCAGCATGGTGTAGGTCTCGGGCGCGATCTGGCCCCCGTCGGCGGCGAAAACAAGATCCCCGAGGATCGGCATCCGCTGCCACGGGAAGGCGAGTTGCCACCGCACCCCCAACGCGAGCGCCCCGCCGACCATCAGCATCAGCAGGGTGGTGATCAGGAACTGCAGCCCGATCACCTTGTGATCGCGCGAGAACGTCGGCAGCGCCATCAGCAGGGACAACCCGTGGGGTTCCGGGTGATGTCCGTGCCCATGGGCGTGATCGTCGTGACCACCGGCACCGGCGTGGTCGAGGGTGGGAGTGAGTGTGCTCACGGGGAACGCCCTCCGCCCCCGACGGGTCGGGGGCCTTTCCATCTCATCACGCCGCGGCATCCCCAAGGAACGTCGCGGCGATCGGCTGATTGTTCGAATTCGTCAGGTATCGGTGTCAGCGGCGGTCGACATGCGGAATCGAAATCGCGGCGGGCACGCCATGACCTGAACCTACGCGTTATTCCTCGGCGGCGGCGGTCGTCACTTCGCCGGTCGCCTTGGGGACGCCGTCGTAGAATTGCTCTTCGGCGGCGGCGGTCTTCCAGGCTTCAAACTCGCGTTCGGGGAGCGCCACCACGCGGGCTTTCATCTTGTAATGGCCCCACCCGCACAGTTCCGCACAGACCAGGTCGAAACTCCCCTGGGCGGTCATCTCCCACCAGACGGGAATCACGAGTCCCGGGACGGCATCCTGCTTCACGCGCAATTCGGGCACGAAGAACGAGTGCTGGACGTCGTCGCTCCGAAGGCTGATCGCCACGGGATGACCGGTCGGCACCCGCAGGTCGTTCACGGTGAAGATGTCGTCGGGCTGCGGCGTCGGCATCAGCTTCTTGCCGCGGGCCGGATACCGAATCCGCCATTCAAATTGCCGGGCGGTCACCTCGGCGATCGGTTCCATCTTGGTCGGGTAGTACGACTTGATCCGGTATTGCGCCCAGA
>CAYRVS010000189.1:0-9862 GCA_964427725.1 uncultured Planctomycetaceae bacterium | reverse complement strand
CCCCCGCCGAAGGGGCCGCGTCCGGGGGTTTCTTCGTGGGGCTCGACAATTCGTACGATTCCGCGATCCGCCGCCCGCTGGTCTCGATCACGCGGGAAGACTCCGAGGCGCTGCGGAAACAGATTCAGGCGCAACGCAACTTCCGTCAGATCGCCGCCCGGGCCAAGCAGGATCCGCAACTCTCGGCGCAGCTTGTCGGTCAGTTGCCCAGCGTCCTGCGTGACCTCGAAACCGATCAGCAGGTCGTCGTCCTCACCGATCTCATCGCCGGGTATCGCCAGCGGCACGAGTTCGAGCACGCCGAAGGGGTCGCGCTCGACCTCATCCGCCGGCATCCCAATCATCCCGCCGCCGTCGCGACGATGGCCTGGCTCCTGAAATATTGGTCGAGCGGGGAAGTCGCCTGGCAACGGCTGCGTGGTCAAGGCCGGATCGATCAGACCGCCAGCCATAATCCCGATGCGACATTTGATCGCATTCGGCAGGCGGGAAGCTTGGGGAGCAGTTTTCTGGTGACCCCCCGGAATTCCCGGGACGCCATCCAACCGACCGGCGGCAGCGTCACGAATCCGTTGCAGACCCGTCGGAATACGACCACGGATCCGCCCCCCGATCAACTCGAAGCGTGGCGTCGAAGGGCGGTCGAACTGTGCGGTCTGATCGAAGCCGAGTCGCCGCAACTGTTCGCCGATCCCGCGGTGCAACTCCCGCTCGCCGCGCTGCGTCGCGCCAACAAATCGGCCGGCGCGGCGGATGAGATCTACCGCAAGTTTCTCGCGGGACGGGGCGAAACCGGGCCGAACGCGTTGATCGAACAGGAACTGTGGCTGTCGCAAGGGACGAACACCCCGCCGCGGCAGATGGCGATCTGTCGCCGGACCGCGGCGCGGCCCATGTTGGACGGCGTCTTGTCCGATCCCTGTTGGCAGGCCGCGCCGGAATCGAAGCTCGGGACGTTCTCCCAGGAAGAACCAACGACGACCGGCTTCGTCTTGTACGCCTACGATGACGAGTTCTTTTACCTCGCCACGTCGATCCGTCGCGAGGCACCGCTGGAAGGACCGATCCCCGAGATGGGCGAGCGGGATTACGACGCCGAGTTGACCGGGCAAGATCGGATCGGCTTCGCGATCGATGTCGATCGCGACTATGCGTCGTGGTATCAGCTCGAAGTCGATCATCGGGGTCAGACCCGCGACGCCTGCTGGGAGGACGGCTCGTACAACCCCACGTGGTATGTCGCCCGCCAGGCGGAACCCGACCGCTGGCAACTGGAGCTCGCGATTCCGTGGTCGGAATTGGTCCCCCGCCCCCCCGTGGAACGAGACATCTGGGCGGTCTCGGCCGTGCGGACAGTTCCGCACGGAGGCTATCACGGCGTGATGCCGAACGCGGTCTGGCCGCCGCGGTGGGACTCGTTGGGGTTGTTGCGGTTTGAATGAATGCCGCGCTCGCCGGTGGCTCGCGGCTAAACGTTGCGTTGATACGGGGCGGGGTCGACCAAGCCCGCTTCGGCGAAGCCTTTCAGGCGGAGTTGGCACGAATCGCAGTGGCCGCAGGCGCGGCCTTGGGGATCGGGGTCGTAGCAGCTATGGGTCAGGCCATAGTCGACCCCCAGCGCGACGCCGCGGCGGATGATCGCCCCCTTGGTGAGGGTGATGAGCGGGGCGTGGATCGTCCAGCGGTCCCCCTCGACGCCCGCCTTCGTCGCGAGGTTCGCGAGCCGCTCGAACGCGGCGATGTACTCCGGTCGGCAATCGGGGTAACCGCTGTAATCGACGGCGTTGACCCCGAGAAACAGGTCGCGGGCCCCCAGCGTTTCGGCATACCCGAGCGCGAGGGAGAGGAAGACCGTGTTACGCGCGGGGACGTAGGTGATCGGAATCCCCGCATCCATGTCGTCCGGGCTGCGATCCTTGGGAACCGCGAGGTCGGACGTGAGCGCCGAACCGCCGAACGCGCGCAGGTCGATGGGGACGACGATGAAGGAGGCGGCCCCCAGATGCGTGGCCACGCGGCGGCTCGCTTCGAGTTCAAACCGATGGCGTTGGCCGTAGTCGAAGGCGATGGCGTGACAGAGAAACCCCGCGTCTCGGGCGATGGCGAGGGTGGTCGCGGAGTCGAGCCCCCCGGAGAGAAGGACCACCGCGCGCCGGATCGGGGCGGAAGGCTGAGCGTTGGTGGGGGGATGCTTGCTTGTCATTGCCGGAGGTGGGACTCGAACCCACACTTGGGGTGAACCAAACCGGATTTTGAATCCGGCGCGTCTGCCAATTCCGCCACTCCGGCGCGGGGGCGTATCTTGAAGTCCCGACCCCGGTGTCGTCAAGGATGCTGGCAAAGTGACCGTCGCGGCACGCCGGAATCCAGCCGGCCGCCGGTTCGATCACCGCTTCACGCCGTGGATTCGCAGTCGGCGGTAATCGGCGTGCCAACGACCGTCGCGATGGAGGCTGGGGCGGAGTCGCTCGGTCAACCGCTGCCAGAACGTCGGTTGCACGGCGGCGGGGATCAGGTCGAGGATCGGTCGGCGGAACATGCGGACCCAATTCGCCAGGCCGTCGTCCCCTGCTTCCAGCGGGGTGAACCGGTCGAAGAGCTCCGCGCGGCGAACCTCGATGCCGTGCCGTTCCAAGAGATCGGCGTATTCCCCCAAGCGTGGGTAGTAGTTGAGGGGCGGAGTCGCGCGGCCGGTCAGTTCCCGGAGCAGATCGGTCAACGCGGTGTCGAGGGCGCGCACATTGCCGTGACCGCCGAATTCGACCACGAACCGGCCCCCCGGCCGCAGCGCCGCCGCCATACAACGCGCGGCGGCCTCGGCGGCATGGACCCAATGGAGGGCCGCGTTCGAGAAGATCGCGTCGTACGGCTGATCGACCGTGAAGTCGGCGGCGTCGGCGTGGCGGAACTCGAGCGCGGGATACGCCCGCCGCGCCACGTCCAACATCTCGGCGGAACTGTCGAGCCCGGTGACGTTCGCCCCGGCGGCGGCGATTTCCGCCGTCAGGTGTCCCGTGCCGCAGCCGATGTCGAGAATCCGCTCGCCGGGTTGCGGGTCGAGCCACGCGAGAATCCCCGCCCCATATTGGGTCACAAAGCGATGGCGGCCGTCATAGAGTTGGGCATCCCACGGCATGGTCGAGAAGGTTCCTGAGTTGCGGGCTTTCGATCAGCGTCCTGCGTGACGATCGCCACACGATAACAAGCGGCGCGGCGTCTCTGGTTCCGACCCTCAACCCTCAACCCTCAACCATCGACCTTCAACCTTCAACCATCGACCATCAACCATCAACCATCAACCTTCCGCCCCACGGCGGGCTGACGCCGCGCCGCTCCTTGGCGCCTTGTGAACAACGCTGGAAAGGGGGGCGGGGGGCTGCTACGGTGACGAAGTCCTTTCCGAACGCGCTTCGTCCCGGGTCTGGGGACGCGCGGTCTTTGATGGCGCTCGTCGCGCGGTCGGTCCTTGCGTTCTTCAGGCAGGTGGTTCGGGCATGTCGCAGCAGGCCAGCGGGGAGGCGTTCCTCGCCGTCGTCACCAAAAGCGGTCTGGTCGATCCGGCGCGTCTGACGCAAGCGGTCGAGGAGTTTCGTGTCGGCGGGGGCGACGTCGCGAACGGGCTCGCCGTCGCCGATCGACTTGTCGAGAAAGGCCTCCTCACGCGGTGGCAAGCCGACAAGCTGCTGCAAGGGAAGCACAAAGGGTACTTCCTGGGGAAGTACCGGCTGTTGTCGCTGCTGGGACGCGGCGGGATGAGCTCGGTCTATCTGGCCGAACACGTCCTGATGCGGCGGCGGTGCGCGATCAAGGTGCTGCCGGCGAAGCGGGTCCGCGACAGTTCGTATCTCGCAAGGTTTCATCGCGAAGCGCAGGCGGTCGCGTCGTTTGATCATCCGAACATCGTCCGGGCGTATGACGTCGATCATCAGACCGACCGGGACGCCGAGATCCACTTCCTGGTGATGGAGTACGTCGAAGGGACGTCGCTGCAGGACTATGTGACGAAGCAGGGGCCCGCCGGATTCGCCGACGCGGTCGATTTCGTTCGTCAGGCGGCGCTGGGACTGGCGCATGCCCACAAGGCGGGGATGGTCCATCGCGACATCAAGCCGGGGAACCTGCTGCGCGACAAGCAGGGGACCGTGAAGATCCTCGATCTGGGGCTCGCGCGGTTCTTCACGGGGAACGATGAAGAACAGGCGCTGACGATTCAGCATGACGAGAAGGTGCTGGGGACGGCCGATTATCTGGCACCCGAGCAGGCGATGGACAGCCATTCGGTCGACGCGCGGGCCGACATTTACGCCTTGGGCTGCACGCTCTATTTCTTGTTGACCGGGCAGCCCCCGTTCACCGAAGGGACGCTGGCTCAACGGCTCATGGCCCATCAGACGAAGGAGCCCCCGGCGATCGAGGCGAAACGGCCCGACACCCCGCCGTCGCTGATCGCCATCGTCAAGCAGTTGATGGCGAAAAAGGCCGATGACCGCTATCAGACCGCCGCGGAAGCCGCGACCGTTTTGTTGCAATGGCTCGATCGCCACGCCGACGCCGACTGGCGGAAGGCCCATTCGGGGATTTTCGCGGCGCTGGGGGAGCACGCCCGTCGGCCGGTCGCCGTCGCGGCGAAGGTAATTTCTCCGGCGACGACGGCGGCCGCTCCCGTGATGAACCCACCCGTGGTGGCTCCGGCAGCCGTCGTGACGGAACCGGCGGTGACCCCGTCGGCTTCCGCCGCCGCGATACCCGTCGGACCCGCTCCTGTGGTGAAGTCCGCCTCCGCGAAACCGAGCGCGCCGGTCGTGAAAGCCGCCGCCCCACCGGCGGTGAGCGAACCCGCGCCGGTGATCGAAGAGCCTTCTGTCGAAGTCGCCGAGCCCGCCGCCGATGAAAGTCTCGCCAACTTTTTCGCGGGGATGAGCTCCCCCAACGTTTCCCGCAGTGCGACGAAACCTGCGAAAGCGCCGCCACCAGCGAAACCCGCGACCGCGAAGGCCCCGTCGTCGGTGATCAAAACGCCGTCACCTGCCGCGCCCGCTCCCACCCAACAGAGCCCCTCGGTCGAAGTCACGGCGGCGGTGACGTCCGGAAACACGCCTGCCGCGAAAGCCTCGGTCGCGCCACCGACCACGACGAAAGCCCCGCCTCCCGCCCAATCCCCGGCCGCGGCCAAACCCACGAAACCTGCGGCACCCGTTCCCGATTTCGGTTTCCTCGGCGGCGGCGAGACTCTCGTCGAAGCGGCTGAGACCGAAGCGCCGGTCGAACCCGCCGCCCCGTGGCCCGTCATCAACCTGAACCCCGGTCCCACGCCCGCCGCGATCCCATCGGAAGCCGAGCCCGCGGACGAAACGGAAGCCGTCGTGGAGCTGGAACCGGACGTCGAGCCTGAACCGGTCGCCCTCGAATGGCACGAGGACGAGTCGCAGACGGCCGACGCGTCGGAAGTCGCGGCATGGAGTTTTGCGGAAGAGACGCCCGAGTTGGAGGTCGAACCCGTCGCGGAACAGCCGACTCCCGCATGGCCGGCGGCGGAGGGGTGGCCCACCGAACCGATCGCCGCCACCGCCGAAGCCCCCCACTTCGAGGGCGGCTTCGGGATCGACACCTCGGCGGCTCCGATGGTGTCGCGTGCGGCGGCGAAACCTCCCGCGTCGAAGAAAGCTCCCGCCAAGACCGCGATCCCCAAAGGGGAAAACCCCACAAAAAACGGCTCGAAGCGCGGACTCCTCTTGGGCGGCGGTGGTGTCGCTCTCGTGTTGCTGGCGGTCGGTGGCTGGTGGTTCCTGACCGGCGGTTCGGCCGATTCTCCGGGCAAGACGACGAAGAAAGCCAAGTCCAAGACGAACAAAGCGGCCGAAGTCGCCACGACTGAATCGGGAGACCAACCGACTACGACCCAGAGTGCCGCGGCAACCGCGTCCAGTGCGGCGTGGACCTCGAAACGAGAGACCACCGTCGGTGCGGGGGGCGAGTTTCCCACGCTGGGGGCGGCCCTCACGCAAATCCAGAAAAACTTCAAGGCGACCAGCCGGAACGATCGCTTCCTGATCAAACTCGCCGCGGGGACCTACACCGAGCGAGTCTCGATTTCCGGCAGCGATTGGAAAGGGGACTTCGGGGCGAACATCGTGTTCCGTGGCGAAGGGGAAGTGATCCTGAAGCCCGCGACCGCCGATCCCGTCTTCCGGTTTCATAACACCGGAGGCGTGGCGCTGCAGAACCTGACGATTCAGGCCGACGGCAAGCCTGTAGCGATGGAATTCGCGGAAAGCGTCGAGCGGTGTCTGGTGCAGGACGTGCGGATCACCGGTTACACCGACGCCGGAGTGTCGTTGAGCGGCGCGGTCGCCCCGAGTTTTACCGATGATCGGCTGATCTTGGAACGGGTGCGGTTCCAAGGGGCGGAAGGTTCGGTCGGGATTCGCGCTACGAAAGGGACGCAGGCCGACAGCGTCGATTGTCAAAACATCTTCGTGAAGCAGTGTCGGTTCGTCGGCCCGATGGCGGCGGGGTTACGATTGAAGGGGGCGGAGCTGCGGGCTTGGGAGGTCCGCGAGACGATCTTCGCGCACGGGACCGCCGGGGTCGAGTTCCTGGAAGGGGCGGGCTGGGCGAACTGCGAGTTCGTGAACAACACGTTCTATCAATGCCCATTCGGGGTACGGATTGAACAGCAACCCCCGCCTGTCTCCAAGGGGATTCTCTTCCGCCGCAATCTGTTCCTGGGAGCGACGCAGGGGGAAGTGATCATTCAAAAGGGGTTCAACGAGACGACGCTGATTCAGTCGCAGATGTTGTCGCAGGGGATGGAGGAGAACTGGAGCGACCGCGCCCCGACCGATCCTCCGCTCCCGGGGGAACTCCCGATGTGGGCCAACAGCCAGCGTGGGCGGACGGGGCTCGAGTTCCAATCGACCGATCCGACCGCCCCCAAATACCTCGCCCCGGCGGCCGCCGCGCCACAAGGTTCGGTCGTCAGCCAGCTCCCCGGCGAGCCTTCATGGATTGGGGCGATGGGACCGTAGCGTAGGGGGGACCAACACCGCCCCCCTCGTCGTAAGTCCTGTTTTGAGTGACGCATCTCTTTGATACCAATGAGCTTGCATCCTCACTGAACATCCCGGATTATCCGGCCTAACGGGTCGAAAACCGTCGACGCCGCCGATGTGCCGGCGCATCTGTCCTTGAAATCACGGGTTGCGAGGCGGCTGAATCGTCGGCTGACCACGCGGAATGCCCCCTCAGCGCCGAATGTCCTGCTCGGGGTGCGCCCAACTCCCCGAGGCGTCACCACTTAGGGTGTACACTTGCCACCTGCCCGCGCCCGGCGCTACCATACTCTTGTGCTTCGGGCGGCCACCTTGGACGGCCCTCCGGATCGACCGCCGGCAACCCCCGGCACCCTCACCCGATCCGGCTGAGTCCCGAGTTCCCTTGCCGGTGTTCCTCCTTGCGCGCGCTGCTGCGCTCCCACGCCCATGCACCCCCACCATCAACCTCAGCCGCGCGGTTCGGCATCCCGCCGTCCCACCCGTACCGCGCGGCCCGTCGCGGCCTACCGCCAACGCGGGATCGTGACCGATTCGACGTCGTTCGCCGCGCCGGAAGAGTGGTACGAACCGCTCGGTCGGGCGACGCCGCTGGTCCTGACCCAAGAGCCGGGGAATCGGTACGTCCATCCGGTGACGCGAGACGAAATCGTCGAGCGGTTATCGCGGCTGCCGGCAGCGATCGTCGCGCAAGTCGAGGTGATTCAGCTCAGTCGGATGACCCGCAAGCGGGCGCTGTTCCCCCGCTATGGGATGCAATGGGGGCAGAACATCTATCTCTATCCGATCGAAGCGTCGCTGGTGGAGCGGTACCTCCGTCCGCCGACGCCGCAGCTCGAGATCGAGGCCCGGATGTACGGCGGCGTGTGGCGACAAGCCGGGACGGAATGGCATTTGACCTGGACGCCCGCCGCGCTGCGCGACTTCTATCTCAACAACGTCCTCATCCATGAGATCGGGCACGTGATCGATACGCGCAACACCAACCCGCACGCCCGCGAACAATACGCCAACTGGTTCGCGATCGAATACGGTTATCGGGCTTCGCGCGGGCGGCGGGGTTGAGCACTCGCCAAATCGAGTTACGGCGCGACGGATCAAGGATCGCGGCACGCGATGGTGATCACCGGGGGGACTGACGTCCCCCCGCTCTTATTTTGCCGCATTGATGTACCCATGCTGAAATGCGACCCCGCCACGCGACAGGGGACCGGTCCCCGCGATAGAATTCCGCTTAGGAGGAATTGGCACCTTGGCGAAGAAGCGTCGTAAGGAGGCGACCGACACCGCGTCGTCCGGGGAGAATCCGTCGACCGAACCCGCCGCGCGGATCATGGACCGTCCCGAGCCCGTCACGCCGGTCGTCGACGAAACGCGGCTGGAAACGGCGACGGTCGAACTCGGAACCAGCCTGTGGCGACGGTGGAAGCGGCGGCAACCCTCGTTCTTTGAACGCCGCTGGTGGGACGATCGGATCCTCGGCGTGGCGATGGCCGACGAGGCGATCAAGGTCCAGATGTTCCGCTTCGTCGACGTCTTGCCGCGGCTGAAATCGCATGACGACGTCACCCGCCATCTGCAGGAGTACTTCGACGAGGTCCGGCATCATCTCCCCTGGGCCGTCGAACTGGTCAAGTACGGCGTCGAGCACATTCGGCCGAATTCGGTGATGTCGCGGGCGCTGGCCTTCAACGCGCGGATGAACGCCATGCGGATGGCGAAGCGGTTCATCGCCGGGGCGGATGTCGCGGAGGTGACCGAGACCTTGCAACAACTGCGGCGCGGGGGGTTCGCCTTCACGCTCGATCTGTTGGGCGAAGCGGTGATCAGCGAGGACGAGGCGGAGGGGTATCAGCGGCAGTATCTCGACCTGCTGACGGGGCTCGCGCCGGTCGTCAACGCCTGGCCCGAGAATCCCCTTGCCGATGGCGCGCATGACGGCCCGCTGCCGCGGGTGAACGTCTCGGTGAAATTGTCGGCGCTGGTCAGTCGGTTCCGGCCGATCGATCCCGTGGGGACGGCGGCGGCGGTGAAGGCGCGGTTACGGCCCCTATTACGGGCCGCGCGCGAGGCGCATGCCTTTCTCCACGTCGACATGGAGCAGTCCGCGTACAAAGATTTGACGCTGGCGATTTTTCGCGAGGTCCTGGCGGAGGACGAATTCCGCGACTTCGGCGATGTCGGCATCGTCATTCAGGCCTATCTGCGGGACGCCGAACGCGATCTCGGTGAGCTGCTGAGCTGGGTGAAAGCCCGCGGCACGCCGATCACCGTCCGGCTCGTCAAGGGGGCGTATTGGGACTACGAGACCGTGACGTCGGTCGCGCGCGGTTGGCCCGTGCCGGTGTATCAACTCAAGCCCGAGTCGGACGAGAACTACGAACGCTTGTCGCGCGTCCTGCTGGAACACCATCGCTGGTTGCGGCCGGCGTTCGGCAGTCACAACCTGCGGAGCTTGGCGCACGCGCTGGCTTGCGCGCGGGAACTGCAGGTCCCGCGCGGGGCGTATGAGCTGCAAATGCTTTACGGCATGGCGAGCGAGCTCGCGCAGGTCTTCGTCGAACAAGGCGAGCGGGTCCGCATCTACACCCCGTTCGGCCAACTGATCCCCGGCATGGCCTACCTGGTCCGCCGGCTCCTCGAAAACACGTCCAACGATTCCTTCCTGCGGCAGAGCTACGCCGAAGATTTGTCTCTGGAGACGCTGCTGATGAAACCCGCCGTGGCGAAGTCGAAGGTTCCGCCCCCCGCCCCCGTGGCGGTCCGCCCGTACGTCAACGTGTCTACCAGCGATTGCAGTCGGCCCGAGC
>CAYRVS010000188.1:0-9873 GCA_964427725.1 uncultured Planctomycetaceae bacterium | reverse complement strand
TCATCAATCCCAGGGTTCCCCCTGAAACTGTCAGGAAGATCACGATGTCGCGGATGTTGGCTGCATGTTTGGCGCTGTGGTGCCTGACGACGATCGGTCGCGCGGAGGACGCGCCGCCGCCGGTCATCACCAAACTCTGGACGATTCCGGAGCGGCTCGTCATCCGGGACATCTTCGACGCCCGCAGCGTGCTGGTGCTCGGGTCGGACGCCGGCGGGAAGACGTACGACCTCACCACTAAGGCGACGCGGACGCCGGTCGGTTCGCAGGTGACGATCGACGCCGACGGGTATGTCGCGCCGGTCGCGGTGGGGACGACGGAAGTGGTGGTCGCCGCCGCCGGGCATGAAGTCCGCGTGCCGGTCGAAGTGCAAAACGTCGACGCGAAGCCGGTCGATTATGTGCGGGATTTTCTGCCGCATCTGGGGAAATTCGGCTGCAACCAGGGAACCTGTCACGGGGCGCAGCAGGGTCGCAAGGGCTTCAAGCTGTCGCTGCGGGGTTACGATCCGCTGTACGACTATCGGGCCTTGGTTGACGACGTGTCGGGGCGACGATTCAACCGGTCCGAGCCGGCGGCGAGCCTGATGCTGCTGAAGCCGACGCAAGGGGTGCCCCATGAAGGGGGCTTCCTGTTCGAGGAGGACTCGCGACCGTACAAGATCATGGCGCAGTGGATCGCCGAAGGGTGCCAGTACAGCGAAACCCCGCGGCCGAATCGGCTCGAGCTCTTCCCCGCGAACCCCAAGCTGGAACAACGGGGTGAACAACAGCAGGTCCAGGTGATCGCCCATTATCCCGACGGCACCACGCGCGACGTCACCCGCGATGCGATGTTCGAATCGTCGAACTTCGAGGTCGCGACCGTCGGCAAGGGGGGCCTGATCTCGGCGATTCGCCGCGGCGAGACCGCGATTCTGGTCCGCTACGAAGGGACCTATACGAACCTGACGGTCGCGGTGCTGGGGAATCGGGAAGGGTTCGTCTGGCAACCCGCCCCCGAGCACAACCTGATCGATCGGCACGTCAACTCCAAGCTCGCCGAGATGAAGACGCTGCCGTCGCCGATCTGCACCGATGCGGAATTCCTGCGCCGGGTCTCGCTCGACCTCACCGGTCTTCCCGCGACCGCCGCCGTCACCCGCGCTTTCCTGGAAGACCCGCGCGACTCCCGCGCGAAGCGCGACGCCAAGATCGAAGAGCTCCTCGGTTCCTCGGAGTATGTCGACCACTGGACCCTCAAGTGGAGCGACCTCTTGATGGCGAACCGCAAGTTCATTCAGGAGCCCGGCGTGTGGGGCTTCCGCAACTGGATTCGCCAATCCCTCGCCGAAAACAAACCCTACAACCAGTTCGTCTTTGAATTGATGACCGCGGCGGGGAACTCGCAGGAGAATCCGGCGGCGAATTACTACCGCATCGCCCGCGAGCCGCGCGAAGTCATGGAGAACATGACGCAGGTCTTCCTGGGCACCCGGTTCGTCTGCGCCCAATGCCACGATCATCCCTTCGAGAAGTGGACCCAGACGCAGTACTTCGAGCTGTCGGCGTACTTCGGCGGCGTCGGTCGTCGCGGGGCCGGGACCGAAGCCGAAGTCGTCTACGATCTGCGGACCCCCGCCGCCGTGATGCACGGCGGGACCGGTCAACCCGCGCCGGCGAAGTTCCCCTTCACGGTCCACGGGTACGAAGCCGCCCCGAACGATGTCCCCCGGCTGCAACTCGCGAAATGGTTGATCTCGGCCGAGAACCCGTATTTCGCCAAGAGCCTGACGAACCGCTACTGGAGCTATCTCCTGGGTCGCGGGATCATCGACCCCGTCGATGACATCCGGCTCAGCAATCCGCCGTCGAATCCCGCGCTCTTGGAGGGACTGACCGCCGACTTCGTCGCTTCCGGGTTCGACCTGCGGCATCTGCTGCGGACGATCACGCAGTCCCACACGTACCAACGCAGCTTCCTGACGAATGAATGGAACAAGGACGACGACCTCAACTACTCGCACGCGACGCCGCGGCGGTTGTCGGCCGAGCCGCTGTACGACGCGATCATGGTGGCCGCGGGGGCCCCGTTGGGTGTCCCGGGCGCGCCGAGCGGGTTCCGCGCCTCGCAACTTCCCGACGCCGCCGTAAACGTGCCGTTTCTCGACATGTTCGGCCGCGCCCCGCGCGAGTCGCCGTGCGAATGCGAACGGTCGTCGGAGGTGAGCCTGGCGCAGACCTTGACGCTGATCAACGGCCCGACGATCTCCGACGCGATCGCCCATCCGAACGGCTTGGTGCAGCAACTGGTGGCGGCGAACAAGTCGCCGCGCGACGCCGCGACCGAGATTTACCTGTCGGTGCTCAATCGGCTGCCCGACGACACGGAACTGAACCAGGGGGCGGCCTACCTGACGGAGCAGGGCCTGCAAGTCGGCGGGCAGGACCTGATGTGGGCGCTGATCAATAGCCCGGCGTTTCTGTTCAATCGGTGATCGCTGACAAGCTGGGGACGCGCTCATGCCCCGGATGGCGGGCCGAAGGGCCGTTCGACTTGTGTGGCTCGCGGGCTGGTTGGGTCCGCTGATCGCACAGGGCGCGGAACCCGACAAGGCATGGAAATACGACCGCGACATCAAACCGCTGCTGCGCTCGCGGTGTGTTGCGTGTCATGGACCGATCACGCAGGAGGCCGGCCTTCGGCTCGATGCGGTCTCGCTGGTCCATCGCGGGGGGGATTCCGGGGCGGTCATCACGTCGGAGGCTCCGGAATCGAGTCTGCTGCTCGCGCGGGTGACGGCGGATTCGCCCGACGAGCGGATGCCCCCCAAAGGGGCTCCGCTCACGGTTGACGAAGTCGCCGTGCTCACGGCGTGGATCGCGTCAGGAGCGCCGATTCCCGCTGATGAAGTCGTGGCCCCCGATCCGCGCGAGCATTGGGCCTTCCGGCCGATTGGGCCCGTCGATCCTCCGGACGTGGACGACGAAGGCTGGTCAAGAAATCCGATCGATCGGTTCGTCGCCGCGAAGTTGGCCGCGCGTGGTTGGCGGCCGAACCCCGTCGCCTCGCCGGCCGCGCTGTTGCGGCGGGTCTATTTCGATCTGCATGGGCTCCCGCCGACGCTCGCCGAGCAGGCGGCCTTTCTCGCCGATCCCTCAGAAGCGGCCTATGAGCAACTCGTCGACGCGCTCCTCGCTCAGCCGGCGTACGGGGAGCGGGTCGCGCGGCATTGGCTCGACGTCGTCCGCTACGCCGACTCCAACGGTTACGAACGGGATGCCGCCAAGCCGGAGGTCTGGAAATATCGCGACTACGTGATCCGGGCCCTCAACGACGATCGGCCGTTCGATCGGTTTCTGATGGAGCAGGTCGCGGGGGATGAACTGCCGGACGCGACGCCTGAGACGATGCTCGCGACCGGGTTTCATCGGCTCGGTCCCTGGGATGACGAACCGGCCGATCCCGCGACCGATGAGTTCGATCAGTTGGATGACTTGGTCGGAACCGTCAGTCAGGCGTTTCTCGGGCTGACGATGGGCTGCGCCCGTTGTCACGATCACAAGTTCGATCCCCTGACGCAGCGCGACTATTACGGAATGGTCGCGGTCTTTCGGCCGCTGGTCCGGCCGCGCGAGGGCCGCACCGAATTGACGCTTCCTGTCGTGACGCTTGCCGAGCGGCGCGCTATGACGCCGGAGGCGCGGAAGGCCGCGCCGCAGGGCTATTTCTGGGACGAGCCCGCGACGCCTCCTCCGGCGACGTTTCGTCTCGTGCGCGGGAGTCCGCATCAACCCGCCGAGGAGATTGCCCCGGCGATCCCGGCGATCCTGACGAGCGAGCCGCTCGAGTTCTTGCCGCCCGGCGAGTTCACCTCGCAGCGACGATTGTCGCTCGCAAAGTGGCTCGCCGGTCCCGGGAATCCGCTGGTCGCGCGGGTCATCGTCAATCGGGTCTGGCAGTGGCACTTCGGCGAGGGGCTGGTCCGCACGACGAACGACTTCGGCCTGACCGGCGAGCGGCCGACCCATCCCGAACTGCTCGAACATCTGGCCGATTGGTTCGTGCATGACGCCGATTGGTCGCTGAAGCGGCTCCATCGGTTGATCGTCACCAGCCGGACGTGGCGACAAAGCCGGGAAGCGAATCCCGCCTACGCCGCCGCCGATCCCGAAAATCGGCTGCTGGGACGGCGGTCGATCCAGCGATTGGAAATCGAGCCGCTCCGCGATTCCATCCTGGCGGTGAGCGGTCGGCTCGATCGGACGATGTACGGCCCGCCGATTTACCCCTTGATCCCGCGGGAGGCGCTCGAAAGTCACGCCGACAAGACGGCGATCTGGCCGGCGTACGACGAGCGCGCCGCGGCCCGTCGGACGGTCTACGCCTTCACGAAACGTTCGTTGCTGATCCCGCTGCTCGAAGTCTTCGATCTGTGTGATACGACCCGGTCCACCGGCAAGCGCGGCGTCACCACCGTCCCGACGCAGGCCCTGACGCTCTATAACAGCGACTTCGTGATGGAGCAGGCGGATCATTTTGCAAGGCGGTTGGAACAGGAAGCCGGTCCCGACCGCGACGCGCAACTCGATCTGGCGTGGCGGCTGGCGCTGTGCCGTGCTCCGACCGCTGACGAACGCGCCGCCGTGCACCAGTTTCTGGCGGATCAGGTCGCGGTCACCGGTGATGCGACCGACCCCGCCGCGCGCGTGCAGCTGGCGCGGGTGGTGTTCAATTTGAACGAGTTTGCGTATCCGGATTGATGAACGATTGATGGATTGCAGATGGAAGCCCATGATGCATGCCGCCGCGCGCTACGTGCCCAACCAAACTCCGTGCGGTCGCACGCGGCGTGAATTCCTGTGGAACGTAGGCGGCGGATTCGCCGGGCTGGCGCTCATCGATTTGTTGTCGCGGACGGGCCATGCGGGCTTCGGCGAAGCCTCGCGGCAACCGCATCATCCGCCGCGGGCCAAGCATGTCGTCTTTCTCTTCATGAACGGCGGCCCGAGTCAGGTCGATACGTTCGATCCCAAACCGGAATTGGACAAGCATCACGGCGAGACCTACGTCGGGCCCCTCGCCGTCGGCTCGAACGGCCGGCCCGTCGGACATTTGACGAAAAGCGTCTTTCCGTTCACGCGGCACGGGGCCAGCGGACTCCCGATCAGCAGCCTGTATCCGCACCTCGCACGGCACGCCGACGACCTCTGCGTCATCCGGTCGATGCACAGCGACACCGCGGCGCACGCCTCGGGCTGCCTGCAAATGAACACGGGGAACGTCGTCATCGGCAAGCCGGCCTTAGGGTCGTGGCTCAGCTACGGGCTGGGGACCCTCAACGAGAATTTGCCGAGCTTCGTCGTGATGACCGACCCGCGCGGCGGACCGATCGGCTCGGCGTCGAACTGGTCGAGCGGCTACATGCCCGCCAGCTATCAAGGGACGCTGTTCCGCAGCGGCGGGTCTCCGCTGCTCGATCTCGCCACGCCCGCCGGCGTCTCCGCTGTGGCGCAGCGACGTAGTCTCGATCTGCTGCAAACGCTCAACGAGACCCATCTCGCGCGGCATCCCCATGCGACCGAGCTGCGGGCGCGGATCGAATCGTACGAACTCGCCTTCCGCATGCAGACCGCCGCCGCGGATGCCGTTTCGTTCGACGATGAGACTCGCGCGACCCTCGATTTGTACGGGGTCGACGAACCACGCACCGCCGACTTCGGCCGCAAATGCCTGATCACGCGACGGCTGCTCGAGCGCGGTGTGCGGTTCATCCAGCTCTACTCGGGGGGCGGCCACATCGAGGACACCTGGGACGGCCATACCGACTGCGTCACGAACCATACGCTGCACGCCGGCGAGACCGACCAGCCGATCGCGGCCCTGATCACCGACCTGAAGCGAACGGGACTGTGGGACGACACGCTGCTTGTATGGGGGGGCGAGTTCGGCCGCACACCGACCAGCGAAGGGGTCGACAAGCCGGGCCGCGATCATGACTGGCACGGCTTCACGATGTGGCTCGCCGGGGGCGGGGTCCGCGGCGGGCAGGCGATCGGTGCGACGGATGAGCTCGGCTTCGCCGCCGTGGAAGACCCGGTCCACGTCCGCGATCTGCACGCGACGATCCTGCACCTGATGGGCCTCGACCACCGCCGGCTGACCTACTTTCATCAAGGGCTCGATCAGCGGTTGACGGGGATCGAGCACGAGGCGCGCGTGGTCGAACGGGCTTTGGCATGATCGCCCGTTGGTTTTGGGGAGGGTCGTTCTTGTCGATGCTTCAAGGCTGCCGGATGTCCATCGCGCTGACAATCATCGTCTGGACCGGGCTGCTGGTGACGGTATGGGCCGAGCCGCCCGAACTGATCGTCCATCACGCCAAAGTGGTGACGGTCGACCCCGGGTTCACGATCGCGCAGGCGTTCGCCATTCGCGGCGAGCGGATCGTCGCCGTGGGTTCCAACGAAGACGTGCTGCGGCTCGCCGGGGCGGAGACCAGACTGCTGGACGCGCAGGGGCGCTGCGTCATTCCGGGGCTGTGCGATTCGCACGTCCATGCGACCGGGGCGGCGCTCTACGAATTCGATCATCCGATCCCCGAGATGGAGACGGTCGCCGATGTGCTGGCGTATGTCGCCCGCCGGGCCGATGACCTGGAGGATGGCGAATGGATCAACATCCAGCAGGTCTTCATCACGCGGCTGCGCGATCAGCGGTATCCGACCCGCCGGGAACTCGACGGCGTCGCTCCGAAAAATCCGGTCGCCTTTCGGACGGGCCCCGATTGCGCCCTGAACTCGCTCGCGCTGGAGCTCAGTGGGATCAACCGGGAGTTTCGCATCCCTGAGGGTGAGCCGGGCTTGATCGAGCGGGATGAGACGGGGGAACCGACGGGGATCCTGCGGAACGCCGGCGGGTATGTGAAAAGCCGATCGGCCGAGAAGAGTCCCACGCCGGAAGAGCGGCGCGAGTGGCTCCGCGCGTTGCTTGCCGATTACAACTCGGTCGGGCTGACGAGCATCGCCGACCGCAATGCGGGGGACGACGCGGTCGATCTGTTTCAAGCGCTCCGCGACCGCGACGAGCTGACCTGCCGGGTCTTTCTGTCGTACGCGGTCAACGGGCAAGCGCCGTATGACGAAGTCATCGCGCGGCTCGACAAGGCCGCGGCCCATCCGCGGCATGCCTACAACCCCTGGATCTGGCTGCGGGGTGTGAAGGTCTTTTTGGATGGGGGGATGCTCACCGGCAGCGCCTACATGCGGCAGCCGTGGGGCGTCAGCGAGATCTATTCCATCCGCGATCCCGACTACCGCGGGTTGCTGTTCATCCAGCCGGAACCACTTGAACGGATCGCGCGGGCGGCGCTCGAACGCGATCTGCAGTTCACCGCGCACGCCGTGGGGGATGGCGCGGTGCAGGCGTTGATCGACGCCTACGCGAAGATCAACGAAACGTTGCCGGTGCGCGACAGGCGGCCGTGCATCACGCATGGCAACTTCATGTCGCCCGACGCGATCGCCCGGATGCGGGAGCTGGGGGTCGTCGCCGATCTGCAGCCCGCGTGGTTATGGCTCGACGGCGCGACGCTGCATCGGCAATTCGGCGACGAACGACTCGCCTACTTTCAACCCTATCGCACATTGTTCGATCAAGGGGTGATCGTGGGGGGCGGGTCGGACCACATGCAGAAGATCGGCGGACGGCGCTCGGTGAACCCGTACAACCCCTTCCTGGGGATGTGGATCGCGATCGCGCGGCAACCCCGCCGCTTCCCGGGCGCGCTCCACGCCGAGCAACGCATCACCCGCGAAGAGGCCCTCCGGCTCTACACGATCAACAACGCGTGGTTGACGTTCGAGGAACGGGAAAAAGGCTCGCTGGAACCGGGCAAACTCGCCGACTTCGTGATCCTGAACCAAGACCTTTTGACCTGTCCCGAAGCGGAATTGGCCGACGTCGCCGTCCACGCGACGTATGTCGGCGGTCGGCGGGTCTGGCCGAAGGAATAGGGAATGGTCGAAGGTTGAAGGTGGAGGGTTGAAGGTCGGAGATCGAATTCCGTGATCGTGAGCACGATCAGTTCCGATGCCTTGACCTTCAACCCTCCACCTTCAACCTTCGACCTCCTTCCGCTCATCCCAATCGCACCACATCGCGCGCGAAGCCCGTGATGGTGTTGTCGGCGAGAGTGATCTCTTTCGTCAGTTCCCCCAGACGGATGCCGATGCGCTCGGCGGAGCCGCGCGACTCGGTCACTTGGTTCCCGCGCAGCGTGATCGATTCGGTCCCTCCCTGGATGTCGATCGCGGCGGCGGCGGGGCCTCCGTTGTCGACAAAGGTGTTGGCGACGATCTGATTCCGATGGCCGCAGAACCCCGGGCCTCGTTCGGGACGGAACAGCAGCCCGACGTCGCGGCTGTGGGTGACCTGATTCCCGCGGACGACGTTGTCGGTATCGCGATGCCCGATCGAGATCCCCACGCGATTTCCGTCGCAGACGTTGTCGGCGGCGAGGCCGTATTTCACCCCCCAGCAGAAGAAGATCCCGATGTCGTTCCCGACGAGTTTGTTGCGGCGGATGAGCGGCCGCTGTGAACCCGAACCGGGATGGAGTCCCAACCCCGTGTGGTCGTGGCTGTGACAATCCTCGACGACCACATCGTGGCAAATCTGCCAACTGATCCCGTCGCCGTGATAATTCCGCGCGGTGACCTTACGGAACGTCAGGTCGCGGCAGTCTTGAAAGAAGAGGCAACCCGCGTAGTTGCCGTCGAGTTCCTCGTTGTTCGCCTTGTCGCCGTCGAGGGCCAAGTTCTCGACGGCGACGTCTTCGATCTCCTCGCCGGTCACCAACGGGAACAAGGCCTGCACGATCGGGGCCCCCATTTCCCAGAAATTCTCCTTGAGGGGCCGATCGAGTTTGAAACGATCCCCCGAACGGGCCACCAGTCGCAGCTTCAGGATCTCGGGGTGGCCGTAATGGGCGTTTTTCGCCCGCAGGCAGATGCTGTCGCCAACCTGGAAACCGTGCCCCGGGGCGAAGGTGAGCTCCTGATCGTACCAGTCGGAATCGGCCGCGAGTTTCGTCGTATGCGAGGGGAGCTTGGTGATGATCGTGTCGTCGCCGCTCCCCTGCAGTCGCACATGCGACCGCAGATGGACCGCGCCGCGGAAGACGTAGGTTCCCGGCAGGAGCTTGACCGTGCCGCCGCCGAGCCCCGCGACATACTCGACCGCCGCCTGCACCGCGCGATGGCTGGTCCCGACGATGTCGGCGTCTTTCGGACCGACGGTCAGGGTGAGCCGTTCCTCCCAGGCGGGTTCGACGCGGGCATCGAACGAAGTGGCGCGGGGAGTGGTGACCGGCGGGCGTTCATCCGTCGCCAAACCGCGACGAGCCATCAACGTCCCGGCGGCCGCGGCGGCGGTGGCTAGGAACGTACGTCGAGAGGCCTGCGGACCAGACATGCGAGAGACTCCGGGTGGGCGGACCGACTGGAGCGCGTGTGTCACGTTTTCATGGTAGTCGATGCTTCACTCCAGCCCCAGAGTTCCGATGAGTTCTGGCAAAGTGGCCTGCCAGGGAGTCCGCGGTCGTTCAGCCTGCGTCTCACTCCCGCAGACTCGCGGCGAACCTACTCGACCCGAACGCTCCTTGGCGTTGTTGCAAAAATGGGATCGGGCCCACGACGCGTGCCGCTGGCGGTTCGCGCCCAGCGCGACACCTGACTGACCGGCCGACTGACGAAAGATTTCTCCCGGATGAAGAGAGACAACCAGTGGCCATCACCGGTCCGTACGCTCCGCAACCACCGCCCTCGCCTCACGATCTGGCGCTCACCACTCGCCGAAAAGCCTCAAGCCGCCTGCATGGACATGTGGTTGCC
>CAYRVS010000187.1:0-9882 GCA_964427725.1 uncultured Planctomycetaceae bacterium | reverse complement strand
CGGACATGGTCGTCAACGGAGAGTCGCCATCCAACAACTCAACGGAATACCGGCACGGGTGGTTACCGACCCGGTTGTCCCGCTTCGTCGAGCAGCCGAATCAGCTGCTTCAGCGACTCGATGTGATCGACCGCGGCCGCCAGGACGATCCGGTTCGACCGCGCGTCACTGCGCACGATCGCGTCGGCGAATTCGGTCCCTTCCAGGGACGAACGAATGATCTCGACGACGGCGTCCGCCTGAGCGTATTGCAGCGGGATCACGTGCAAGGTTCGCTGCCCCAGGCGTGCGGGCTCGCGGTGCGACAGAATCCGCCCGCGGACCAGCAGCATGCCGGTTGCGCTCCGCCCCTGCTGTTTAGACTGGAAACCCCCGACAATCGCCACGCTTCCATCGGGGAATCCGATGGTGGTTTTCAGCGAGGTCACATCAATCACCGGCAGGGCCTCCGGCGTTTCGGGGGGTTGTGGCGGCAAACTGGTTTGATCGAATTCCAACTTGACGTGGATCAGCTCTCCCTCGACCGTCGCCAGGCACACCAACCGCGTCCCGAAGTCTTGTTGGCCGTAGATCGGCCTGCCGCGCGACGCGGCATCTTCACCCCCTCCCGGACCACCAAACGGCCGTCCGCCCGGCGGCAACTGGTAACCCTGAAGGATGGAACGAGAGTTCCCTGACTTCGACTCGAATTCCTGTCCGGTGAGCGTGGTGAATTGCCAGCGGGAATAACCGCTCAGTTTCCCCGCGTTCTCGAGCGCTTCGAGCCGCTCCCACAACGCTTCGGGGGCGTCATCCAACGCGAGGGGTTCGTCCGGGACCACGGCATACAACACCGTCAGCGCCACGGCGTCCGCAGACTCTTCGGCCGGAGCACCTTCGGGGATGGGAATTCCCGGTCCCGAAATTCCCGGGGGACCACCACCAGGCAAGCCCGGTTCGACGACATAGGTGCCGGTATCGGGCCGCACGTTCGGAGGGACGGAATCGGGCGTGGGAACCGGCTGACCCTGCGCCCAGCCACACACCGGCAGGGCCAACCCCAGAACGATCAACCCACCACCCCACCAGTTCATCGCGCGCATGATCCTGCCCTTGGTGCTCGCCGAACGGAACGGACGAAAATAGACTTTTCGTCTAAATCGCAGGCTATCGCTCCCCACCGCGCTTGGCAAGAGGGAATGAGGCTCTGAGGGGAAACAGGGACCGCACGATGGTCGGCCGCCGTATTCCCCAAGGAGCGGCGCGGCGTGAGCCCGCCGTGTCTCAACGAGCCATCCGTCAACCCGCTATCGCGGTTCATGATTCGAGGACATCACGGACGAACGCCAACGGTCTGGTGCCCAATCGGCGGAGAATCCAAGTCGGTGTTTGGCGCCCAAGACACGGCGGGCTCACGCCGCGCCGCTCCTTTTGCGGTGTCTCGATCGTTTGGTGGAATCAGTTCCGTCCGGGTCGTTTCGGCTTGATCCCCAGTGTCCGGTTCACCCACGCGTCGACGTCGATGCCGCAGAACATCAGCGCGCCGGCGATCGCGAACAGGGCCCCCATCCCGCCGCACAACGGGGCGACGAGGAGCATCAGCCGCGGGTCATGATTCGAGGCGTCATCGGCGTCTCCCTCGACGAGTCGGCTGTAAGCGGGGTCGTCGGGCACATAGCGAACATCGACCGGCGCGCCGACCTTCAGCCCCTGCCAGACCCGCGTTTCGACCATCGTGTTCCGCGTGTGGGTCTGCCCGGCGGCGTCACGGAACTCGTACTCCAGCCGCGGCGTGACGTGAAACATCTCATGCTTGACAACGGTCGCCACGACCGCTTGTCCCGACTCGCGGAGCGCCGTCCGTTGCCGAATTTCCCGCTGGGCGTCGAGTCCGACGAAGATCGCCAGCGCTACGAACAACGGACCGATCGTCACCAGCAGCCATGCCTCGCGGCGTTTCTTTCGCGGCATGGTATCGACGACCGCCGCGGGATCGACGAGCCCCGCGCGGGACCGAATCAGCGCGACCAGCTTGTCGAACGGTTGCAGTTGGCTGTCGAGCTCCACGAGCGGGCGCTTCGCGGCCCCGAACAGCTTGAGCGTTTGCAGCGTCTTGTGCCCCATCGCCGTGTTCCGCTCGCCCGTTTCGAGGCGGGTGATCTCCCGCCAGGCGATCGTTTGCTTCTCCTTGAGGTGATGGACCACCAGTTCCATGGGGCCGACATCGACTTGCGCTGGGCAATGACGCTGCGTCCGGCCCAGACCGATCAGGGCGATCCCCACGATGATCGGCCCGGTCACCATCAACTGAATCGCCGTCGCGTTGGGTTGAATCTCCGGCGGAAGGATGAGCGCAACAGCGAACACCCCGATCGCGCCGGCGATCAGGACCCCGCCGCCGACCATCATCAACGTGGCCATGACGCGGGAAGGCTCCTCGCCGAGAAACATCTCGGTGGGCTCGTCCATATCGGTCGAGGCGACGGGGGACATTGTGAGCGGCTCCGGCATGGGGCCCATCGGGTGTCAAACGGCCGAAGGCGCGCGTACCCAGACAGGTCGAGGGACACATGAATTCGGGAGATGTGACCGTGAAAGGGAGTCCGATTTTGCGCGACGGGTGCCTTGGAGACAAGGGCGTCGAGAGGGACGGACGTGATGGAACCGCGCGCGATCAACGCACCATGTCACGGCGGAACATGCGCGTTGGGAGCCGCGTATTGCGACGGCCCCTTGCGACTCGCCGGGGGCGATGAGGCATTACCCAACCAATTCGGCGATCGGGTGGCCTTGTTCGATGACGTAGCGCGGGCGGCCGCGGTTGTCGAGATAGCTGATGTCCCGCGGGACCCCCATGTGGTGGAAGATCGTCGCCGCAAGATCGCCGGGGGTGACCGGGCGTTCCTTGATCTGCCCCGCGTCCCGGTCGGTGGACCCGATCACCTGGCCATGTCGGAACCCCCCGCCGGCCATCGTCATCGACATCACGACCGGCCAATGGTTGCGGCCGTCGGTGCTCCCTTGCGTCCCGATCTGGGGTGTGCGGCCGAATTCCCCCATCGCGAGAACCAGCGTGTCATCCAACAGCCGCCGTTGGTCAAGATCATGGATCAGCGTGGTGAAGAGGTGGTCGAAGACGGGAAGGAGCGGCCTTAATCCACTCCAAATTCCGCCGTAGGGCGGGATGTTGTCGCCATGGGTGTCCCATGTCCCTGATGCGCCGTGATGGCTGAGGTCGATCGTCACGAAACTGACGCCGGCTTCGACCAACCGTCGCGCAAGGAGTGCCTGCCGGGCCCATTCATGGTCCCCGTAGAGCGCTAACGACTCGGGCGATTCGCGGGAGACATCGAAGGCGTCGCGCGCCTGCTGGCCGACGACCATGTCGACCGCCTGTCGCGTGTAGCGATCGGCGGCGGCCATCAAACCATCCAGATCGAGGTCGCGCCGCAGCCGGTCAAACTGGGCATAGAGCTCCCGGCGACTTTCGAGGCGGTCGGTCGACAAGCCCGATGGAAGTTGGAAGAGCCGCGCGACGTCGTTCCCGAGGAAGGGATCGTAGCTTTTGCCGAGATAGCCCCCCCACGCCAGATGACTGCGGGACTTCATGTTAAGGGCGACATAGGCCGGCAGCTCGCGGCTGGTATCACGGCGCTCCCGTGCGATGATCGAACCGAGCGCGGGGTACTTCTCGGCCTCGCGATTGATGCGCGGCTCGGCGTCCCGGTTCGCCGTCTGCAGCACCATGTTCGGTTCGTGATTCGAGGCGCTGCAGTCGACCGAGCGGATCAGGGTCAGCCGATCGAGCAGCGCCGCGTACTTCGGCAGGTACTCGCAGATTTGCACCCCGGGAAGCGCGGTGGGGATGACGCCGAACGGACCGCGGATTTCCTTCGGCGCGAGCGGCTTGGGGTCGAGGGTGTCGAGATGGCTCGGTCCGCCGGTCATCCAGATCAGGATGATGCTCTTGCGGCGCGGGGTTGCGGTGGCAACCGTATCGCGGGCCGCAAGTAACCGGGGGAGTGATAGCCCCGCCATCCCGGCGAGCCCCGCCTTGAGGACGCTGCGGCGACCGACGACCCGCAAGCCTTCGGGAACGCGAGGCAAGAGGGAGGTAAATGCGTGTCGGCCACCGGCGATGTCTGCGGATCGGGCCATGCTGGGCTGCATTTCGAGAGAGTCGGCGTTAGACAGCGCTTATATAAGTCTACGTCCATGCGATGGTCGTCACAAGCCGTAAATCACGTGGAATCCCGAGGAATACGTGTCGTCGTCGCCTGCAACTCATGAGCAATGACGCATGGTGTCGTGTGACGGAATCTGAACACGGATGTGAACACCATCGGTCGGAAAGCGAGAACTCTTGTGACTCACTGAGGTGCCGCGGAGATCACAAACTGTAACGGTCCTGCCGACTGTATCCGTCGCTTCGGTCCGTCCGTTCGGAGCGGTTGGAAGACATTCCATGGTCGTACCGATCGTGCCGATAGTTGCGTGAAAGTCATCAGGTTTGGGGGGCTCGTCGTGCGTATCCGGGGCACCATGCGACGCGTTACGCTGCGTAAGCTTGTTTGCGGACTGGTCTTGGCCGCCGGTTTGAACATGCTCGTGCCGGCCCCATGGGGAACGGCTGGGGAACCGGTGACACGCGGTCTCCCACGCTGGCTGAGGCTCTCCCGGGTGCCGCTCGATCCAACAGCCGCCACGTCCGCCGCGTCACCTGCGAAGCCTGTCGGAAAGACACCGCAGCGGCCCCTCGAACCATCCAAACAGCCCTCCCCCGGTCGTGCGAACTTGGCGGCCCATCCCGTCTCATCGCCGATGAGTGAGCCCCGCGACATCCAGCCGGTCGCGGCGGAAGTCCCGGAACCGACCGTACCGCCGACGCCGGCCCCCGAGCCGCTCTCCAACCAGACGACTCCCGCGCCGGAGGCCCTCCCCACGGCGGAGGAAGCCCGCGCCGCGGCGGAACTCGAGGGGCTGACCCTTGAGATGTTGAGCAGTCTCGCCGACACGCATCACCCGCGGTTGACCACGGCCTATCAAGGGTTACAGGCCGCGCGCGGCCGGGCGTTGCAGGCGGGGCTCTATCCCAACCCGGTCGTGTCGGCCGCCTCTCCGCAAATCGACGGCAACGAGAGCCAGTACAACGGCTTCGTCGAGCAGGAAATCGTCACCGCGAAGAAGCTGAAGCTCGATGTCGCCGCGATCGAACGCGAAGTCTCGCAGGCGAACTGCGCTTGGCAGCAGGTGCGACTCGAAATCCTCACGCAACTGCGGATTCAGTTCTATGAGACTCTCGCGGCCCAGACCCGGGCGGCGGTCCTCGAATCGCTGGTGAAGACGCTGCGACGCTCGAAGGAGGTCGCCGAACGGTTGTTGATGGCGGGCGAAGGGACCAAGGGGGACGTGCTGCTGTTCGAGATCGAGGTCGAACGGGCCGAGGTCGCGCTCGCCAATACGCGAACGGTCTTCGAGTTGGGGTTGCGCCAACTTGCGATTCTCGCCGCCGTCCCCGATCTCGCCATCGAACAGCTTGCGGGGGATCTCAATCTGGCGTTGCGGGACTACGACCCCACGGAACTGCGATTCGCCGTCGCCTCGGTTCATCCGCAGGCAAACATCGCGCGGCTCGAAATTGATCGCCGGGCGTATCGCTTGCACCGCGCCCGGGTCGAACCGATTCCGAACATCGGCGTGATGGCCGGGGCGCAGCGGCAGGTGGGGATCCCCGCGGAAAGCCAAGGTCTGTTTCAGGTCTCGGTCGCGGTCCCGTTGTGGAACAAGAACCAAGGACAGATCTTCGCCGCCGAGGCCGACCTTGCCGGCTCGCGCGCCGACCTGCAACGGGTCGAACTGGACCTGAGTGAACAAGCGACCGACGCCCTAACGAACTATCAGACGGCGGCCCGGCTGGTCGCCCGGTACGACGAGCAGATTCTCCCGAAGGCCCGCGAAACACTGCAAATCAGCCAGAATCTGTACGCCCAGGGGCAGATCGATTTCCTGCGGCTGCTGCAATCCCAGAAGACGCTGCTGGAGGCGGAACTCGCGCGGATCGACGCGCAGGAACAACGCTGGGTCGCCGCCGCCCTCATCGCCGGGCTGTTGCAGCAGGACGTCTTCCCGTAACGCCCGGTTTGATGGTCCCTGCCTGCGGTTCTTGCTTTGATGACGAGGGACTGATCAACGATCCGGCTTCGCCCGCAGGTGGCGGTCGGCGAAGTCCATGAACCGTTCCCAGTCATACGGTGTCACGTCGTGTTCGCCGGTCCGCAGGTGGTAGCCGATCGTTCCGTTCAAGAAGGGCCGCTCCACCGGCGGCGGGTCGAACGAGACCGGGGTCACCCCCAGGCCGGTCGTGCCCAACAGCCGGTAGACCGGATCGGCGTGGGCCGCCGCGAGATACTCGCCATAAGGATCGGCCCAGCGATCATTCACCGCGCTGGCGACATAGACCGGCCGCGGCGCGATCAGCGCGAGCAACTCATGGGAGTCGATCGGCAACGCCGCTTCGTTCTTGTTGTAGCGGTTGAAGTTGTCGCAGAACCAATGGGGGAACGACGTATTGATGCGGTTCACGGTCTCCCCGTACCACCGCTTGCTGAGGGCCGCCCCGCCGCAGCCCGAGTTGTTCGAGATCACCACGGCGAACCGTTCATCCTGCGCCCCGGCCCACAGCGACGTCTTCCCGAGCCGACTGTGGCCCAACACGGCGACGCGTTTGGCGTCGACGACCGGGTCGGTCTCGAAGTAGTCGAGGGCCCGGCTGAGGCCCCATGCCCACGCGCCGATGCTCCCCCACTCGTCGGGACCGGGTTGGGTCTGGCCCGGTTCGTAGAACAACGGTTGGACGCCGTTTTGAAAGCCGTCGTCGAAGTCGGGATCGACATCGCCGTAGTAAATCGTCGCGACGCCGTAGCCGCGGGCGATGATCCGCTCGATCGACCACCGCGACCGTTCGCTGCCGCGCGAGGCTTCGGTCGCGCGGTTCTCGGTCACCCCTTCGTTGGGCTTGTTGCGGAGCCAACTCGACGTCAACCGGACCGCCGGGTCGAGGGTGACGGCGTGATTCCCCTCGAAGTTGTAGCCCAGGAAGAGCGGCACCCCCGTCTGTCCCGTCGGCGTGTAAAGCAAGACATCCATCCTCGGGCCAGCGTCTCGGTCCGTGAAGAAGATCGTGATCTGCTTCCGCGTCGCGGCACCGTCGTAAGCGGCGGTCGGGCCTTCCGTCACCACGTGTCGCAACCCCGGAAGTTGCTTGGTGGGGGTCCGACCATAAACTTCGGTCGCGAAAAGCCGCAGCAACTCCGCCCGTCGGGCCGGCCATTGGTCGGCGGAGGTCAGCTTCTCGCCGGCGTGGTTGACCAAGGGATCGGGCAGGACGTACGGCGGGACTTTCGCTTCGTCTTCGTTGAAGGTCTCGCGCTCTTGGGCTAGTGGCGAGTCAGCCCCGACCAAGGCAAGCAGTCCCAGGCCGAGAGACCACCCCCACATCCATCCGCCACTCGACAGCATGATCGTCCCCTCGATTCGTCCTCGGCCTGCATGATCGCTCGGTCCGTGTCTGGACGATGTTCGCCCGGACTCCGTGCGGGCATGCCGACGATTCGTGGGTTCAGTTCAGCGAATCCCGACCGTGATGGCAACCAGCTCGGGTCGGGATTCCCCACTTCGAGCATGCACGGCTGAACGTCCCCCGGTCGTGGGCCCCTCGGGAATCGAGCATGTGAAAGGGATTCCCGCTTGACATATCGAGATGTCGATACATATCACTATCCCAAGGAGACACCATGATGCCCGTCGCTCCGCTGATCGAACTCGATCGCCTTGCCCAGGCGGCGGAATGCCTGAAGACCTTGGCCCATCCCCATCGCCTGCGGATGGTCGAGATGCTGCTCCGCGACCGGTACACCGTCGGCGAATTGGCCGAGGAGTGCGCGATTCCCAGCAATCTCGCCTCCGGTCATTTGCGGCTGATGCAACGCTGCGGGTTCCTCGCGCCGGAGCGCGACGGGCGGCACGTCTATTACCGGATCACCGAACCGGCCCTGAAAAAGTTCCTGGGGTGTATCCGCGAGCGGTTCGGGAACAACGCCTGATCGGAAGATCGTCGGCATGGCCGGGAAATTCCACGGCGCATCGCCATGATGTCGACAAATCACGACCTATCACACAATCCACTTATGACAGGAGACTGATCATGGTCGCCACCATCACGCCGCGGGAACTCGCCGCGTTGCTCGCCGCCGGGCCGGGTCTGGAATTGTGGGATGTCCGGACGCCGGTCGAGTATCAGGAAGTCCATGTGAAGGGGACGAAGAACCGGCCGTTGTCCGATCTCGATGCCGCGGCGGCCCGCGCCGCGGGAGTCGGGACCGAGCAGCGTCCGCTCTACGTCGTCTGCCGTTCGGGAAGTCGCGGGAAGCAGGCGTGTGAACTGCTGGAACGGGCCGGGGTGACGAACGTCATCAATGTCGAAGGGGGGACGCTGGCCTGCGTGGAGGCGGGGCTCGCCGTCGTGCGGGGGCGGGCCATGATCTCGCTGGAGCGGCAGGTGCGGATCGCCGCGGGAAGCCTGGTGTTGGTCGGCGTGGGGTTGGGATCGTTCCTATCGCCCTACTGGTTCGGATTGGCCGCGTTCGTCGGGGCGGGCCTTGTCTTCGCCGGCGTGACCGATACCTGCGGGATGGGACTGCTCCTCGCGCGGATGCCTTGGAATCGCGTGGCGACACCACCCGCCACCACGGGGAGCTCGTCCGTCGGTTGCGCCACCATGTCGAAATAAGTTCGCGCGTCCCCTTCGAAATCAGGAGTCGATGACCCATGAAACTCGTCATCGTGGGCGGGGTCGCCGGAGGCGCTTCCGCCGCGGCGCGGGCCCGACGGTTATCGGAATCGGCGGAGATCGTCCTGGTCGAACGCGGGCCCGATGTCTCGTTCGCGAATTGCGGGCTCCCCTATCACATCGGCGGCGTCATTCCACAGCGTGACAAGCTGCTGGTGACGAGCCCCGCGCGGTTGCGGGAACGCTTTCGGCTCGATGTCCGCACGCAAAGCGAAGTCGTGGCGATCGACCGCGCCCGGCAGGTCGTCGTGATCCGCGAGCTGGCCACCGGTCGCGAGTACGACGAACCCTATGATCGGCTGATCCTCGCCATGGGGGCGGCCCCGCTGCGCCCTCCTTTTCCGGGGAGCGACGATCCGCGCGTCGTCACGTTGCGGAACCTTGCCGACACCGACCGGATCGTGGAACGGCTGCGCGACGGGGTCCGCCATGTCCTGGTGATGGGAGCCGGGTTCATCGGACTGGAAGTCGCCGAGAATCTGGTCCATCGCGGCATTTCGACGATGGTCGTCGATCGCAACGATCAGATCCTCGCCCCGTTCGATCCCGAGATGACGACGCCGCTGGTCGACGTGCTCCGTCAGCGGGGCGTGACGCTGCGACTGAGTGCCAGTTTGGAGCGGGTCGAGGCCACGCCGGAGCAGCTTGTCGCGCGGTTGACGACGGGAGAAACGGTCGATACCGCGATGATTCTGCTGGGGCTGGGCGTTCGCCCGGAAAGTCAACTCGCGGCGGCGGCGGGGCTGGATGTCGGTCCGCGTGGCGGGATTCGCGTCAACGCGCGCATGGAAACGAGCGACCCGCACATCTTCGCCGTGGGAGACGCCGTCGAAACGCAGGAGTCGCCGAGCGGCCTCCCGACACAGATTCCGCTGGCGGGACCGGCGAATCGCCAAGGCCGAATCGCCGCCGATAACATCTTCGGCCGCGACAGTCGTTATCGCGGAACGCAAGGGACGGCGATCATCGGACTGTTCGGACAGACGGCGGCCCTCACCGGACTCGCCGAGAAAACCTTACGGCAGCGGCGGCAGGCCTATCGCAAGATTTACGTC
>CAYRVS010000186.1:0-9950 GCA_964427725.1 uncultured Planctomycetaceae bacterium | reverse complement strand
CCCGCAGGGTGTCGGCGAGCGAGATCCCTCCCAACGCCATCCCGCCGACCGTCAGAAAATCTCGCCGCGAGACCCCATCGCAAAAGCCCCGTCGCACCGCGGGTGAGCCACCGAGAATCGTCAACATGCGTGGGTTCTCCGTCACGGGAGTCGGGTACAGAGACTCAAGCACGGGGGCGAGCGCGCACTGCCCCTTCGATATATGCCTGTTCTTTTATGGGTTCGGCGCGGCCGGGTCAAGACTTGAGCACGTTTCCGACCCGGCGGTGTGACTTGCCGACCCGGGGCGGCATGCGATCCGGGTGTTACGTGTATCGCACCGCGCGGTGCTGCGGTTCGAAGTACTCGGTCAGCAACGTGTCGACCTGCAGCAGTCCTTTGCGGGTCAGCGTCACTCCATCGTCTTGCACCTCCAGATAGCCCTTCGCTTGCTGGTTGCGCAGCGGCTCCGCGAATTCGACGAGCGGGTCGACGCCGAACTTACGGCGGAACGGCTCCGCCGCGACCCGCCCCTCTTTCATCTGCAGCACCCACTCGCGGATCAGCAGTTGATGCTCGCTCGGCTGCAGGGCGCGGTTGATCGGCAGGTCTCCCCCCTCGACCGTCGTGAGGTAGTCGTCAATGCCGTCCAAGTTCTGGTAATGGACCCCCTGCATGTGGCCGAAGGAGGAAACCCCGACGGCGAGCAGGTCGCAGCCCCGCCAGACATTGTCGCGATAGACGAACCGATCGGTCGCCCGATTTTTGACGAGCTCGTTCCCGCTCGAGACGTGGTACCCGGCGGCGGCGAGGGTGTCGATCGCCTCGCTGACCCAGCGGCGTTTGGTCGTCCAGTTCGCGACGGGGGACTGCGTTCCCTGCTCGCGCATGTCCTTCGAGATCAGCGTGTTGAAGGGGAGCTCCATCTGATAGATGGTGATGTTGTCGGGGTCCATCGCCCGGGCCTGTTCGACACAGCGTCGCCAGTTCTCGTCGGTCTCGCCGATCATCCCGGCGATCAGGTCGATGTTGACCTGCGGGAACCCGACCTGCCGAATCCAATCGTACGCGCGGAAGATTTCGGGGGCCAAGTGGGCCCGGCCGTTCTCCTCCAGGATCGTGTCGTCGAAGTTCTCGACCCCGAGCGAAATCCGCGTGATGCCGATCTCCTTCAGGGTCTGTACCTTTTCGAGGCTCAAGGTCCCCGGTTCGCACTCGAAGGTGACTTCCTCGGCGTGATCCCAACTGACCGAACGGCTCAGTTCCTCGCGGAGAAACCGCAGTTGTTTCGCCGAGAGATACGACGGCGTTCCCCCGCCGAAGTAGACGAACTTCAGCGCGCGACCGCGAACCGCCGGCAGATCCTTCAGCAGCTCGACCTCCTTGGCGAGGGCCTCGACGTACCGCTCGATCGCCTTGGCGTTCTGGTTCGTGTAGACGCGGAAGTAACAGAACTTGCAGCGCTTGCGGCAGAACGGAATATGCAGGTAGAGCCCCAGCGGCGTCGCCGGATCGGGCGTCCGCTGAAAGGCGGCGCGCGCCTGAGGGACGTAGGCCCGGTCCCACTGCGAGAACGGCGGGTAGTTCGAGACGAAGTAACTCCCGACTTCGGTCACGTCGGCGACATCCAAGGACATGGGCGGGACCTTCTCGCGGAGAACGCGGGCGTCGAGGCGGGGTTTCCACTATCTTAGACCACCACCTGTTCTCCTCGCGAGGGGGACGACATGAGTTCAGCCCGTGTTGTGGATCGGAGAATCGACCGGACTTGTCGCGATTCGATCAAGATTGACGGGTGGTCGACAAAAACGCCTGCCTTTGCGTCCCAAAGCAAGGCTACGTGTTTCTCAGAGTCGACGGGCAGATTTCATGTTCCGGATCCCACCAGAGCAGGTTGAGCACGTTCCGGTCACGAATTCCCCAAACCCGCTGCTTGCCGGTCAGACGCAGTCGGAAGACCTCGTCAATGTCGTCAAGCCTCATGGCTTTCAATCGATCTTGCGCGGCTTTGGCGAGGTGATCCAACGGCACGGAATGATTATGTTTCTTGTCTTTGAGGATCTCGCCCCACGTCATCGTCTCATACCAACGGAGCTTTTGAAACAAATCGTCCCACAAGTGCTCAGGCAGCGTGACCGCTCCTTTCCCCATTGTCCCTCGTGGTCGAAGAGCTTGATGCTCCAAACGGGATACATCTGGTTTGCATCGGAAACGACACCCGTACGGACGTCTTTGGTGCTTTTCGATGGGATGGCCGTAGCCTTCGGAGTACCTTTCCCCATGTCCACGCCTTAATCAGAGGCTGGAGTAATACTCCACCATGCTGGCCAGCTTGATTTCCTTTGATCCGCGTTCTCCGGCAGGCAATCCGCGCCGCGCCTCGATCCACGGCGATTCGGCATGCGTCAGATCGCTGAGCCACTGTGGCGACTTGTCCTTGTAAAAGTTGAGGACACAGTCGATGGTTTGCTTTTGGCTTTCGGAGAGATGCTCGGCCGATGCGGTCGGTGGCAGGTCATCCAGGCTGACGCGATATTTGCCGCGCAGTTTGACGTAGAGCTGAGGTACCACCGGTCCGTTTGCCCAAGCCTCGATCTTCGACTTAAACAACGGCTTGTCGTCCCACACCAACGACCACGCCTGCGCATAGTATACGAGCTTCTGCAACTTCATATGCGTGCATTCGCCCATCTGCTCCAAGATGTAGGCCGCGACATCAAAAACAGTGGCCTTGTGAGTCACTTCAACCTCCCGGGATGGTCGTAAGTGCAGTTGACCTGACCGAGTATCGTTCCGGTTTCACCGTCCGTCAAGGTGTCACGGAGCCGGTCTTTTTTTCAAAGTCGCTGTGATTTAGGGACTCTATGGCAGACCGCCGTTGGCTTATCCGGAGAGAGCCATCACTGTGGTTCCTGAGAATTGGGTCGTCACCAATGTTCGACCGGGCCGCCGGGGACCGGGATGTGCCATTCGGGGAGGACGCCGTCGCGGTCGCCGCGGCGGGGGCCCTCGACGATGATCCGCTCCAGGGCCGCTTCAACCTCGGGGAGGGTTTCCGCCTGTTGGTACTCGTTACGCAACGTCGCCGAGACGTGCATCCCTTTGAGATACCAATGAGCCATCTTCCGGAAACTACTGATCGCGCGTGTCTCACCGCGCTGCTCGATCAGATGATCAAGTTGTCGCCGCAGCAGCGCGAGTCGTTCCTCGAAGGTTCCCGCCGGGGTCCATGAACCGGTCGCTTCCCACTCGGCGAATTGCCGGAAGATCCACGGGTTGGCGAGCGCGCCGCGGCCCATGGAGATCGCATGGCAGCCGGTCTCGGCGAACATCCGCTCGCCGTCGGCGATGGTCCGGATGTCGCCGTTGCCGATGACCGGAATCCGCGTCACCGCCTCGACGACTTGGCGGATGCCGTCGCGATTGACCTGTCCAGAGAAGCCTTGAGCACGGGTCCGCCCATGAATCGCGACCGCCGCGATGCCGACCTGCTCGAACTCGCGAGCGAAAAACGGGGCGGTCAGTTGTCGGTCGTCCCAGCCGAGCCGCATCTTGACGGTGACGGGGATCCGCACCCCTTCGACGACTTCACGGACCAGTCGCAACGTGTTGTCGGTCTGACACATCAGGCTGGCCCCGGCCCCCCCTTTCGTGATGCGCTGCACCGGGCAGCCCATGTTGATGTCGATCGAATCGACCCCGCGCGCTTCCAGAAATTGCGCGCAGTCACGCATCACCACGGGATCGCCGCCGAAGATCTGCACGGCGAACGGTCGGTCCTCGGAGCAGGTCTCGATCAGGGCGAGAGATTTGGCGCTCCCATCGAGCAGCCCCCTGGCATTGACCAGATCGGTCGTGGCGAGTCCCACGCCCCCCAGAGCGCGCACGATCCGCCGGAACGGCAGGTTGGTGTACCCCGCCAAGGGGGAGAGATGGTACCGGGAAGGGAGCGCGAGCGTGCCGTATTGCAACGGAGGAAGCGCGGCAAGTCGTTCTCGGACATTCGGTTGCATCGATCTACCAGAGCGGGTACGTGGCCAAAGTCGGCGTGGGCCAGCCCCAGACTTCCCGCAGCCGGAGGCATCGGGTATCTTGCTCGACCCGCTCGCGAGATGCGACCGTGGAATAAGCCAAACGCCGATCGTACGCCGAGGATCCCATGAAACGCACCACCAAGCAAAAACGCAATCTCCGCCTGAAGGCGAAGCGTCGGGCCATCCGGAAGCAAAAGCGCGGCTTGTAACTGACGGTGTCGAAATCACTTAGGTGGAGGCCCTCGATTCTCCTGTCTGGGTTTCGAGGAAGTTTCAGGCCGGGTTAACCGACAGACAACGACATTGGGATCGCAGTCTCTCGCCGATGCACCTGCCAAGATCGATTGGCCGGTGGCTTCGGCGTTTTTGTTTTCACCGTAAGCGATTCCTCGGAAAGGGATTGCGGTCGAGAGTCTGCCTCCTGAAGATTCTCGCGATTCCATGGTTAACCGTGAACGTTTTGAACGGTTTCCTTCCCATCGAAGCTCAGATTCCCCTGGGAAGGATTCGCCGATGCCCCGTCTGCTTGCCTCGTCTTCATCTGCCACACGCTCATTGACTCCCGCCGCGCGGCGGGTCACGGTGACCGCGAACACTTCTCGTCCGAAACGGCGGATCACGGCCGCGTTGAAGACCGCCGCCGCCGAGTTGGCCGCGACCGAGATCGCCTTCATCGATCACCCCCAATTCCGCAAACGTGGGGCGGAGAAATGGCTCGCCGCGCAAGAGCCCGACATGACCCCCTCGGAACGACGCCGGTCGCAAGGGACCATCGGGATCGCGTTCGTCACGGGCTTGGTCGAGGCCCCGCTACTCACGCATCCTCAGGAACGCTACCTCTTCCTCAAAATGAACTTCCTCAAGTCGCAGGCCGAGAAGTGGCGGCGGCAGATCAATCTCGCGCATCCCGATCCGGAACTGATCGCGAAGATTCAAGCGGCGCTCGCGGAAAGTGGTGACCTCCGCAATCGAATCGTCGAGGCGAATCTCCGGTTGGTGGTCGCGGTCGCGAAGAAGTTGAGTCGTTCTCTCGATCAACTCTCCGAGTTGACCAGCGAAGGGCTGTTGCCGTTGATGCGGGCGGTCGAGTTGTTCGATGTCCATCTCGGGAACCGCTTCAGCACGTATGCGACATGGGCGGTCCGCAATCAGATGCATCGGGCGTTGAAGCGGGCCCGCGATGTGACCGAGTCGGCCTATGGCGAGCAGGAAACCCCGTGGGATCATCTGGCGGATCATCGGTCCCTCGCGTCCACCGAACTGCAGGCCCAGGAGCAACGGCAGACATTCCTCGCGGGGCTCATGACGGAGTTGACCGATCGCGAGCGGAAGATCGTCGCGGCTCGGTTCGGACTGGCGGGGGAACCAGGGGGCCAAAGCCTCTCCGAAATTTCTGCCCAGTTGGGACTGAGCAAAGAACGGGTGCGGCAGATCATTCTGCAGGGGGTCGAAAAGCTCCGGCGAGCGGCCGAGCAATCGGCCGTCGAGTTGCCGGAGTCGTGGGACCCGGGGACGTGAGTTGGCGGAAGCGAATCGGGAGTAGGGAATAGCGAATAGTGAATGGCGAATAGCCAAACTGCCCCGTGTGTCGAACACTGTGCGATTGGCTAGTCGCTATCCGCGGTCAGGGACCCCCAATACCCTTACCCAATCGACAAGACGCGCAGCCGCGGAAAGTTGCTGGATCATCCATGGCTCGGTTCGTGATGCGTTCGCCGTTGCCGGTCCCGCCCGGCGTGGCGTTTGACTGGCATACCCGACCGGGGGCGTTGCCCCGGTTGACGCCGCCGTGGGAGCGGGTCGAGATCATCGAGCCCGCGCCCGATCTGCAGCCGGGGCGGCGGGTCGTGATCCGTGTAAAATTGGGACCGATCTGGAAACGATGGGTCGCCGAGCATACGCGGTTCGTGCCGGGCGTCGAGTTTCAGGATGTGCAGCGTTCCGGGGCGTTTGCCCGATTCGAGCACACGCATAGAATCCTGCCTGCCGCGGATGGTCTAAGCGCCATCGAGGACGACATTGATTACACGCTCCCCGGTGGTTCGCTGGGGGCGGTGTGTGGCGGGTGGTATGCCCGTCGCCAGTTGACACGGATGTTTCGCTATCGACATCGCATCACGCAAGACGATCTGGCCGCCCATGCGCGGTATCAAGGGGTTCTCATGAAGGTATTGGTCTCCGGGGCGACGGGGCTGGTCGGCTCGGCGCTGGTTCCGTTCCTGACGACGGGGGGCCACGAGGTCTCGCGGCTGGTCCGGGGAACCCCCAAAGAGCCACAGGATATCCCCTGGGATCCCACAACAGGGACGGTCTATCCCGCGCGGCTGGAGGGGTTGGACGCCGTGGTCCATCTGGCGGGAGAGAATATCGCGGGTGCCCGTTGGAGTCCGACCGTCAAAGAGCGGATTCGATCGAGTCGCGTCGTGGGGACGAAACTGCTATGCGAGGCGCTCGCCAAGCTCGAGCGGAAACCGAAAGTCCTCGTGTGTGCCTCGGCGATCGGCTACTACGGTGATCAAGGCGAGACGGTCCTCTCGGAAACGAGCCCCGCCGGGACGGGGTTTCTGCCGGAAGTTTGTCAGGAGTGGGAAGCCGCCTGCGAACCGGCGCGGCGGGCGGGGATTCGGGTGGTCAACTTGCGGATCGGCGTGATCTTGAGCGCCAAGGGGGGGGCCCTGACCAAGATGCTCTTCCCCTTCAGAATGGGCGGAGGGGGGATCATCGGCTCCGGGAAACAGTACTGGAGTTGGGTGGCCCTCGACGATGTCGTGGGGATCATCCATCATGCGTTAACCCACGAGACCATGAGCGGGCCGGTCAACACCACCAGTCCCCAAGCGTGTACCAACTACGAATTCACCAAGACGCTAGGACGAGTCTTGCGAAGACCGACGATCGCCCCGTTGCCGGGATTCGTCGCCCGCATCGTGCTCGGCGAGATGGCGCGGGATCTGTTGCTCGCCAGCGTACGGGTCGCGCCGACCGCCTTGGAACGCTCCGGCTACCAGTTCCGGTTTCCCGTGCTGGAAGACGCCCTGCGGCATGAATTGGGGCTGTAGTCCCCGCGAGACATCGCACTTCGGCCTGATTGACACCGAGACGTCCCGCGATGGGAATGTTCCTCGTTCACCGGAAAACCCAGCAGCGACCGACAAATCGCCTTGTCCCCTCGCTCGACCCCCTTTAAGATTGGCCCTTGGCGCTGCGACGACCGCGGTTAGGAACTACGGTTTCTCGCGTGAGGTGGTGGTGATGCGGGATCAGAAATATCAGCCGGGCGACCCGGTCATCTTCTCGATGAGCAAGGTCAGCACCGAGCCGGGACCTCGGGCTGTCGACATTCATCCGGCCCCCTCGGGTGAGACCTACAACTACCTGGTCCCGAAATTCTGGCGGGTTGAACAGCGGCATGCGGACGACACCGTCACGTTGGTGACCCGTCGCGGGAAGCGTCACAACGTGGCGATCGACGATCCCAGGCTTCGTCGCGCAAGTCTTTGGGAACGATGGGTTTACGCTTCCAGATTCCCGACCGCTCCGGGGCCGATCGTCCCAAGCAATCAGGATCCACTCCGACGGGTCCTCGCGGAGTCGGCCACGCATTGACTCCGCACCGCATTGACTCCGGACTTGGTTAAGACGTCTGGTGTTGCTGGTGATGCTCCGGCGTCCCCTCTCTCGGATGGACCGGTTTTGAGGGTTGTTGCTTGTTTCATTCTGAGAGCGCAACTCGACCGGTCTAGTGTCGGGTGCCCAGAGTCCAGAGCAAGAAATGTTGTTAGGATCGGGGGCTTTCTCTGGCACTGGACTCTTGGCTCTCGTCACCAGACGCATCACGTAGGCCCCGGTTTCCAAAAAGCGAAAGCCCTGACCGGTTTCGTCGGCCCCTTGTGTCGCATCGGCTCGCCTACTAGCATGGTGGGCTCGCTGAAGCGGCTCTGCGTCGGGAATCGACCCGTGACTGCCGTCGTGATCGACGCGCGTGAATCTTGTGGCGACCCGAGAACTCCCACCACGCGCCCCGTGTCCGACCGGGGTTGTCGCAGGTCGGGGTCGTCGCCAGGAGCGAGTCGAAGGTTCGAATGATGAAGCATGTCTTGTCCGCGATTGTGATGAATCAACCGGGGGTGCTGGCCCACATTTCGGGGATGCTCGCCTCCCGGGCGTTCAATATTGACAGCCTCGCCGTCGGCGAGACGGAGGACCCGAAGTTTTCGCGGATGACGTTCGTCGTCACCGGCGACGATAAGACGGTCGACCAGGTGCGCAAGCAACTGGAGAAGATCATCACCGTCGTGAAGGTGGCGGACTATCAGAATCAGGAAATCGTCGAGCGCGATCTGATGCTGATCAAGGTGAGCACCGAACGGACGCAGCGGTCGGAAATCCTCGAACTGCTCGAGATCTTCCGGGGCAAGGTGGTCGACATCGATCACGGCCACGTCATGGCGGAGATCAGCGGGACCGAGGACAAGTTGAACGCCTTCATTGATCTGATGCGGCCGTTCGGGATTCTGGAATTGGTGCGGACCGGGCGGATCGCCTTGGCGCGGCAGACCGCGTTGTCGGTCGATCAGGCGCTGCAGCCCCCGCAGCCGTACGAATTCATCGAAGAACCCGCCGCCATCGTCTGACCGTCGGGGCCAAACCCCGAGAGCGACCCGTCGACCGGTGATGTGCGGTCGACCGGGGTGTTGACCGGCCGCTTGATGCGGCCCCCCTCACATCATCCGTCCGTCTTCACCGTTTCGTCCACCAGCAAGTGATCGCACCATGGCCGCCAAGGTTTACTACGACGACGATGCCGACCTGTCGCTCCTCAAGGGGAAGACGATTGCCATTCTGGGGTACGGCAGCCAAGGGCATGCCCAGGCCCAGAATCTGCGCGACAGCGGCTGCCATGTCGTCATCGGTCAGCGGCCCGGGAGCAAGAACTACGACCTCGCAGTGAGTCACGGGTTCCAGCCGGTGTCGGCCGCCGAAGCGACCAAGCAGGGGGATCTGGTCAACATCCTGCTCCCCGATGAAGTGCAAGGGGACGTCTACCGCAACGAGATTCGGCCGAATCTCAAGCCGACCGCATTGCTGATGGCGTCGCACGGGTTCAACCTGCACTTCGGGCAGGTGGTTCCCCCCCCGGGGATCGACGCGGCGCTGGTCGCGCCGAAGGGGCCGGGCCATCTCGTGCGATCGGAGTATGAAAAGGGGGGCGGGGTTCCCAGCCTGATCGCGCTCACGCCGGGAGCGTCGGAAACCTCGCGCAAGTTGGCGATGGCCTATGCGAAGGGGATCGGCGGGACGCGCGGCGGGGTGATCGAAACCACCATCGCCGAAGAGACCGAAACCGACCTGTTCGGCGAACAAGTCGTCCTCTGCGGCGGCGTCAGCGCGCTGATCAAGGCGGCGTTCGAGACGTTGGTCGAAGCGGGCTATCAACCCGAGATGGCCTATTTCGAGTGCATGCACGAGATGAAGTTGATCGTCGACCTGTTCTATCAGGGGGGCCTCAACTACATGCGCTACAGCGTCTCGAACACGGCGGAATACGGCGACTACACCCGCGGCCCGCGGATCGTCACCGCCGAGACCAAGCAGGAGATGAAGAAGATCCTGCACGAAATCCAGTCGGGGCAGTTCGCCCGCGATTGGCTGCTCGAGAACAAGGCCAATCAGCCGATGTTCCAGGCGACCCGCCGCCGCGAGAAGAGCCACCCGATCGAAACGGTCGGCAAGCAGCTCCGCCGCATGATGAAGTGGATCAATGCGAAGGAGTTTTGATCGCGAGATGGTGGAGCTGTGAACGATTCCGCCGAAGCCCAGGGCCTGCGTTCCCTGGGCTTCTTGGTTAGTGTCCGACATCACGGATGAATGCCGGCCCCGTCACGTCACGGGGCCCCAGGTCCAGGGGCAGAATTCCTCATCCCCGATGCCTTGGGC
>CAYRVS010000185.1:0-10034 GCA_964427725.1 uncultured Planctomycetaceae bacterium | reverse complement strand
CCACTTTTCGGCCAATCCACGCAACCCCCGTTTCCAGTCGTGACGCAGCACTAGACTCTTGGCTCTCGTCACTAGCCGCATCACGAAGGTCCCAGTATCCAACAAGCGAAGGCCCTGCTGACGACGGACCTCCTCTTGTGACTCCGCCGCTTCGGCCGGTACCATGCTCGCGGTTCGCAGGAAAGGATGCCTGCCGCGATGCTCGAGCCTCCCAGCGATGATTTGGTGCGCCGGTTGCGCGAAGGGGGGCTCTGTCGGCCGAGCGATCTGCGGCGTGCCGGCCGGTTGGTGCGGCGGCTGGCGCGCGAGCTCCCCGCGTTCGATTCGGTCTGGATCGACGCCCTCGTCCAGTTGGGCTGCCTGACCCCTTATCAAGCGCGGGTTTTGGAGTCGCCCACTCCCGCGGCGCTCCTTGTCGACGATCTGTTGCTCCTCGATGAACTGGGCCGTTCCGGGACGGGAATCACGTGGTTGGCGCGTGGCGTCTCCAGCCCGCGTGAACGCTGGGTCGTGAAGCGCGTCCGGGGGACGGTCGAGAAGCAAGCCCAGATCGCCGAGCAGGCCCGTCAACTGGTCGAACGGGCCGCGGACTTCGAACATCCGCACATCATTCCCCCTCGTCGTTGTCGAGAAACGCGCGAGGGCCTGCTCCTCGTCAGCCCCTGGCGGGCGGGGATTCCCCTCGGGGAATTGCTGATCCGGCGCGGTCGATTTCCCGCCCTCATTGTCGGCGAAGTGGGGCGACAGCTCGCGCTCGGTCTGGAAGCCTGGCATGCGCGCGGCGGGGTCCATGGCGATGTCCGGTTAGCGCATGTCCGGCTCGACTCCACCGGACGGGCGATCCTCGTGGAAGCCGGGTTCCGGCCGGTGATTGAACCCGAAATCACGCTCCACACCAGCCTGTCGTTGGAAGCGTACGACGGCATCGCGCCGGAACGGATCGGCATCGGCCAACCCCCGACATCCGCCGCCGACTGGTACGCGGTGGGGTGTCTGTTGTGGCAACTCCTCGCGGGCCGGCCCCCATTCGCCGTCGCCGATCCCCTCGCCAAGCTCGCGGCGCATCAGACGCGGAGCATCGAGGATGTGCGGGAATGGGCCCCCGAAACCCCGACCGCGCTCGCCGAGTTGATCCGCGATCTGACGCAACGCAACCCCATCCAACGCCCCGCGGAAGCCACCGAGATCCTCAGCCGACTCTCGACGTTGCGACTCCCCGGTCGACGTGGTCTGCAACGATTTCGCCAAACCTTCAGCGCGGCGGTGCCGCACTTCCGCACCTCGCGGACCACCACGTGGAGCCGCGGACCAGCCGGCGTGACGGCGGCCGCCTTGCTCGTCGCCGGCGCGGTCTGGTTCGCCGATCGCGACCACCGGTCCGACCTTGTGACGATGAGCGCCCGCTTATGGACGGACGCGGAACGCCCCTCCGCCGAAGTCGCGGTCGCCATCGATGCCGCCAGCGGACTGTTGCCGTTACCCCAGCCGACGCCGGAAGGGATCGTCTGGCTGACCGAAGCGGGGCCCTATGCGGCGGGGGCGTTGCGCCATCCCGGGGGCTTGCAACTGCGCGCGGTCGAGGGGGTCTGCCCGGAAATCCTGATCCGCGATCAACCGCTGCGCGTCGCCTGTGGCGACTTGACGATCGCGGGGGTGCGGTTTCGTCGTGATAGCTTGTGGTCGCAAGGGAGCGCGCCGCGCGGGTTGGTCCTCGCGCAAACCCAAACGGTCACGCTCGAGCGCTGTCTATTCGACACGGGGACGGCGAACCCCCGTCGCCCCGCCGAGCCCTTGCCGACCGGACTCGCGTGGAAGCTGGTCGAGCCGCACGATCCCGCCGCGGGCCGACTCGCCATCGAGGATACGGTCTTTCTCGGTCAGGGTACGGCGCTCTTCGCGAACGAAGCGCTGCGGACTTTGTCGGCGCGCAACGTCCTCCATGTGGGGGCCGACGCCTGGCTGGATTGGCAAACCGGCGCCGAGCGCGACGCGGTTCGGTTCGAGCTGACGCAAGTGACCGTCCGGGAGTCCGTCGCCATGATCCGTTGTCGGATGCGCGCGACCGACCCGTCGCCCCGGATCGAGATGCATGCGGCCGATTCGGTCCTCGCGGTCTCGCCTGGTGGTTCGCTCATCGAATGGTGGCGTCCCTCGCCCGTCGAGCTATCCGCCGAGACCATCGTCTGGTCGGGGGCTTCCACCTTGATGACCGCCGAGTCGCGACTGTTTACGTGGCGCGACGCGGCGGATGACACGACCATCGAACTCCCCGCCGACGAGCTCACGGTCGATGGGTTGGGGGCGGGCCGAATCGGGTTCGCGGGCCCCGCGACGGCGAACCCCGCCGACTCCGTCTTGCTCGAAACCGACGTCCCCCGCAGCTCGACCCGCATGCCGGGGATCGAGCGCATGCGGCTTGAAGGCTGTTCGCGGGTTGGCGAGTCAAGGTTAGCGAATGGCGAGTAGGGAATAGGGAGTAGCCGGATACGCCGTGTTGGACACGGATTTTGCTCTGCCTATTCCCTACTCGCTATTCCCGATTTGTCCAGCCATCTGCTCGCGACGTCAGGCTTCGACTTTCGTCGGAATCAGGTGCATCAGCCGCGTGACGAGCTCCGCCTGATTCAGCCCCGTCTTCAAGACATAGTCGCTCGCTCCGGCCTGAATCGCCTGGACGACCGTCTCCCGTTGGCTGTCGGAGGTCAGCATGACGATCGGGAGGTAAGCCATCCGGGGCAACTCCCGAAATTTCTTCAGCGTTTCCAGTCCCGACCAGCCCTCCATGTGCATGTCGAGCAGGATGATGTCGGGCGTGACCGACAGGGCCCGCGAATACCCCTCGCAGCCATCCTTCGCTTCGACCACGAAGAAATGCCGGCGGAGCGTATGCGACACCAAACGGCGGAAATCGGGGTCGTCATCGACGACGAGCAGCCGCGGACGTTGAATCATGCCTGCCACCCAAGGTTAGGAATCGACCAACTCACCAGCACGGGACCGACATGTCACGCGCCACCGGGGGGCGGCTGTGCGGGAGATGCTGAACGGATCTTTATGCTCCAATTGACGTTGCGGCGAATAGTTCGACGCGAACCCCCGCCCCAAGCGTGGACGCTTCATCGAAACTTAGCTCAGCTTCCTTGAGTCTGAGGCGTTCGCCTCGCAAGGGTAAAACCCTCCGTATCGCGCGCGATGAGCGGGGCCTCACCCGACTCGGGCACGGCCAGACCGGTCTTGGCGGTTCGTCGTAGGCGGGCTAACCTCAACCACGCCAAGGAGGTCCTGAATGCCGCCGAGTCCGTCCCGCCCCACCGAACGAGCCGTCATTGCGGATCGTCAGACACCCCACAGCATCCTGGGGCCACTTCACACCGGAGTGCTTGTCTGGCTCGTGGGGACCATGGTTTGGGGGCTTGCGGCTCGCGCCGAAGAACTCCCCGTCACCCGGCCCGTCGTCCCGGCGACCATCCGACCCGACGACGTCCGCCCGCACATCGAGTTCCTCGCCGGCGACGCGCAATTGGGCCGCTCCGGTGCAGACGCGGCCCGCGCCGCCGACTATCTCATTGCCCATTTCCGCCGGATCGGGTTGAAACCCCTCTTCGACGAAAGCTTCGAACAGCCGATCCCGGGTCGAGGTGAACAACCGCAAGAACGGATCGTCGTCGGACGCAACGTCGGCGGTTGGCTGGAAGGGGCTGATCCCCAATTGAAGGACGAGTATGTGATGATCGGCGTCCACTACGATCATCTCGGCGTCCGCGACGGCGTGATCTTTCCCGGCGCGGATGACAACGCTTCCGGCGTCTCGATGATGCTCGAAGTGGCGGAGGCCTTCGCCACCGGCAAGGAGCGGCCCAAGCGCAGTCTGGTGTTCGTCGGGTTCGATCTGGAAGAGCAGATGCTGTGGGGCTCGCGGTGGTTCGCGTCGCATCCCCCGTGGCCGATTCAGCGGGTGAAGCTGTTCCTCACCGCCGACATGATCGGTCGCTCGTTGGGGAACCTCCCGTTGCCGGCGGTCTTCGTGCTGGGGAGCGAGCATGCGCCGCAGGTGAAGCGGGCGCTCGATCGGGTCGGGACGCCGGCGGGGCTCGAGGTCGCGCGGCTGGGGATCGATCTCGTCGGGACCCGCAGCGATTACGGTCCGTTCCGCGACCGGGAGATTCCGTTCCTCTTCTTCTCGACGGGGGAACATCCCGATTACCACTCGCCGCGCGATCTGCCGTCGAAGATCGACTATCCCAAGGTGGCGCGGGTGAGCAGTCTGGTCTTGGCCTTGACGCGCGAAGTCGCCGACAACCCGGAACCGCCGATCTGGAGCGGCGATGTGGGGGGCGATCTCGACGAGCCCCGGGCGATGGAACGGATCACGACGCTGCTGTTGGAGGCGGAGACCGATCGCCCGTTGACCGACGTGCAGCGCTACATGGTCAGCACCGTCCGCAACCGCTGCCGCAAGATCCTCGACCAAGGCCGCATGTCCCCGGACGACCGCGTGTGGCTGATCCGCATGTCGCAGTTGCTGCTGTTGTCGGTGTTTTAGCCGCGCTTGACGAATCGACGCGTCACCAGCGCCACGCGCGGATCAACCCTTGCCGAAGCGGCGACATGCCGACTCTAAGGCGCTCAAGATCTTCCCGGTTGGTCCGGTGGAATGATGACGATACCAAGGCGCCCGCCTGCACGAACCCGGCGAAATGTTCGCTGAACAGAGCACGCCGACGGAGCCGGTGGCGGACGCTCCGATTGGTCACAAAGTCAGCGCAAGCGGACTTACGGCGTCGCGGTCCCCGCGGGTTCTTGGTCGGCGGCGGGGCCGATCATCGGCGGGGGCGCGGCGGCGTCCGTGTTCGGCGTCGGGCCTTCATACGGCGTCGCGGTGGGCATCCCTGAAGGAGCCGCGGGGCCATTGACCGGCGTTCCCGGGAAGAGGTCTTGCTTGAGGTACGGGACCGGCGACGAGAAGTCGGCCGGTTGCGACTCGAGCCGCTTGGCCGGTTTCGCGTAGCTGCGGGCCCAGGCGCGCCGGAGCGCCTCGTCCTGCGCGGCGGCGGTCCACGCCCCTTCGGTCAGGCTGATGTTGTTGATCTCGAGCAAGGTGCCCCGCTGACGGTTGAGTTCGACGATCGCCTTGTTGTAGTCGACCAGGCTGGTGAAGTAGGCGATCTCCGCCACCGCCTTGCTGGCTTGCGCGCGGAGCACCAAGTCGAGGGTCGCCTCCTTCACGCCCGCTTCGTACTCGGCCTGGGTCGCCTGGACCCGGCGTTCGGAGGCGACGCGGCGGTCGAAGTTGGTCTTCGCCGTCATATAGGCCTGGTCGATCCGCTGCATGGCGTCGGCCAGGTCGTGGCTGATGTCGAGTTCCTGAGCCGCGAGCCCCGCCCGGGCCTTCGAGAGTTGCAACTGAATGTTCTCGTACTGGGCCCGCGCGGTCCGCAACCCGATGGGAACGGCGAACTGCAAACCGAGGTTCCAGCCGGTCTGATCGCCGCGGGTCAACGTCGAGTACGCGCTGTTGTAGCCGTCCTGCGTGATGCCGTCGGCGGAATCGTACTGCAGGAGATCGTCGCCGAAGCCGTTGATGTTGTAGCCGGAGACGAAATTGAGTTGTGGATTGGCGGCGTTCTCGGCGGCGATCGATTGGAGTTCGAGGCTCTTGACGTTCCACTTCTGCCGCCGCAGTTCGACGCGCTTGGTGAGCGCTTCCGCGAGCGAGCTTTCCCAGACCGTGGTGAATTCGGCGCGCAGGGGATCATCGGCGGGACGGATGATGCGGCCGTCGTTCACCGGCAGCCCGATCAACCGGCGGAACTGATTTTCCTGGCTGTAAATGTTGGCGAGCGCGTTTTCGACGCGGGCGCGGGTCTCGAAATAGTTCTCGCGGGCCTGGGCCTCGGCGGCGGCGTTCCCGCCGCTGGCACCGACCTCCATTTTCGCCTTCACTTCCCGCCACGAGCGCAGCGCGCTGTCGCGGTTCGCCATTTCGGCGTCGTATTGGCGATAGGTGAGGAAGAGATCCCAGTAGAGATCCTCGACGTCCTTCACCATGGTGACGACCGCCGATTCGAAGTCGGCGACGGAAATGTCTTCGTTGATCCGCGAGATCGTGACCCCTTGACCGACGCCGATCAGGCCGCCGAGGCCCGGTCGCGCGGGACCGGCGATGCGGGTGTAGTCGACCCCCGCGCCGGCCCACAACGGCTGCGTGAATTCGAGCGCCAGGTTCCCGGTATAGGCCGACGGGAAAAGGACCCCGGGAGAGTTCGTCCCCAGGTAGTTCCAGTTGTGCGAGATCGCAAAGTTGCCGCCGGTGGCGATCGTCTTCGACAACTCGGACGTGAAATTTCCCGTCTCACTGACCGAGTTGAACCCGGCGGGGAGCGCGGCGTTGCCGAACAACGAGTTCGAAACCCGTTCGTCACGCCCCCAAATCATCGAGGTGGTGAACTGGGCATCGAAGTCGGCGAGGGCCGCTTCGGCGCCGCGGTTGCCGAAGAGGAACCCGGACGCGCGGAGCGCAGGGTCGTAAACCGAGGGGGCGTTGGTCGGATTGGCGAGGAGCTGCCCCGCGCCGTTCCGCGTGCGGATCATCTTGTTGTTGGCGATCGCGGTATGGATCGCCTCCTGCAGCGAGAGATCCCAGATTTCGCTTTCGCTGATGTCTTTGACCGTCCGCGGCTTCTGCGAGTAGACGACCTGCTCGGGGGTCGGCTCGACCACGTTCGGATACTGCACCGACAACGCCTGGTTGTGATAGTGCGAGAGCTCGGCTTCCCCGAAGTAGTGGATCGTTTTCGGAGTGTTGCAGCCGATCAGCGCGGTGCCGGTGAGGACCGCGTTCATCCAGAGAATCGATTTGCGCCAACGCATCCGTGCCACCCCCCCTGATCACGAGTTGGGGGCGACCTGTCCAGCCAGACACCGATCGGCAGTTTCTGCCGCTCAAGCCGGTGGGGCGCGGTCCATACCGCGCGGTCGCTACAACCCGTATCCGAGGTATCGACGGCACAATCGTTAGTTCTTGACGGGTTTCTCCCCCAGCCCCGGCCGCGAGACGATCGCGACATACGGCAGGCCCAACGCCTTCTTGACGAGGACCGTCTCGCCGGCGTCGTTCCCTTCGATCGCGTGCCCCAGGAATTGCAGCAGATAGCCCCCGACGAAGGCCCCCAGCGCCCAATTCCCCGCCCCTTGGCACAGCCAGACCAGCGAGACAATGAACGTCAACGGCACGCCGATCAGGTGGAGCACCTGATTGACCGGATGTTGATGTCGCTCGATGTAGTTCTTCACGAACGCCAGCAAGGCTCGCTCCTGTTCTCGTCGTCCGGGCTTACGATACATGGTTCAAGATCGCACTATCGACGGCCGTTCCCCCGCGCCGCAAGAGGAATCCGCCGGAGTCGCGGTTGGTCGCGGAAAGGTGGACCGGAAAGAGCGGCGCGGCGTCAGCCCGCCGTGGCATCGTTTCGGCGTGTCACCATCATGATCCGAGAGGACTCGGAGGATTCAGAATGGATCATTCCGTGCGTGGGGACGGGGGTTGTTGCGACGCGCACGGCGGGCTGACGCCGCGCCGCTCGTTGTCGCTTTCGGTTTGGTCGCTCGCTGCCTCTGATGCATTCCCGAGGGATGCGACGGGCGAAAACCCGCCCTACGATGCCGTCCATCACCAGTTGGGGAGTCTTGCCCGATGCGGATGTTGTGGAGTGCCGAGGAGATCGCCGGCCGGGTGCGCGAGCTGGGTCAGGGGTTGACGGAACGCTATCGCGGCAAGCCTCTTCTGGTGATCGGGGTCTTGAATGGCTGCGTGATCTTCCTGGCCGACCTGGTGCGGCAACTCGACGGGGACCTCGAACTCGCGTTCGTGAGGGCGTCGAGCTATCGCGGCGCGGCGACTTCGCCGGGGTCACTCATCTTGGAGACGGACCACCTCCCCGAGTTACGGGGACGCCACGTGCTGATCGTTGATGAGATTTGCGATTCGGGGACGACGCTGGCGCGGCTGAAGGCGGAACTCGCCACGCGGGAGCCGGCCTCCGTTGCGACGGCGGTGCTCCTCTGGAAGCGCTGTCGGACGGTGGCGGGCTTCACCCCCGATTTCGTCGGTTGGGAGCTCCCCGACGAATTCGTCGTGGGCTATGGCCTCGACCATCAGGGACGATTTCGCCACTGGCCCGCGATTTATGCCATGGAAACCGACGATTTGAGGATGGGTTCGGCAGATTCCGCCTAAGCCTTCGCGAGTTCGCGGGGCGAGGATGAATTCGCGCCATCAGGCCTAGGGGCCCCCGTTGACCCTCTCCGGCGATTCTGCGAGAAGCCGCGACGAGTCGGAAGTTTCGCGGCGCGGAAAGACCGTTTCACGGCTTGCGACCGCGCGGCTTCCCCGGGTTCGCCGAAGGATCGGTTGCATGGCTCTGCTGGAACGCACCTGTCGAGTGGTCGGCGTGTTGCTGTTGGCCGGGGCGGGGTGCGCGCATCTCATCGAGACCCGCGCGATCAACCGGTTCGCCCAGAACCTCGAGCAGGCGGACCTCGACGGCTTGAAGGCCGCCACCTCCGAAGACTTTTCGGAGCGCGCGCTGCGCACCGCCAAAGCGCTCGAGGACATCAAGATCCTACGGTTGCCCGACGGCAAGACGACCGTCGTCGAAGTCGAAGAGGTCACACCTACCCGCAAGCGCGTCACGGTGCAGGTCGGTGAAGCCAAAAAAGAAATCTTCTACGAGATCGTTTACGTCTCCGCCGGCAAATGGGTCGTCGACGAAGTCTATCTCAAGCAGAAGAAGGCCGGGGTCACGTCCTTCAAGTCGGTCAGCGAACAGCTCGACCTGCTCCTCACCGTCCGGGAATTCCTGGAAGGCTGGGACCATGGCGACCGCGAGCAGATTCTCGCCGTCTCGGCGGACGACTTCCGCGCGGCCCTCGATACGCTCCCGCCGACCTACCTCGCGCAGTTGACCAAGCAGGTGCTCGGCGAAAAGTCCCCCACGAAGTCGTTCAAGCCGCAGGCGCAACTCGACGAAGCGGCGGCGGTGGTTCGGCTCCCCCGCTCCAGCGGCGAAACGGTCGTCTCGCTCGAATTGCAGGGGGACGACTGGCGCGTGACCGATGTCGCGGTCGATTCCAAACTGGAGGATGAACAGATTCCTTCGGTCCATAAGCTCGCCATCGCCGTCAACGGCTGCACGAACTTTCTGGACGCCTATGCCCGCGCGGATCAGGCGGCGCTCGAGCCGTTGTGTGACGCCGACTTTTATCGCGGCAGTTTGGCGGTCGCGAATCTGAAGCAGGTGCTGCTCCCCGCAGCCGACATGGCGAACCATCACCTCGAAGCGAAGCTCCGCGGGCAACGGGCCGACATGCTTCTGAAAGGGGAGCATGAGCTGATTCAGATTGATCTCCAGCGGGTCGACGCGCCGGAACCGAAGGCCCCGCCGAAGTTCCTCGTCCGCGAAGTGACGATCTACGAACTCGAATCGAAACAGGAAAAGCGGCTGTCGGCGTTGTTCACCGCGCAGGAGATGCTCCAACTCTTCACGAAGGCTCTCGCCGAACGCGATCTCCAACATCTGCGGCACGCCTCCACGCAGGATTTCGCCAATCGCGTCTGGCGGCGGCTCAACACCGCGACGGTCGAAGGACTCCCCCTCGAACAGTTCGACACGCCGCAGCTCGAGATCGTGAATACCCGCTTCCAAGGGGCGCTCACCCGGGTCGAAGGGCGTCAAGGCGGGCAGCCGATCACCTACCTGCTGCGTGAGGAATCGGGCCGGTTCTACGTCGACGACATGCAATGGCAGACCGCCGGCCGGCCGAGCTCGGTGAAAGAGACGCTGGCGCTGATGGTGCCGGTGCAGAACTTCGCCGCCGCCGTCGCCTTGGGACGGGATCCCCAGCAGCAGGCGATGGTCCTCGACCTGATGCAGCAGACCTGTTCGACCGACTTCAACCGAATGGTGTGGCAGCAAACCGATTTCGTGCCGAACCATGGTTTGGGGGCCGACAGCTTTCTCGCCGCCCCGCTGCGG
>CAYRVS010000184.1:0-10036 GCA_964427725.1 uncultured Planctomycetaceae bacterium | reverse complement strand
CATCCTACACCCCCGAATCCCAGCGCCTACCACCATTCGGCGAATGCACCCCTTCATCAGGGGCGATCGTCGTCCAGCCCATGGCACGGTTGCAATTCCGCGTGGTTTTGACTCTGCTTAAGGGTCCGCGTGGGCGTATCGGTTGGCCAATACCGTACCTTCACCAGCGTCAGAAGAGTCCGCGTCGCACCGGGTGGGTGGCGTACGGCCTCTTCGTAGAGGATTGCCCCCAGTGTCCGCTGCATCGACCGATCGGGACGTCGTCATCACCGGAATCGGTGTCGCCAGCCCCCTGGGCATCGGGCTCGAGCCTTTCTGGGAAGGGCTCCGAACCGGCCGCTCGGGGATCGGCGTCTCGACGATGTTTCCCGGCTTCGGGTCCCCCGGACAGGCGGGGGGGGAAGTCCGCGAATTCACCGACGAATCGGCCCGCAAAGTTTACCTGAAGGATCACCGCAAGAACCTCAAGGCGATGTGCCGCGAGATTCAACTCGGCGTCTGTTCGGCGATGCAGGCGCTGGCCCATTCCGGTCTCGACCTAAGCGTCATCGACCACGAGCGGTTGGGGGTCGAATTCGGCGCGAACCTGATGTTGTCGGCGCCGGCGATTCTCATGGATTCGGTCGTCGCCTGCACTGATCCGGGACAACCCGAGTTCCACTTCGAACGCTGGGGCAGCCAGGGCTTTCCGCGGATGGAGCCGTTGTGGCTGTTGCGGTATCTCCCCAACATGCCCGCGTGCCATATCAGCATCGCCTCCGACGCGCGCGGACCGAGCAACTCGCTGACGCTCGATGATTCCTCGTGCAACATGGCGATCGGCGAGGCGCAGCGGATTCTGCTCCGCGGCTCCGCCGACATCATGATCACCGGCAGCACCGGGACGACGCTGCATCCAATCAAGACGCTGCATGTCGCCTTGTGGCACGAGATGGCCGAACGTCCCGCGGAACCGGAGCGGCGCAGTCGGCCGTTCGATCGTGATCGAGCCGGAAAAGTCCCGGCGGAAGGGGCCTGCAGCCTGATCCTCGAAGACCGGGGGCATGCCGAAGCGCGGAACGCCAAACTTTGGGGTCGCGTGTTGGGGACCGGTGCGTCGACCGTCACCGACCGCGCGGGTACACCGTTGTTCCGGCGGGCGCTGGCCCAGGCGATGCGCGCGGCGCTCAGGGCCGCGGGGGTGACGCCGGAACAGGTCGGACATATCGCGGCGCATGGCGCGGGGCTTCCCACGGTCGACCAAGCCGAAGCGGAAGCGATTCACGACGTCTTCGGCGGGGATTTGGGACGACGGGTTCCCGTCACGGCGGCGAAGAGCCTGTTGGGCTCGGCGGGGGCGGGATCGGGCTCGTTGCAACTCGCCGCGTCCTTGGTCGGGCTGTCGCACGGGGTGATTCCGCCTACGATCAATTACGAGCACCCCGACCCCGCGATGCCGCCGCTGAACATCGTGACCGGAGCGCCGCGGGAAGCCGCAAACAAGGTGGTCCTCAGCCTGAGTGTCACCCGGTTGGGCCAGGCGAGCGCGTCGGTCGTCGAAGCCGCGTAGGCCGGCGAGCTCGTCGTCCCGCCATCTGCCAATTGATTCGCGGGCGCGGACTGCTTGGTGTATCCGTCCGAAACACAACGGAGAAGCTGTGGCATACGTGGGCCTCTGGAATGCCGCCCATCCAACCATGATTGAACGCGGAACCCAGCGCGATGCATGTCTTGCTTTTGGACATCGACGGCACGCTTTTGTCCTCCGGCGGCGCGGGGCAGGCGGCGATGGAGGCCGCTCTTGAGCGGGAATTCGGGGTGGTGCGGCCGATCGAGGGGATCGCCTACGCCGGCCGGACCGATCACGCGATCACCCGCGATTTGTTCGACTACTACGCCTTGGAACAAACCGCCGAACGTCGGTCGCGGTTCCAGCAGACTTATTTTCAGCTTTTGCCTCAATATCTTTCGCAACGGGAAGGCTCGATCCTTCCCGGAGTCCTCGAGTTGCTTGAGCTTCTGACGACCCGCGACGACATTGCCGTCGGCCTGCTGACCGGGAATTTCCGGCATGGCGCGGGCCTGAAGCTGCGGCACTACGCGATCGACCATCACTTCACGTTCGGTGGTTACGGCGATGAACATCACGACCGTGATGATGTCGCCCGCGAAGCGCTGCGGCAGGCGGAAGCGAAGGTCGGTCGCGACGCCATCGACGATGTCTGGGTGATCGGCGACACGCCGGCCGACGTCCGCTGCGCGCGGGCGATCCGGGCGAAGGTCCTGGCGGTCGCGACGGGGCACTACACCGTGCCCGAGCTGGAGGCCTGCGCTCCCGACCGCGTCCATCCAACGCTCGAGCGCCCGCGCGACTGGCTCCCAGAGATCCTGCCGCCGCGCTGATCCGCCACTCCGCGGACAAACGGACTTCGGACGGAGGCGATCTGTTCGGCCCCATGACGGCGTCGCGCGAAGTGTCTAAACTACGTTCGCGAAGTCATTCCTGATCTTGGGGAACGTGGAACATGCGACGCGCGGGCTGGATCGTCACGGGGTTGTGGCTGTTGGGACTCATCACGGGGTCGGCCCTGCCCGCCGCCGAGACGACCGAGGCCGTGGAAGCCCGCTTGCTCGAAGCCGCCAAGTATCTCGCCGATGACGCGCTCGAAGGCCGCGGCGTCGGGACGGCGGGGATCGATGTCGCCGCGAAGTATCTCACCGAGCAGTTCGGACAAATGGGGCTGAACGTGACCGCCGTGAACGGGGGCGCGCTCCAGACGTTCGATCTCATCACCAGCGCGGAACTGGGAGAGGGGAACCAACTCACTCTGATCGACCCGCAGGGGATGGAAACCCCGCTGGCGATGCCCGCCGATTTCGAGGTTTGTTCCTTCGGCGGTTCGGGAACATTCGATGCCGAGGTCGTCTTCGCGGGATATGGCATCGAAGACGGAGACTCCAAGTACAACGACTTCGCCGCCGTCGACGTGAAGGGAAAACTCGTCCTGATCATGCGGCGGAATCCCGGCCAGCGCGATCCGCATGGCCCGTTCGCCGGACCACATGGCATGTCGCGGCATGCCGAGCTGCGCACGAAAGTGAGTCAGGCGGTGCAGCACGGGGCGATCGGCGTGTTGCTGGTCAACGACCCCTACTCGATTGAAAAGGCGGGCCGTGATCGCGGCGAAGCCTTGACGAAGTTGCAGGTGGAGGTCGCCGAACTCGCCGACGCTTTCCTCGCGGTCGCTCCCGAGTCGGCCGAGGACCTGCGGGCCGCCCGTGAAAAACTCGCCGCCGCGGTGACGCGGTGGAAGGATCTCAAACAAACGGCGGCGACCGCCAACGACGACGTCCTCATGAAATTCGGGTACGCCGGTCACAGCGACAAGGTCGGCGGTATCCCCGTGTTCCACATCACCCAGGCGCAAGCCAACAAGCTGCTGAAGTCGGGTCTGGGGAAGACGCTGGTCGAACTGGAACAGGCGATTGACGCCGCCTACCAGCCGCAGTCGGCGGTGGTTCCGGGGTGGAAAGTCCGCGGCGCGGCGAATGTCATCAAGGTTGAATCGAAAGTCTCGAACGTCATCGCGGTTCTTGAGGGTGAGGGGCCGCTCGCTGACGAGACGCTGGTGATCGGAGCGCACTACGACCATGTGGGTCGTGGCGGACAAAACTCCCTTGCGCCTGGATCGAGCGAGATTCATAACGGCGCGGACGATAATGCCTCCGGGACCGCCGCGCTGCTGGAACTCGCGCGTCGCTTGAGCGCCCGGCCGGAAAAACTCGCGCGTCGGCTGGTCTTCATCGCCTTCACCGGGGAGGAGTTGGGATTGTTGGGATCGGCGGTCTATGTCAAGGAGCCGACCTTTCCGCTCGACAAGACGATCGCCATGTTCAATATGGACATGGTCGGCCGATTGCAGGACGACAAGTTGACGATCTTCGGCAGCGGCACCAGCCCGCGGTGGGAATCGGAATTGAACGCGATCAACGAACGGACCACGTTCAAGCTCTCGTTCAAGCCCGAAGGCTTTGGCCCGAGCGATCACTCGTCGTTCTACGGCAAACAGATTCCCGTGCTCCATTTCTTCACGGGGAATCATCCCGACTATCACCGGCCCAGCGACGACTGGGAGAAGTTGAACGTTCCGGGCATGGCCCGCGTGGTCTCGATGCTTGAAGCGCTGGTCGTGCAGACGGCGAACAATCCCGAACGTCCCGCCTATGTCGAAGTCAAACAGGCTCCCACGACGCAGCGGGGTGGCAACCGGCCCTATTTCGGGACAATTCCCGACTTCGGCGGTGAAGGGGAAGGTTACGCCATCAGCGGCGCGGCCCCGGGGAGCCCGGCCGAGTTGGGTGGGCTCAAGGGGGGCGACCGGATCATCGAACTGGGGGGAAACAAGATCACCGCCCTCGATGATTTCGACTTGGCGCTGCGGAAATTCAAGGGGGGCGACGAGGTGACCGTCATCGTCCTGCGCGACAAGCAACCGGTGACGCTGAAGGTGAAGCTCGGCCCGCCACGCTGACGGGTGCTGAGACCCCCATTCGGAGCGAACCCGCTCCTGTGTAACCATAGCGAGGGGCACCCGCCCCTCGCGCGGGTCCGATACCAACATGGTCGGTGGACGCGGCCGGGGCGGGTGCCCCGGCCTATGGCTTGATGGAGTCAGCCAAGGCGGACTTGGTTGAATGCTCTCGCCTCATTCCGTCCGCCAAGTTTCCCTCCGACCTGCCGTGCAACCTATGGGCGGCGTGACAGACCTGGGGTACACTCCCGCGACGGTGTCCCGAGGGGGCGACGCGGCCATCAAGACGGATTCGTGACCGGAGGCAGGCATGCTGGCGGATGACGGGTTGAGTTTTCTCAAGGAATTGCTCCACGCCCCCAGTCCCTCGGGCTACGAACGCCCCGTGCAGGAGGTCGTCCGCAAGTTCGCCGCCGGCTTCGCCGACAGCATCGAAACCGACTGGCACGGCAACGTGATCGTCGGGGTCAACCCGACCGGGTCGCCCCGCATCATGCTCGCCGGGCATTGCGATCAGATCGGGCTCCTTGTCAAGCACATCGATAACGACGGGTTCCTGTGGGTCCATGCGATCGGGGGCTGGGATCCGCAGGTGCTCCTCGGACAATCGGTCCAGGTCTGGACGAAGACGGGGCCGATCCCCGGCGTGATCGCCCGCAAGCCGATCCATCTCCTCACGCCGGACGAACGCAAGGTCGTCCCCGAGATCAAGAATCTCTGGGTCGACCTCGGTGTGAATTCGGGGGATGAGGCCCGCGAATTGGTGACCATCGGCGATCCGATCACCGTCACGCTCGGCTATCGCGAACTGCGGAACGGCCTGGCGTGCGCCCCGGCGATGGACAATAAGGTGGGGGTCTGGACCGTGATGACCGCCGCGCAACGCATCGCGGCCCGTCATCCGCGCGCCGCGGTCTTCGCCGTCTCGACCGTGCAGGAAGAGATCGGGCTGCGGGGGGTGCAGACGAGCGCGCACCGCGTCGATCCGCAATTGGGCATCGTGGTCGACGTGACTCACGCGACCGATTGCCCGACGATCGACAAGAATCAATATGGACGGGTGTCGCTGGGCGCGGGCCCGGTCCTGTATCGCGGCCCGAACGTCAACCCCGTCGTGCTGGAACGGCTGCGCGGCGAAGCGGCGGCGAGCGAGATCCCCGTCCAGCTCAACGGCATCGCCACCCCCGCAAGCAACGACGCCGCCGAACTGCAGCTCACGCGGTCGGGCGTCGCGGTCGGTCTGGTCTGCATTCCCAACCGCTACATGCATAGTCCGGTCGAGATGGTCTCGCTGCACGACCTCGATCACGCCGCGGAACTGATCGCGCGATTCTGCGTCGCCGTGCAGCCCGACAGCGACTTCACCCCGTAGTCGGTGTGGAGGCTTCGTCAACGGTTGATTCGGGGCCGTGTGCCACTGGCTTCGCCAATGCGACTTCTGTGGGATCAAGTTCGATCGATCGCAGTGGCGAAGCCAGTGGCACACCTGAACCATTCTGCGATAGACACCGGGCCACGAGATCGTCACTCTTCCGCACATCTCATTTTCGCCGAGGCTTCTTGTGAATCCGTTGCTCGATCGGTTTCTGCGGTATGTGCGGCTCGATACTCAAGCCGATGAGACAAGCGCGACGGTGCCGAGCACCGCGAAGCAGTTGGTCCTCAGCCGACTCCTCGCCGACGAATGCCGCGCGCTGGGCTTGCACGACGTGACGTTGAGTGACGCCGGAGTCGTGTTGGCGACCGTTCCGGGAACCGTCGCCGCCCCCGCGATCGCCTGGCTGGCACATGTCGATACCTCTCCGGAATACGCGTCGGATCACGTCCAACCCCAGGTGGTGACGAACTACGACGGGCGCGACCTCATCCTGCCGGGCGATCCCACGAAAATCCTGCGGACCTCAGAGAATCCGGAGCTGCTCAAGTGCATGGGCCATACGCTCATCACGACCGATGGCACGACCTTGCTGGGGGGGGACGACAAGGCGGGGGTCGCGGTGATCATGACCGCCGCCGAACGGTTGCTGCGCGATTCCCGACCGCATGCGCCGGTGCGGCTCTGTTTCACCTGTGATGAGGAGATCGGCCGGGGCACCGATCATCTCGACCTGGCGAAAATCGATGCGATCTGCGGGTACACCCTCGATGGAGCCGGACAGGGAGAAATCGACGGCGAGACTTTTTCCGCCGACCAGGCGGTCGTCACGGTCCAGGGGATCAACACGCATCCCTCGATCGGCAAAGGGACGATGGTCAACGCGATTCGGATCCTGAGCGATTTTCTGTCCCGGTTGCCGACCGCTCGGCTGTCACCCGAGACGATGGATGGCCGCGACGGCTTCATCCATCCGTATCATGTGGAGGGGGGCGTGGCGCTGGCCTCGGCGCGGCTGATTCTCCGCGACTTCGAGACCTCCGCCCTCGAGACGCAGGCGGCGCTCTTGGAGTCGATCGCGGCGAGCCTCCGGGCCGAGCATCCGCGCGCGACGATCACGATTGCCATCAAACGACAATACCGAAACATGCGCGACGGCCTGGTGAAGGAACCGCGGGCGATCCCGAAAGCGGAGGCGGCGTTCCGGGCGATCGGGATGGAGCCCAAGCGATCGATCATCCGCGGCGGGACCGATGGCTCACTCTTGACCGAAAAGGGGCTCCCCTGTCCCAATCTGTCGACGGGACAACACAACCCCCACTCGCCGTTGGAGTGGGCCAGCCTCGACGAGATGGAGACGGCGACCCGGGTGCTCGTGGAACTCGCGGTCGAATGGGGGCGGGAGTCGGCGTGACCAACCCATGACGGTCGGTGGATGGAGCCGGCCTCCGAGGCTGCGCCCCAGGGCAGATTCGACGGAAATCGTGACCGCTACGGTTGATCGGGCGAGCGGGGGACGTTATTCTCCCTCTTTCCGCTTGCCGCCGGGGTGGGGACGGAGTCCCGAACCCGCGACGCAAGCCGTTAGCGGATATGAGCTTGCGAAAAGCTGTCTGGTCTTGAGGTGTCCCGTGACCGTGGGTTTGCGAACGACGTTTCTGAAGCCGGCCGATCTGGAAGCCGCCTACGCCCCCAAGTGGTATCTGCTCGATGCCAAGGACATGACGGTGGGGCGGGTGGCGACGCAGATCGCCACGGTCCTGATGGGCAAGCATAAACCGGAATACACGCCGCATATCGACACCGGCGATTACGTCGTCGTCGTCAACGCCGACCAAGTGAAGTTCGTCGGCTCGGCGATGGTCCATCCCAAGATGGCCAACTACACCACCAAGACGGCGAACAAGCTCTACTTCCGCCACTCGATGTTTCCCGGCGGGCTCAAGCGGCTCACCGCGGCCGACATGTGGGAAAAGCATCCGACCTCGCTGTTGATGGAAGCGGTTCGCCGAATGATGCCCCGCAGCGCCCTCTGCCGGCATCAACTCGACAAGCTGAAGCTCTATGCCGGGGGAAATCATCCCCACCAGTCGCAGCAGCCGCAGCCGTTCCCCGAGCACCTGCTCCGTTCGTAGGCGGGTTGGCTTGGCCGCCGTTCACGTGTTCTGATTTTTCCGCTCACCTTGCATCAGGTTGTCCGGCATGTCCGACGAATCTCCCGCGACCCTCGCCGCTCCCGGCATGGCCGATCCCGCCCAACTGACCTTCGGCGGCGCGGTGGAACCGGTCGCCGTTGCCGAAGTCGCCCCGGCTCCCGTCATCGTCCGCGGCAAGCTCGATCGCTTCGGCGTCGCTTGGGGGACCGGTCGCCGTAAGACCTCGGTCGCCCGCGTCCGGATTCAAGCCGGCTCGGGCAAGTTCATCGTGAACGACCGCCCGATGGATCAATACTTCTGCGTCGAACGCGACCAGAGCGATGTCCTCGGCCCGCTGCGCGCGACGGAAAAACTCGGGACTGTCGACATCCATGTCAACGTCGAAGGGGGCGGCACCACTGGCCAAGCCGGGGCGATCATTCTCGGCATCGCCCGCGCCCTCGAAGCCATGAACCCGAGCCTTCACCAGACGCTCGGCGAAAACGGCTTCCTCACCCGCGACAGCCGGATGGTCGAACGCAAGAAGTACGGCTACAAGAAAGCCCGCCGCAGCTTCCAGTTCTCCAAACGGTAATCGACTCGCCGCGATTCACTACATTCACAAAAAAGCCAAGGTCGCCCAACCAGCGACCTTGGCTTTTTTGTTGACCCTATGCGAGTTGCGGCGGTCGACGCGGCCCGCAACACGGCCCGGCTTGGCTCTTCCGCGATGGACCGCAAGCGCCTTCGATAATCGCCGTTACAGCGTCTCGCTCAACCGCGCGACCAGCTTCTCTTTCACGGTCGCGGCGTCGGCCCCCTTGAGCTGCTTCATCACTTGGCCGATGAGGGCCCCCACGGCGGCGGCTTTGCCTCCCCGAAAATCGGCCACCGCCTTCGGGTTTTTCTCGATGACGGTGGTGATCGCCGCGTCGAGCGCGCCGTCATCCTGCACGATTGCCAGACCTTTCGTCGTGACGATCTCGGCGATGCGGGCGATGGTCGCCGGGTGATCGTCGGCGGTCACCAGCAATGCGGTGAAGACCTCGCGGGCCGACTTCGTCGTCAGTTCCTTCTTCACGATCCGCAGAATCAAGTCCCCCAGCACGGCGGCGGGGATCGGGAACTCGGCGATCGCACACGACCGCTCCTTCATCTCGCGTAGGACGTCCTGCGTCACCCAATTCGCGGCGAGCTTGCCGTCGCCGCAGGTGGTCGCGACCCGCTCGAAGTACTCGGCGACCAACCGGCCTTGATCGACCAGCACGGCGGCGTCGTATGCCGAGAGTTGATAAGTCTCGCGGAACCGTCGCCGTAACGCCGCCGGCGCTTCGCACATCTCGGCGCGAATCGCCGCGAGCTGTTCGGCAGTGATCGTCACCGGCACGAGATCGGGATCGGGGAAGTAGCGGTAGTCGGCCGCTTCCTCCTTTTCACGCAGCGGATAGGTCACGCCGCGATCGGGATCAAAGCCGCGCGTCGACTTCGGCGCGTCCTTGATCGTCTGGCCGGTCTTGGCGAACTCGGCGCGCTGCCGCTCGATTTCATGCAGGATCGCCTGCTCGGTGAAACGGAAGCTGTTGAGGTTCTTGACCTCGACGATCGGCGTCGCGACGGTCGTCCCATCTTCTCGTTCGATGTGCAGATTGACGTTGGCGTCGCACCGCAGGCTCCCTTCCTGCATGTTGCAGTCGGAGACCTCGAGGTAGGTCAGAAGCGCATGGAGCTCCTGCAGCATCCGCCGGGCTTCCGCCGCGGACCGCAGATCGGGCTGCGAGACGATCTCGACCAGCGGAGTTCCGGCCCGATTGAGGTCGACCTGGCTGTCTCGGCCGCGGCCGGTTTCATCGTGCAGATTCTTGCCGGCGTCCTCCTCGAGATGGGCGCGAATGATGCCGATCCGGCGCGGCGGAGCCCCGTCCTCCGATTCCAGGTCGACATGCCCGTCGAAACTGAAAGGGAGGTCGTACTGGCTGATCTGATAGCCCTTCGGCAGATCGGGATAGAAGTAGTTC
>CAYRVS010000183.1:0-10179 GCA_964427725.1 uncultured Planctomycetaceae bacterium | reverse complement strand
CTTCGCCTCGGCGACCGCCCAGACGCGGAGTTTCTTATCGCGACCGCCCGAGACGACATGCTTCCCGTCCGGCATGAAACCGACGCCGAAGACCGGTTCGCCGTGGCCGTTGAAGGTCGCGATCGCCTCCCCGGTCGCGGCGACGAAGACCTTGCTCGTCTTGTCGCGACTCGCCGTGGCGAGTTGCGTCCCGTCGGGCGACCACGCGGCGTCGAGCACCCAGTCGGCATGGTCCTCGATGAAGACGACGCGGTTCCCCGTCGCCAGGTCATGAACCCGCACGCTGCGGTCGGCGCAGGTCGCGACCAGTTTGGTTCCGTCGGGGCTATAGGCGACGCTGAAGACTTCGTCGTCGGTCGTGAACAAATCGCGGACCAGCGTGCCGTCGGCGACGTTAAACAGCTTCACTTCCCCCAATTGCCCGGGCGTTCCCGCCGCGACGGCCAACTGCTGCCCATCCGCGCTGAACGCGATGTCGTGCGGGCGTTCGGCGAGGTTCATGATCCGCCGGACGAGTTGCCCGTCGGCGGCGTTCCACAAAATGACCTCGCGATACCCCGCCGTCGCGAGGAGCGTCCCATCGGGACTGACGGCGACCGCGGTGACCGGGACCGGCACGCGATAGGCTTCGGGGGGATTGGGCTGCGTCGGCTTCGGCATGATCGTGATCAGCGGCGCGGACGCCGAGATCCCCGCGTCGAGCCGCGCCCCGGTTTCGATCCACTTCTTCACGACGGCGATCTGCTCGGGGGTCAGCGGGTCGGCGTCTTTGGGCATCGACCCCGCTTCGATCTCCATGTGGAGCAGCGATTCGGCAGGATTCATGGCGACGACCGAAGCCCCCGATTCGCCCCCCTTCAGAAGATTCGCATAGGTCTCCATGTTGAGCCGGCCCTTCGCGGTGCGGGCGTTATGACACGCGACGCAGCGGCCCGCGAAGATCGGCGCGACCTGCTTCGAGAACGAGACGAGCAACCCCGCCTCGACCTGCGCCGTTTCGAGCGCGATCTGCCGTTCCAAGGCCGTTTTCGCCAGCGCGCCATAGGTCGCTTCGGCCATCGCCAACTGCGGCGCGAAGTCGGCGACCGCTTGGTCCGCCGCGACGATCATCGCGGGATGCCCGGCGAGGATCGTCAACATCGCGGTCGCGGCCTCATGCGCGGCTGGAACCGCATCGGCGGCGGTCTTCGCCGCCGTGACTTTCGCGGTCAACGCGGCGGCGGCTTGCAGGTACGCCTCTTGGGTCGCGGCGGCGTTCTCTTTCCCGGCGGCATCGAGCGCCGCTTTGCGGGCCGCCGTCAAGGCGTCGAGGGCCGCTTTCCGCTCGTCTTCGGCGGTCTTCAAGGCCGCGGTCGCCGCGGTCGCTTTGGTCACAAGGTCGGCATGCGTCGCTTCGGCTTTCGAGAACTCGATCTTGAGCTGCGTCGCCTTGTCGGCCAGTTGTCGCGCCTGCGTCCGCGCCGTGATGACGGCCGGTTCCCCCGCGGCGCGGGCCGCTTCGGTTTCGTTCGCCGCCGCTTGCAGTTGTTCGATGGTCGGCGGCACGGCGTCTTGCGCCGGCAGCGTCGTCGTCAGCCCCCACAACAGACCACAGCACGCCCCGATCAAACCGAGAGACCGAACAGACCGATTCATGGGCATCCTTCCGGCTGGTGGGGCGGGGCGAGCGGCTGACCCGGAGGTCGACACTCACGGTCGGGGTGGGCAGGAATCGACGCGGTGGATCCAAGCGGACCTCAGGCGGTGATCAAGGATAAGAATGTCTTGATGGATGGGGTGCTGTCAAGGTATGGCCGCGAAGCCGCAGGGCTTTCGGTCGTTCAACATCGTAGGCACCAGGTTTGTCCCAGCCCCGAGCATTTCGCGTCGAGCGTCGGAGATCACCCCAGAACTCCAGGGGATTTTTTGCGCTTGTCGCCGGACTTTCTCCCTAGGCCAGACGCGTCACCCATCCGGTAGGAATCACCGCGCGGGCCCTCGCGAAGCCGCAGGTCACCGCCGGGTTCGGCGTGGGGATTGCGGATAGCGTGCGTTGGCGTCCGACGGCTCGGGTTCGGATTTGCGGAGGGGAGTGACGGGAAGGATCAGTCGAACGCCCAAAGAACCGCGCCACGTCAGCCCGCCGCGATGTCCGCGGGCAGGTTCTACGCCCCTGCGTCATCGTGTGTGCGACTGGTCGACTCGGATCGGATGGGTTCGGATGCCTCGTTTTCAGCCAACTCACACCACGTCAATAGCCCGACCTGCACGAGCAGCGCCACCGTCACAATCACGCCACAGAACCCCGCGACCGCCCGCAGCGCCGCCGCCCCCGCCAAGTCGCCTCCGCCCCCCAACACCAGCGACAAGCACCACGCCAACAGGCCGACCACGCCGGCGATGACCAGCCCCACGCCATTCCCGCGCAACCAGCGATAGACAATCAATCTGGATCTCCGCAGTCCGGAAGCCTCGGCGAACCGCCGACTCGGCACGGCCTTGTGATGCACGATCTTGCCGCACGCTGTCGCAAATCGCTCCGTGACAGATTCCTGCGACCACCCGCCATCGTCAAGGCACGGCGAGAATCACGCGGCGGGGAGCCGGTTTGGCCCCAGACGCTACGTGATGAAGGAACGGCGATCACGACCTGGGAATGGGCTCCACCCCGGCCGCGTGACTCGATGACGATTTCTTAGGGAGCCCCGCGCGGCAGGGGACCACATCAAGGCGGGCCACGCTCGGAGGGAACTCCGCAGCGCGACAAACCCGCGTAGAAATTCGTCACGCCGGTTGGCGGGAGAACGGAACGACTTGCGAGGAAAGGCCGGCAGTTCCGAAGTCGTCATCCGTTCGACGGCGCTCGTGTCGCGAAAGGGGTGTCGAAAATCGGCTCCAGAAAAATCGAATCCGGTTTCCCGCGGGGCCGCCTACGCGGGTCATCGGAGATGCGTCGCGGAGTTTGCCGCCTGTGGACCGTTCGGGCCGTCGGTTCTCGTCGGAAGGTATCCGGTTTGCATTCGATGAACATCGCACCGGGAATTTCGGACCGCCCCTTGGTCCGCGAGACACCCGGTCATCAGAGAAGAGTCGCCCCGTGGTCACCACTTCGTCGTCCACCCGTCCGGGGAGCCGAACCTTGCGGTTCGACGCCCCCAACTTGCTGATGCGATCCGGCTCGTGCCGGACCGTCTTGTGGATTCACCCGCCCCAAGGGGTGGAACGCCGCTGGTTGCTGACATGGCACGGTCCCAGCGCGTCCCTGGCTTTGCCGACCATCCCCGGCCGCTACGCCGACGCCGCCGCGCTGCGGCACGCGGTCACCCAGACGTGGGGCCCCGACTTCGCCGCGGCGTTGCAATGGGCCGACCGACCGTTGGGCCGGTTGCCGGTCACGTCGCAGGGTGATGCACCCGCCCACGGGGAGTTCCTGCACGCCGCCGTCGCGGTCGAGGAGCAGGTCCCCCCGGCGACCGACTCGTTCCGGGGCGAATGGGTCTCGCTGAAGGACATCGCGATCGGCTTCACCGCCGCCGGGCGGGAGATCGATCCGCAGGTCCGTCGGATGTTGGAAACGACCGGCCGGTTACCCCGCCGCGACATCGATGACCCCGCGGACTTAACGATCGGGGTGACGGGCCATCGGCTGCTGCCGGCCGAGGATCTGCCGGTCTTGTACGACAAGCTGCACGAGGCGGTCCTCGACATCGAACGGGAGTTTCCGCGGCGTCCGATCCGGATGCTGTCACCACTCGCGGAAGGGGCCGATCAACTCCTCGCCGACGTCGCCTTGGAACGGGGCTTTCCGCTCGAAGCGCCCCTGCCCAAGCCGCTCGATCAGTACGAACGGGAATTCACCACGCCGCAGGCGCTTGACGAGTTCCGCGCGACGCTCGAACGGGCCGCCAGCTGGTACACGCTCCCCGATCCCCCATATGGATCAGCCGTCATGCCGACGGCGGGGACGGGCCTCGCAGTCGACACGCGGCATGCCCCGTACGTCCAAGTCGGCCGTTATGTCGTCGACGCCAGCGACATCTTGCTGACGTTGCGGGACGGCCGGGCGACGACATCTCCCGGGGGAACCGCCGACGTCTTGCGGTACGCCTTGCAGACCCCGCGCCGTCCCAGCCGCCGACTGCTGATCCGCCACATCCCCACCCGACGGACGCGCTGAGCCCCCACGCACACAGTGCTCACCGAAGCCCCGGAGTCTCATCCACGGATCGCGTGAGTATGGTCAGCGGAAGATGCCATGGTTTGGCGTGTGCCACTGGCTCCGCCAGTGCAATGGCTCAAAAAACTTCCGACGAAATGCCACTGGCGGAGCCTGTGGCACACGGGCATGCCGCTTACGTCGTGGCTTCAGGTCAGAAGTGCGACTCGTGGTTTCATCCTCGGGGTTCCGCCTCACCGCTCACTTGCCGACCCCACCGGAAAAAGCAGATCGCGGGTGTAGCCTCGGCCGAGGTCGTCCAGATCGCGATGGAAGACGACCCGCGGCGGAAGTTCGGTCCCGTCGACCACCACTTCGATCCGCGACACGGGCCCCCCCCCTTCGAAGAACCCGAGAATCTGGGCGCGATAGACGTCTCCGCGTGACGTGATGAACGGATCGAGCGCGCGCATCCCCCAGATGTCGACCAGCCCCTCGCTCAGCAGCCAACCCGTCGTCGCATGCGACTGGATCACTTCCTCGATCGGCTGACCGTCGGCGTCGATTGGTTGCGCCGCCAGAATCGCGCTGACGATCTCTTCGGTCATGTCGGGCAGCCCGACCAGAACCTCCCGCCGCGCCTGATGAATGTTGATCCGCCCTTCCAGATTGGCGTCGCTGGTGACGCTGAGGGCGTCGAACACGCCGGGCAGCACGCTCGAGATGGTGCTTTCATCCGCCGACCACGGGCTTTTCAGTTCGGACTTGGTGCCGTTGACGGTCGCATCGGTCCGGGCGGTCGCGGGATCGACCAGTTCCCATAGCGACTTGATTTTGTATTTCGCGCCGCCGGAGAGGTCCATCCCCCCGCGCGTCACCGTTCCCCCGGGATTGAGCGCCGCGGAAGCGACCGCGTTCGCGGTGGCGTCGACCGCCTCGCGCACCTGCTGTTGTTGCTGCTGCTCGTTGCTGGAGGACGCGACCGACGAGCCGGTGTCGGTGTCGGCCGGCGGCTGATCCTTCGGCCCGCCCATGCGGAAGGCGACGATGAATTTCGCGACGTCCTCGCCGAATTCCTCTTCGAGTTCATCGTACAGATCGCTGAGGACGCCGTTGTTGACGTCGATCTTCGCCGTGCCGTCACTCCGCAGGTTCGCCTCGCGGCTGACGGTGGTGAGGAAGGCATGCCAGCCGAGCTGCAGGACGCCGTCGCCGTTGTCGATGGGCGGGGTCAGGTCGCCGTCGTTTTCGTTGGGGTCGAGGAGCCCGTTGCGATTGGCGTCTTCGCCGTACAGCAAATCGGGGGTGACGTCGCGGACCAGCAGGAGTTCATCGATCGTTTCCAGCGGCCCGTTCTTCGCCGTGTAAGGGGGCGACAGCGATTCGTAATATTCGCTTTCCGCGCCATACTCGCGCGAGGTGTCGTCACTGTCGACCCAATCGCGGATGGCGTCGGCGAGGGCTTCGGTCATCCCCGGCAGCCCCATCAACGTCGCCCGTGATTCCTCGTCCTCCAGCTCCAACCGGTCGAGCAGGTTGATGTTGAACTTGGCCGATTCGTCCATCAGCCCATACCGGACCCGGGTCGACGTGTCGTCCTGTTCCAGCGGCGCGATGATCGTGAACCGGCCGCGAGCCCGGGGATTCGCTCCGTCGACCACGCCCACGCCCAGGAACAGGTCGGGATTCGCCTGCAGATTCTCGGTCCCATCCTCGCCGCGATGCGCGAGCAACGTGGCGACGTATTCGGCTCCCGAATCGGCGAGCATCCGCGCCTGCACATCCGAGGCCGCGACGCTGGTCGCCTCGAGCTCCGTCGTCATGAACGCCGAGTAGTTCGCCGCCGCCAGGGTCAGCATCACCAACACGACCAGGACGACGATCAAGAGACTTCCGCGGCGATTTCCTGGGGCCCCCCAGGGAAAGTCTGCCCTGGGCGTCCGGCATGTTGTTTGAACGGCGCGCCTCATAGCTCTTCTTCCAACACCGGCTCGCTGACCGGGATCGCCACCACCAGCCGCACCTGCTTCGTCGACGCATTGACCGCGTTGACCCCCAGCACGCCGGTCGGTGCCGCCGCCGACTCGAACGACAGCGAAATCTCCACCGCGCGCGGCAAGGCCCCCGCCGTCGAACTGTCCCATTCCTCGTACCAGGCGAGTCCGTCGAAGTAGCGGAACTTCAAGGCGTTCACTTCCGGAGCCAGCAGTTCCGTCGGTCCCGGCAGGATGCTGTCCCCGCTGGAGGCGTTGAGCGTCCGCAAGACGCTGCGGTCCCCCATGCTGCGCGCGAGGCCCACCCCATCCGCGTCGGTCCGCACGATCACCGCGTCGGGATCGGTCTCGACCGGGCTCTCCGCCGACGTGAGAAAGTACGCCACCGTCTTCAAGTCGCTGCCGAGCGTCGTCCCTTCCGGCGTAAACTCAAGCTCGCGGCGGATGTACGACAGATCGATCCACAGTTCGGTCGCGTTCCCGCGGATTCCCAGGCTGCCGGTCCACGTCTCATCATCGTCTTCGCCGGTCCCGATCGTGGTCGAGGTCGTGTCGGCGGACGCTTCGTCCGAAGCCGTGCCGTCGCTTGTACTGATCGAACTGGCCGACGCCTCGTCGGTGACGGTCCCGCTGTCGGTGACGGCGCTGTCGGCGTCGAACATCGTCGCCCGCAGGTCGAGCTCCATCCGCCGCAAAATCGCCCGCGCGATCTGCAGTCGCTCCAGCTCCGCCTTCCCCGCCGTGGTCCGCCGCGCGGAGAGCTCAATCGCCGAGTAGATCCCGCTGACGAGGAGCAAGCCGAGACCAACCGCGAGGATCAACTCGAGGAGCGTCAAACCGCGGCGCGACCCGCGACGAACAGACGACGATCGGAAACGACGGCGGTTCACTGAGTCCCTCCCGATGAGGATGATGAACCGCTGCTCGACGATTGCTCGGCCTCCAGTTGCGCCTGCTGCTCCGCCGCCTCGATGAAGACGTTCGGGTCGCGCATCCACCGCCGCAGTCCTTGCGAGACGGTCCCCAGCGGCGTCTCGCCCACCTTCGCGACGGTCACCTCGACCAAATACAACTCGGGATAGTCGGTCGCTTCGGTCCGCAATGACCAGACCCACGTCGGATCGTCCTCGAAGGGGACGCTTTCCTGATCCGACAACGGCTCGATCCCCGCGACGACCTCCTGCAACTTCGTCTCGCACAGCAACAACGCCTGCCCCTTCAGTCGCGATTGGACCGCGGCCCGCGTCCCGTTCCACTGAATCTGCGACAAAACCGCCACGCACGCGAAGAAGATCCCCAACGCGAGGACCACCTCCAGCAGCGAGAACCCGCATCGGGGGATGGGCCGCGTGACGATCATTCGGACGCTCCCGTCCGTTGCCGACCGATCGACGCCGCGCCGGTCAAGCCGCGCACCTCGAGGCGGATCGACTGCTCGCGGTTATCGCGGACCTCGAACGCCCCGTCGATCGCCGCGCCGTCGGGAATGAACAGGATCGGCGGCGACCACTCGACCCCCGCGAGTTCCCCCGCGTCGGGCAGGTCCCCCAGCAGTTCTTCGGTCAGCTTGCCGCCGGTCGCGTTCGCGCCGGTGCAGCAGGCGTGAAAGCGAAAGCCTTCGGCGAGTTTTCCCGCGAACCGCGTGAACTTGCCGACCCCGACGGTCGCCCCCGTGCCGGTCGCCGTCGGATTGCTCCCTTCGATCTCGCGTTCATAGGGGAGCGAGACATACGAGCGGCCGTCGGGCTCGAACCGGAACTGGTAGACGATCCCCCCCTCGATGGCCCGCATCCGCGTCCCCGCGAGCTGCAGCCGCACCTGCTCGGCCGCTTCGGCCAACTGCGTATCGGCGTACATCCGCATGGCGGAGGGAACGGTGATGCCCGCCAACAGCGCGAGGAGCCCCAGCGCCAAGAGCAACTCGACGAGGGTGTACCCGCCCGATCGTGGTCGCCGCCGCGCCGTCAACGGGTCCCCTTTCGCGATGGTTCGGATCGAAGAGTAATCAACCAACAAGCGGCATGAGAATCGGGGCGGGTCGGTCCGCACGCGTGATCTCGGCGAGCTTCAAGTCGAGATCCCCCATCGTGTGCCACTGGCTCCGCCAGTGCATTCCCAAGGAATGCATCGTTCCGAAAGCCCACTGGCGAAGCCCGTGGCACACGAACATCCAATGCTCTCAGCGGCGGGAGTCACTTGCCGATGTCGGACCAGTTGTTGATGTCGTCGCCGCCGCCGTCTTCGTTTTGCTTGTTCGGGCCCGACGACCAAATGGCGGGCTTCGTCGCGTTCGCGACCTTGCTGTTCGGGTTCTCGTAGTAGAGGGGTTGATCCCAGGCGTCTTTCGGGGTCTTGTCGAGGTAGGGGGAAATGGTCCGCCCGTCGGCGTCCTGTCCCGGCTGAATCAACAGCGCCACGACCTCTTCGCGGGCCCCGTCGGGATAGACGCCGTCGTTCGCGATGGCGTACTGCGTCATCGCGTCCTCGAACCCCTTGATGTTGTTCCGGGTCGCCTGGATGTTCGCCTTCTGCTGGGCCCCGATCAGGTTCGGGACCACCATCGCGGCAATCACCCCCAGAATCGCGAGGACCAGCAGGATTTCGGTGAGCGTGAACCCGCGACGACGACGGGTGGGTTGGGGACGACGCATCATGGAAGGCTTTCTCTGGGGAATGTTGAGTGGGTTGTATTGGGGTTGGATGCCCAGGGAAGGCATTCCCTGGGCATCATGCATCATCACACCAGCGACGACGTCTTCAAAATCGGGAGCATCAGCGCGATGACGACGAACAGGATCACTCCCGCCATCACCACCAACATCGCCGGTTCGAGCAACCGGACGACCAGATCGAGCTGCCGGTTGGTCGTCCGTTCCATTTTATCAGCGACGTTGATCAGCACCTGCTCCAAATTGTTCGCCTCTTCGCCGACCGCGATCATCTCGATCACGTCGGTCGGAAACTGCTGACTGGTCGAGAGGGGCTGCGCCAACGACTTCCCGCTCGAAACCTGCTCCGCCGCCGCGCCGATCGCTTCGCTGAGAATCACGTTGCCCGCGGCGTCCTTCGCGATCTTCAGCGACGCCAGCAACGGCACCCCGTTATGCAACAACGTTCCCAGCACGCGGCAGAATCGCGCGATCCCCAAGCTGCGGGTCACCTGACCCAACCCGTACATCTTCAGCCGAAACAGATCGAGCCGCCGTTTTCCGGCCGCGGTCTGTAAGGACTGCTGCAACGCGATGCCCCCACCGACCAGCGCCAGCAGGATCAACCAGCCGTAGTTCCGCAGCGTGTCGCTGAGCCCCACCAAGGCCGTCGTCGCCCAGGGAAGCTGACCCGCCTCCCGCAGCGACGCGAACGTCGGCTCGAACTGCGGGACGAAGTAAATCATCATCGCCGCGACGATGATCGTCCCCAACACGACCAGAATCGCCGGGTAGATCAGCGCGCCGATCACGCGGCCCTTCAGATCCTCCTGATGCTCGGTGAACGTGGCGATGCGGGTGAGGGTGTCTTCGAGGAAACTTCCTTCCTCCCCCGCGCGGACCATGCTGATCGCGAGCTCGGAGAAGACCGACGGATGCTTCCGCATCGCCTCGGCGAGCCGCGTCCCGTCGGCGACATCGTCCCGAATCTCCTGGACCACCGTCTTCAGGGTCAGATTCCGGGTCTGCCGTTCGAGAATCGTGATCGACCGCAGCAGCGGCACCCCGGCGCGGAGCAAGTCGGCGAGCTGCGTGTAGAAGACCGCGAGCGTCCGACCGCCGACCCGCCGCCGCTTGCTCGCCTCCTGTTTTTTGGTCGATTCGGCGACGCGGATTTCAAGCGGAAAGAGGTTGCGCGCCGCCAGTTGCCCGAGCGCCTCGCGCTCCGTCCCCGCCGTCAGCACACCGGTCGTCTGCTGACCCGTCAGTTCGCGGGCGATGTAGTTGTAATCAGGCATGACACGTTACAGGGGCGATGACGGCATCGGCATCCAGAGACCGATGCCCACCCATGGCCATGGGTGGGCGTCCGGGATGCGACCCTCAACCCTCAACCTAACTC
>CAYRVS010000182.1:0-10221 GCA_964427725.1 uncultured Planctomycetaceae bacterium | reverse complement strand
CGTCCATCCGATGCATCACGCCGGCTATTACCCCGGCGCGCAGGGGATGACGCTAAAGCTGTTGTTCGATCCGGAGACCGGTCGACTGCTGGGCGCGCAGGGGGTCGGCGGCGCGGGGGTCGACAAACGGATCGACATCCTCGCCGTCGCGCTGCAAGCCGGAATGACCATCTACGACTTGGAGGAACTGGAGTTGTGCTATGCCCCGCAATTCGGCTCGGCGAAGGATCCCGTGAACATGGCGGGCTTCGTCGCGGCGGGGCTGATGCGCGGTGATCATCCGCAGATCGACTGGGAAACCGCCCGCGAACGGCTTGCCGACGTGACGCTCCTCGATGTGCGGACGCCGGCCGAATACGAGCAGGGCCACATCCCCGGCGCGAAGTTATTGCCGGTCGACGAACTGCGTTCACGGTTGAACGAAGTCCCGCAAGGCCGTCCGGTGATCACGTACTGCCAAGTCGGTCAGCGCGGTTACCTGGCGACTCGCATCCTCAAGCACAACGGTTACGACGTACGGAACCTGAGCGGCGGCTATCGGACGTTCAAGTTGTACGGCACGTGATGGGCAGACATCCGCTCGCGTTCGATCAACCCACGGGCCGGGGAACCGGCCCCGGCCGCGTGTTCGATCGCAACGACCTCGACCCGCGCGAGGGGCGGGTGCCCCTCGCTCTGGAAGTGTCGGGCCAGACCGTGAACCGCGTCACGAAAGGGACTTCGGAGGGCCGCCACCGTTCGGACCGGCGACCCAATCACCCTGTGGGCCAAATGGCCCGCTCCGCTTACTCAACCGCTCCGTTGCCACCGGTGGGATCCGCATCATTCCACGTCCAGCTTCGGCGGGTTGTGAAGCCGAGGGGTGGGTGCGACAATACACGTCCAACTCCCAGCGACAAGGGGCCTGGAACGCATCTGGTTGTAGGGACGTGGATTGTGACGGCGGGGGCGAGCGGTGACGGCGGATATCCGTCGACGGAGCACGTGGCGACGAGCAAGGGGATGAATCCGTTCGTGCCGGCGTAGGCGACTGCGGTTCACAAGGGCGACGAAAGCTGACTCATGACAGAGAAGACATCCGAATGAACTACAAGATTCCTCTGGTGCTGTTGCCACAACCTGAAGGCGGATTTACGGTGACGTCTCCGGTCGTCCCGGAACTCGTGACGGAAGGAGACACGGTGGAGGAAGCCATCGCCAATGCGAAAGACGCATTGGCGGCGGTCATCGAAGGCTATGCGGACGTCGGCCGGTTGTTTCCAGTGAATGCTCGAATCGATGACGAGACTTCCCCCATCTGGTTGGAAACGGTGGTTGCCACTCGATGATCTACCGTGAAGCGGCCGCCAAGTTACATGCATCAGGTTGTGTGGAGCTGCCACGCCGCGGCGGCGGCTCGCATCGGAAATGGCTGAATCCTATGACTCAACATATGACCGTCCTCCCCGACTGGGGCGGACGCGATTTAAAGCCTGGGACCATCCGAGCCGTCGTCCGACAGCTCGGTCTAGATTGGCAGGAATTCCTGGATGCTTGAGATCACCATGCGATAGATTGTCGATGCTGTGTTGTACGATGCGGACCATGCTTCCGTGATCGATGGCTGCCGGACCTTGGATGATGGTTTTTCGCGGGTCAGGGAGCTTCGAGTAACGAAACCAGGGCAATTCCTTCTGATGCATGATGTTGGTAGGTCGCAGGCGTTCAAGTTGATCACTGAATCGGATGCGAAATGCTTCCTTGAACAGTATGCACCAATTGATGTCCACATAAGACCACTTCCTCTCGAAGAAACTTGGGACAAATCTCGTCCTTTTTAAGTTGCTGTGATCACAATGCCACAATCTCCGATGATTAATGTTGAACCCCCTTCCGAGCTCCCGACCAAGGGGACGTATGCGTTCGTCAGCCTGGGCTGTCCGAAGAACCTCGTCGACAGCGAGAAAATGCTCGGGACCCTCGCGCTCGACGGCTACACCCTCGTCAGCGATCCGGTCGGGGCCGACTTCGTCATCGTCAACACCTGCGGGTTCATCGAACAGTCGCGGGCCGAATCGAAAGCCGTCATCCGCGAAATGCTTGATCTCAAGAAAGCCGGCAAAACCCGCGGCGTGATCGTCGCCGGGTGTCTGCCGCAACGGCTCGGCCCCGCGCTCGTCGAGGAGCTTCCCGAGATCGACCACATCGTCGGCGTCTTCGGCCGCGATGAGATCAATCGCGTCGCCGATCACCTCATCGGCGGAGCGCGCGAACAACGGCAACTCTTCCGGCCCGCGCCGCTCCAGGCGATGGATGACCGCTCGCGGCTGCGGATCACGCCGCGACATTACGCCTACCTCAAAATCTCCGAAGGCTGCGACCGCACCTGCACCTTCTGCTCGATCCCCAAGATGCGCGGCAAGCACATCACCAAGCCGATCGAGAAAGTGATCGAGGAGGCCCGCGAGCTGGCGAAGGACGGGGTCCGCGAGCTCAACATCGTCGCGCAAGACACGACATACTACGGGCTCGACCTGTACGGCGAGGTCCGGCTGGTATCGCTCCTCAAGGAACTCGAGCAGGTCGACGGGATCGACTGGATTCGGCTGATGTATCTCTATCCGATCCATTTCTCCGACGAGCTGATCGACACCATCGCCGCGTCGCCGAAGATTCTGCCGTATCTCGACATGCCGCTGCAGCACATCAACGACACGATGCTGAAGCGGATGCAGCGGCGGGTCAATCGGGCCCAGACCATCGAACTCGTCGAGAAGCTGCGCGAACGGATCGACAATCTCGTCCTGCGGACGACGTTCATCGTCGGTTTTCCCGGCGAGACCGACGTGCAGTTCGAGGAGCTGCGCGACTTCATCGCCGACGCGCAGTTCGAGCGGATGGGGGTCTTCACTTATTCGTACGAACCCGGCACTCCCGCCGTGAAACTCGATGGGCACCTGCCGGAAGAGGTCAAGGAGGCCCGCCGCGACGAGCTGATGGAGTTGCAGCAGGAGATCGCGTTCGATTACGCCGACTCCCTGGTGGGCTACGAACTCGATGTGCTGATTGATGAACCGTTGGGCGACGGCGTCTGGGCGGGGCGCGCGTTCTGTGACGCCCCCGAGATCGATGCGACGATGTTCGTCAGCGACGGTGAGTTGGAACCGGGCGAGAAACTCGCGCCGGGGATGATCGTGCCGGTCGAGATTCTCGAACGCAAAGACTACGACCTGATCGGCGTCGCGGCGGGGATGGATCCGAGTCGACTCACGGCTCCGCCTGCATCGGGCCTGCCGATCGTACGGATGAAATAGAGGGCGGAAATCCGAAACTCGAAATCCGAAATCCGAAGGAAACGGAGAAATCTCAAGCGGAAAACGAGTGTGGGTTGCATGCGTTTCGTAAAGTTCGTGCTTCGGATTTCGTGCCTCGGATTTCGGATTTCTGCTTGCCATGACCACGGAAAACAACCTCAATCTGCCGAACCTCATCACGTTCGCCCGGCTGGGGTTGTCATTCGTCCTGTTCGGGATGATGTCGGCCGGCGTCGGCTGGTGGTGGTCGGCGGGGCTGTTCGTCTTCGCGGTCCTCACCGACATTCTGGACGGCTGGATCGCCCGCAAGTACCAATTGATCACGCAACTCGGGCGGATCATGGATCCGTTCGTCGACAAGTTCATCACCGGCGGGGTCTTTCTGTTCCTGCTCCCCTACCCCGAGTCGGGCGTCAACCCGTGGATGGTGGTGATCGTGATCGGTCGCGAAATGCTCGTCACCAGCCTGCGCGGGTTCTTGGAACGACAAGGGGCCGACTTCTCCGCCTCCGCGAGCGGGAAACTGAAGATGTTCCTGCAATGCGCCGCGGCGACGCTGGCGCTGATCACCATGGAGCCGATGTTGCGATCGACCGGGTGGCTCCGGCTGCGCGACGGTTCGTTATGGCTGATGACGGCGGTGACCGTTTGGAGCGGCGCGATCTATGTCCGCCGCGGGATGGAACTTCTCCTGCGACCCGCGGAGCCGACGACATGACGCCGGAGGATCGCTCGCTCACGTCTCATGGGCCCGGTGTGTCAAGCCCGCGGCAGTCCACCCGCAACAACGAACCTGGACCGGAAGCCTGTTCGCTCGACGAAGTGCGGCTGCTCCCGGCGTGCCCGGTGTGCGGCGGGCGGTTGATCGACATCCGGCAGAAGCGGCAGTGCGAGCGCTGTCACACGATTTGCGAGACGTGTTGCGAAGGCGGCCGCGGATGATCTCTGAAGTCCCGGGAAAGCGTTCCCGGGGCGGCTTTCCGTGCCTCAGCCCCCGCGCAGATGCCGCTCGAACCACCCCAGCGTCCGCTCCCACATCGCGGGCGACAGGACATGCCCGGTCCGTTCTTCGATGAACGGCGAGAAGTTTTCGCCGGCGTGGACGCTGTCATACGCCCGCTGGATGAGCGGGATCGCCGCGCGGACCTCCGCGATGGGGCTGCCGCCGTCTTCGTCCCCGAAATTGAGCATCAACGGCCGCGGCGCGATGAGCGCCGCAATGTCGGGGGTGTCGCCATACTGAAACAGGCCCGGAATGAAATTCGGGAAGCAGTGCAGCAGGTGGGTTCGATGAATCGCCGCGTAAGTCGGCAGACAGCAATTCCCCACGAGGCACTTCAGCCGCGGTTCCCACGGCCCGACCAGCCAGGTATGGGTCGACCCCATCGAATGACCGTAGCAGCCGATGCGGTCGGCCCGCACATCGGGACGGCTGACCAGAAAATCGATCGCGCGGCGCATGTCGAGAATGTTCTTCCACGCCATGCACTTCCCGGCGACGACGTAGCGGAGAAACTCGAACCGCTCGAAGTTGCCCCCCTGTAACTGTGCGTTCTGGCGTTCGCCGAAACAAAGCGCGTCGGGACACAGGACGACATAGCCCGCCTTCGCCAGGGCGAGACCGGTGTGATGCATCGGACTGCCGGCGAGTCCGGCGGGTTCCACCTTCCCCAGGTGCCAAGCCCCGTTGTGTTGATGCCAGACGGCCACCGCCGGTGCGGGGTTCGCCGCCGTCACCCCGGCGGGGATCAGCACATACGCCGGGATCGGATCACCGGGCTCGGCGTCGTAGGTCAGCTTGATGCGCTGGACCCCCTCGACGACTTCGGTCTCGCCGACTTGGACATTCAACGGCGGCGGGTCGGGCCAAGCCCCCCCCAGACAGGCCAACAGACGTTCCCGAAAATCGATGGCGGTCATGCCGACGGCTCCGCGTGTCCGAGGAATGAGCTCTGACGACGACCAACGTAGCCGCGTGGCTGCGGCGATGCGAGTGCTTCGACCGTTCTGCGCTGTATGGACACTCCGCTAGCCGAAACTCGGCGGGAGTGGTACGCCATGGTTTCTGGTTTTCAAGGATTCGCATCGGCCAAGACGCCATGCCGTGTCGACACCACGAACTGACGTATGGCGAATGGGCCCGCATCGAACCTTGGCTGTCGGGTCGAGCAGGGGATCCCGTCGGGCATGGGACGGACAACCGACCGTTCGTCAACGCGGTGATCCGGATCGCTCGCTCCGGCGCCCCGCGCCGCGGAACAGGCGGCCCGAAATCACCCAAGACTCTGATCGCGGACAAAGGCCACGATGCGGACAAACTCTTGGCGCCGATCGAGTCCCGCAACGCGACGGTGGCCATCCCGCCGCGCTCCCATCGCCAACAGCCCGGGTAAGATGACCGGTCCATGCACAAGCATCGCCATCAGGTCGAACAGTTCGTCAATCGCCTCAAGCACTGTCGTCGGGTGCCGACACGGTACGACCAGATCGTCCGCAACGATCTGGCCCTCGCCGACTTCGCCGCCGACGCCATGCCGTGCGTGACTGTCGACATCATCGAGTCATCGCCTCTCGGTCCCGGGGTGAACCCATTCGGTCGCTCCGTCGGTCCAGTGTTCCCGCTTCCAGATCGGGACGACCCGCTTGAATTCGTCGATCAGGAACTGTCCCGCTTCAAACGCCTCCCGGCGATGGGGCGAACTGACCGCGATCGAGATGCTGATGTCGCCGAGTTCCAACCGGCCGAGGCGATGAATGATCTCCAGACCGACGAGCGGCCACCGGCGACGGGCTTCAGCCTCCAAGGCCGCCATCTCTTTGCGGGCCATCTCCGGGTAGGCGTCATAGTCGAGATACATCGTCGCGCGACCGTGAGTCAGTTCGCGGACGGTCCCCAGGAACAACACCACCGCCCCGGCGGCCGATGAGCGGACCCGCTCGGTCGAGGCGACATGGTCGATCGGCTCATGCGTCAATTCAATCATCGGACTTACCCGCCGCTTACGGGGGGGAAGAAGGCGACTTCGGCGTGCGGCGTCAGCGGCTGTGTGTCGGCGACGTAGTCGGCGTTCAGCGCGGCGAGCAACCGCGGTGCGAGCGGCTCGAGGGTCGGATGACGGGCCAAGAGGGCTTCCCGCAACGCGCCAATGGTCGCCCCCGCCGGCAGTGTCATCGTCAGTTGCTCACAACCCGCGAGATCCCGCGCGCGGGCAAACAACCGGACGGTTACGGAGACTTCATCATCATCGCCCTGCGTGCCGCTCACGTCGCTTCCTCAAGAGATCGCGGCGGCCGGAAGATCAACGCCTGCCATAGCGCCGTTGATCGATGATGCTAGCCGGTAAATGCCCGTCCCGCCAAGGCGCGAGACGATGCGCGCCGGCCGATCCGCGAAGCACTTGCGCTCCCCGGCTTGGTGCCGGATTCGCCGCCACACCTCGCCGCCACACCTCAAGGATGCTCAAGCCGCGATGTCCGAAAAAGATGCTCAGCCCGCGATGGCCGAAATCGGCCTGGAATCGCCTCCCCACCTGACCGACCGCGACCGAGGCCGAGTCGCCGGAATCCGCGGATTCCGGCTTGAAAAACAAATGAGGGCGTTGGGACTCGAACCCAAGACCTACGGATTAAAAGACTAACTCATCGAATTTGCCAATAAATGCCGGTGAGCGCAAGGCATTGCCATTACAGCATGTTACAATCCGCGACCACATGCCATGGCGTGCCACGGGATACCCCCGGTCGCCACCTGTTGGCTGTCAAATGGCTGTCAAACAACCGGGGATAGGGTAGCTCCCGAAACGGTCGGAGTTCCGCCGACCTTCCCCGCGTTTTTTCGGAACTGCCCCCAGCGGAACGGGGTGAACGATGGACCTGGAGCAGTTTCGTCGGCACGCCGATGGCGCGGAACTTGTCCTTGATGCATGGCGTGGGCTGATGAGACGGTTCGCGAACCGCTGGGCTGGCGTGATGAGGGATGCCCCATCGACGCTGGTCGACTTCTCTACTTGGGTACGCAGCGACGAATTCCAGCCATCTTATCAGCATGCCATTGAAGTACGCGGACGGATGATTGAGTTTGAGGAATGGGACGAATTCTTCAATCTTGTCGTAGAATATAACCCCGATTCGGTAGACATTGAATGGCTCCCCGTCGGCCTTGCCGGGGTGAGAAACAGCCATCCATCATCAGCCTATGCGGCGATCCCCGAATATTCCCGAGCGGCCGATTGGCTTGTGGCGCGCCATATTGACCCGCAGATGATCCCCATCACTTACGCCTGCCCATCGCTGATTGAGTGGGAAATCGGGCAACTCCCTGACGGGCTGGAAATCAGCAAGGGGGCCAAAAGGGAGCGTTCCGGGGTTGTTCGTGCGCTGACAAACGCGGACAAACAGAATATTTCCGGTGGGCGCAAGAGCCCAAGAAATCGGGACGTCAACGAACTCTGCGAGTACTTACGGAAGCACGCGAACGACGGCCGTTCGGAGAACAGTAAGTCCCGTGAATTCTGCAACTTACAACGCATCAATCCCAATCGTGCGGAAGGCCTCTTGAGACAAGCCCGGCGTTATAGAGACCTGTGGAAGTAGCGTATTGACAAACGCGGACAGTCCATCATGAAGGTGCTTGGCGCTGGCGATAAATCGATCAAAATCCCGGCAAGTCACTCGCTGACACGTTGCGAATCCGCGACGGCGAATCGTGACTCAACGGGGCGCATCAATGACGACAGTATCGCACGTACTCGACGGCTCTCAACTCAAACGCGAAGCCTATGCGATCCATGAAATCGCAGGCTCAATCCTACCGTTGAGCAAGCGGACTCTACTCCGCCTGATCGCTTCGGGCGATCTGCCATCCGTGAAGGTCCGGGGCCGTCGGCTCGTACGCCGAGTGGACCTCGAAAAGTACATGGCCAGCCTGACCGGCGGCTCTCTCTGAATGACAACGCCCGACCTGCCAGTCGCGCGCATCTCGGTTCTCATGACCCACGGACGGGCCTCATGCATTCTACCTCTGACCGACGCACAAACAATCCCGGCGAGCGCGACGATTTCCTGATCGTCCTGCGTCCCCTGTCGGGACACCCCACCCCCGCCGAGGCGCGGGTCAAACAACTTCTCAAAGTCGCGTTGCGTGGCTTCCGGCTGCAATGTCGCGTGCTGTTGCCCGTCGCTACCGACCCCGGCCCCACGTCGATCGCGGACCTTGTCCCGCTGGCGCTGGCGGCGATCGACGAACGGGGGGCACGATGATCGCGAACTCTCCCGAGACCGAGATCGAAATTCGCGGCGAGTCGATTCTCAACGCGGTTCTTGGCAGTCCCGAACTCATGCCGGAACTGCGGTTCCTGCCTGCCGCCGCGATGCCGGACGAGTTGTCCCGCGCGGCATGGGCTGCGGCTCTGCGGATCGACGCCGAGGGCCGCGACGTCGACTTGGTGAGCATCGCGGAAATCGTGAAGCCCGCCGCCGACGTGGGGGCTGCCCCGCGTGGAATCGTGGAGCGGCTCTTGGCCATCTGCGACGGATCGCGCTGGGTCGGCAACGTGGTCGGCATCGCTCAGCAACTGCTCGAAGAGCACACGGCCCGACAACTTCGCCTGCGTGTCCAATCCGTGTTGGCCGACCGGACCTTGCGGTCCAGCGACCTGCGGGACCGACTCGGCGGAGTGATGGAGGATCATTCGTTCGACGTGGCGGATTCGTTGCTCACGGCCCGGCAGTTGATCGAACACCACGCCGCGTTGAAACCGCCGTTGGTCGACGGACTGTTGCGGCGCGGCGAAGTGATGAATCTCATCTCCGCCCCGAAGATCGGCAAAAGCTGGACCACCTACGGGCTGGCGTTGTCGGTCATCACCGGCCGGACCTGGCTGGGGGCGTTTCCCTGTACGCCGGGGCGTGTGTTGATCATCGACAATGAACTCCACCCCGCGACGCTGGCGTTCCGACTCAAGACCGTCGCCGACGCCATGGGGCTTGCGACGGAAGACTACGGCGACCGATTGAGCGTGGTCACGCTACGCGGACATCTCGCTTCAATTCGCGACCGGTCACGCCTGTTTCGGGGCGTCCGACCCGGGTCGTTCGACGTCGTCGTAATGGATGCCCTCTACCGGCTCGTCCCCGACGACGCAGACGAAAACAGCAACAGCGCGATGAAGGGGGTCTACAACACGATCGACCGATACGCGGCGGACCTCGACGCGGCAATGGTGCTGGTCCATCACGCCTCGAAAGGGAACCAGTCGGACAAGTCGACGACCGACGTCGGGGCCGGCGCGGGAAGCCAAGCCCGCGCGGCCGACTCGCATCTCATCCTGCGGCCCCATGCCCAAGACGGGGCCTTCGTCCTCGATGCCGCGGTGCGGTCCTTCCCGCCGGTCGAGCCCGTGGTGCTGCGCTGGACCTTCCCGGTTTGGGAGCGGGCCGACGACCTGAACCCCGCCGACCTGAAGCGGTTTCCGACAAAGTCCGAACAGCAGCAACGCGACCGCGACCGGGAGGGCTTCGACGCGATCGTCACCGCGCTCCGATCCGCCGGTCCCCAGACCGCGCGACAACTCCGAACGTCGGCACGCCTGAGTCGGGAACGCCTCGATCGGCTCGTGGCGACGATGGAGGCGGATCAACGGCTCGCCATCAGCACGACAACCATCAAGGGTAATCCGTCGAAAATCTACCACCTCGCCCCCCACCTGCGCGACTCCGATGGGGACGTGGGCGACGGGACCGCCCACATATCTCCCACGTGGGGGGGGACGTGGGCGGGCGGTCCCCTAAAGGGAGACCGCCCGCCACCCCACGTTCCGTACGGTCCCAACGCATGACGCCGCACAAGCGACCGCCCACGTGGTAGACAGACTGACTAGGCTGTGTTGACAGTCACTCCGAGCATGACGAGGGACGCGGCGAGGTGCAC
>CAYRVS010000181.1:6829-10250 GCA_964427725.1 uncultured Planctomycetaceae bacterium | reverse complement strand
AATATTGGAGGGGATCCGCGAGCTGGGGCTCAATACGCGGTTCTACCAGGCGTCGTCGTCGGAGCTCTACGGCAAGGTGGTCGAGACGCCGCAGAAGGAGACGACGCCGTTTTATCCGCGCAGCCCGTACGCCTGCGCGAAGGCGTATGCGTTTTACATCACCAAGAACTATCGCGAGTCTTACGGGATGTTCGCGGTGAACGGGATTCTGTTCAACCACGAGTCGCCGCGGCGGGGCGAGACGTTCGTCACGCGGAAGGTGACCCGGGCGGTGGCGAAGATCAAGCATGGACTCCAGGACTGCCTGTATTTGGGCAATCTCGACGCCAAGCGCGACTGGGGATTCGCGGGGGACTACGTCCGGGCGATGTGGCTGATGCTGCAGATCGACACGCCCGACGACTACGTGATCTCGACCTGCGAGACCCATTCGGTGCGCGAGTTCTGTGAGTTGGCGTTCGGCCATGCCGGGATGCCGCTGACCTGGCGCGGGACCGGCGTTGACGAGCAGGGGGTGGGTCCGGATGGCCGGGTCGTCGTGCGGGTTGATCCGCGGTACTTCCGGCCGGCCGAGGTCGATCTGTTGCTCGGCGATTCGACGAAGGCGCGGACCGAGTTGAATTGGCGACCGGAAGTCGACTTCCAGGGGTTGGTCAAGATGATGGTCGATCACGACATCGCGACCGTGAACGTGGTCCGCCGTTAGAGATCTTCCGGGGCTGCTACGGGTGCCACCGGCTTCACCCGTGCGATCCAAGTTGTGTATTCCTCGGCGAAGGCCACCGGCGGAGCCCGTGGCACACGTCTGTTTGCGTTCCCGCGAAGATGAACGTCCCGCCGCGCCGTGCCCGTGTCGTCTTCTTCAATCGGTCGTATTGGCCCGATCAGGAGGCGACGGGTCAGCTCTTGACGCAACTGACGGAAGACCTGGCGAACGAGTTCGCGGTGGAAGTCGTCGTCGGTCAGCCGAACGCGACCGCCAGTGGAGTGACGTACGATCGGCGCGGAGTCAGCGAGCGGGCGGGGGTGACGATTCGGCGGTTGCGGCACACGCGACTCCCGAAACATGCCTTGTGGAGCCGGTTGGCCAATCTGTTGAGTTTCACTTGGGCCGCCGGTTGGGCGACATTCTGGTTGCCGCGGGCCGACGTGGTGGTGATGCAGACCGATCCGTTATTCCTGCCGTTTGTCGGTCGATGGTTGCAGTGGACGACGGGTTGCCGGCTGGTGATTTATCTGCAGGACATCTACCCCGATATCGCCGTGGCGGTCGGGAAGCTGCGCGAAGGCTGGGTCACGCGGACGCTGCGGTCGTGGCTGTTCGGGATCTATCGACGGGCCGATCGCGTGGTGGTGCTGAGCCGTGATATGGAGACGACCTGTTTACGGTATGGGGTGCCCGCGACGAAACTGCGGTGCCTTGCGAATTGGGCCGATGGTCGTGTGTTGCGGCCGGAAAAGACGGCGAACGCCTTCCGCCAGCGGCAAGGCTGGGGCGATGAATTCGTGGTGATGTACTCGGGCAATTTGGGGTTGGCCCACGAGCTGGAATCGCTGGTGGAGGCGGCGACAAGGCTGCAACATGAGCCGGGCTTGCGGTTCGTCTTCGTCGGCGAGGGAGCCCAGCGGGCGGCCTTGGAACAACGGGTGTCCGAGCGGGGGCTGACCAACGTCCAATTTCTCTCATATCAGCCTTATGCGGAACTGTCGACGAGTTTGAGCGCCGCCGACGTGCAGGTGGTTTCGCTGCTCCCCGCCGCGTCGGGCTTGGTGATGCCGAGCAAGCTGTACGGCATCTTGGCGACGGGGACGGCGGTGCTGGTGCTGGCTGACCCGACCACGGAATTGGCCGAGACGGTGCGGGACCATGATCTGGGGTTGGTGGTCGATGCGACCGACCCGTCGAACGTGGTTGACGGAATGGTGACGGCGATTCGCGGGTTACGGGCCGACCTTGCGGGATGTCGGGCGATGGGACTCCGCGGCCGCGAGCTGCTGGAAACGGAGTTTGATCGCGCGGTGCAGACGGGGCGCTTTCGCGCGATGCTGCGGGAGTTGATCGGGCCACCGGCATCGTCGACGTTGGTGACCGCCGCAGGGCGGTTGACGCCTACGGGGACGGCGGTCTGATGCGGGTGCTGGTGAACGGATTGTCGATCGGTTCGCTCAGCGGTCGGCATGTGCTTTACGGGCATTTGCGCGAGTTGGTGGCTTGGGGGGCGGGGACGCACGAATTCCACGTGCTGCATGCGCCGGGCGAACGTCCTCCGGTCGAACTGCAACGGGACCATGTCCACTGGCTGGAGGCTCCGGCGGCGGCATTACGGTGGACCACTCGCGCGATGTGGGAGGCCTGGGGTGTGCCGCGGTTGATCCGAGCGCATCGGTGCGAGCTGTATTTCACCCCGAGCGGGACGGTGCTCCCCAGGTCGCCGGTGCCGCAGGTGTCGCTTGCGCAGAACCCATGGTGTCTGATGCCCGGAATTCCGCGCGGCGCGGCGCAACAAGCGAAAGCTTGGCTCCAACGAAAGGCGTATCGCAGCGCGTTGCGGCGGGCCGATCTGATGTTTTTCAATTCACGGCATATGCGCGATCTGTATCAGCGGAACAACGACGGCGCATTGCCCGCGACCGCGCGGATCGCCTACCAGGGAATTCAGGAAGCGACGTTCGCCGCCGCGAGGACGCTGGAGAGCCTGATCGAGCGGCGGGCTTGCTCGATCGTGTCGGTTTCGACGATGGCCCGCTGGAAAGGGGCTGAGACGGTGGTCCGGGCGGTGGCGCTGCTCCGTCAACGCGGGATTCCCGCGACCTATCGCCTCGTCGGATCGTGGCCCGATCGGGAGTATGAACGGCTGGTGCGCGCGGAGATCGTCCGGCTGGGATTGGAGGACGTCGTGTCGTTCGCCGGTGAAGTCTCGGTCGACGACCTGCATCACGAGTACGCCTCGGCGACGGTCTTCTGCTTGATGAGCGGTTGCGAGTCGTTCGGGATCCCGGCGGTGGAGGCGCAGGCCTTCGGGACGCCGGTCGTCGGCTCGAACGTGTGCGCGATGCCCGAGATCGGCGGGGTGGGCGGAGTTTATGGGCCGCCGGGCGATCCGGCGGCGACGGCGCGGTTGCTGGAACCGTTGCTGACCGATGTCGATGTGTGGCGCACGATGTCGGCTCGGGCGCGCGACAACGCCGAGCGATTTCATTGGGACGTCTGCTCGCGGCCGTTGCGGGAGATGTTCGGCGCGGCGGTGGCGGAGACGGTCGCGGCCTGACATGGGAGTGATGGGCCAGTCGCTGTATCGCGGGTTGTCACGGGTGACCTCCGGGGGAACCTTCATTCCCGAGATCGACGGGCTGCGGTGCGTCGCGATCCTGGCGGTGCTGCTGTTTCACTTCGAGGATCAATTGGTCCACAAGCATCCGG
>CAYRVS010000181.1:0-6819 GCA_964427725.1 uncultured Planctomycetaceae bacterium | reverse complement strand
GGATCAGGCCGTCGTCCGAAGTTCGCTGATGCATCGGGTGCTGCAGACGGGGGGGGTGGGGGTTCCGATCTTTTTCGCGATCAGCGGGTTTGTGCTGGGGTTACCGTTCATGGCTGCCCGCCATGGGTTACGGCCGGCGGTGTCGTTGGGCCGCTACTATTGGCGACGAGTCACGCGGCTGGAGCCACCCTACATCATCAATCTGCTGTTGCTCACCGCGCTCTTGATCCTGGTCCGCGGGGATGACTGGCGGGAGCTCGCGCCGCATCTGGGGGCGAGCCTGATCTATCTGCACGGGCCGATTTACGAATCGATGAGCCGGATCAATTTCGTGACGTGGTCGCTCGAGCTGGAGGTGCAGTTTTATCTGCTGGCCCCGTGGATCGCGGCGGTGGTGTTCGGCGGCCCGACCGCGTGGCGGCGCGGGGTGACGACCCTCGTAATTGTGAGCTCGATGGCATGGAAATTCGCGGGAGGGCCGCCGCCGGATTCCGTGTGGCGGTTCACGCTGGCGGCGGTGCTCGAGCATTTTCTGGTGGGGATGTTACTTGCCGACATCTACGTGACCGACTGGCGACAACAGCCGGCGCGAAGCCTGGTGTGGGATGGGATCGCGGTCGTGGGTTGGGGCTGTGTGCTGGGGACGCAGTTGTGGTCGCCTGCCCGCGGGCTGTTGCCCGCCGCGACATTTTTGGCGTTGTGGGGCTCGCTGCAAGGGCGCGTGAGTCGGGCGGTGTTGGCGTGGCCGGTCGCCACGGTGATCGGCGGGATGTGCTACACGATCTATCTGTATCACTTCACGATCCTGACGGCCGTGAATCGCGGCCTGGAATGGGGCCTGCCCGCGACGAACTACCACATGACGGTCTGCGGGCATGGGCTCGTGCAGCTTCCGATGGTGCTGGCTGTTTCGGCGGGTTTGTTCTGGTTGTTCGAGAAGCCGTTCATGGCGTGGCGCGGGACGGGACTGCCGGCGTGGACCTGGTCGGGCGCGGCGCCCGGTTCGCTGCCAGGGGCGTGATGTGATCTCCAATCCGACACGGACCGACTTGCCGACCACGATCATCGAACCGCCGCGTGGCTGGCTCAGCCTGCGGTTGGGCGAGGTGTGGCGGTACCGCGACCTGCTGGGGATGTTGATCTGGCGGGACATCTCGGCCCGGTATCGCCAGAGCTTGGTGGGTTACGGCTGGGCGATTTTGAAGCCGGTGCTGAGCACGTTGATCTATGCGCTGGTTTTCGGGTTGTGGGCGCGGCTCCCTTCCGACGGCATCCCGTATTCGTTGTTCGTGCTGACGGCGCTCGTCCCGTGGAGTTACTTCTCCGCGGCGCTGACGGGGGTCTCGAACAGCGTGGTCGGCGCCGCGGGGTTGATGACGAAGGTCTACTTCCCGCGTTTGATCCTGCCGCTGTCGAGTCTGGGCTCGGGGCTGGTCGACATGGCGATTCAATTGGTGCTGGTCGGCGGGTTCATGGCGTACTACGGCTACACGCCGGGGTGGTCGCTGCTGCTGTTGCCGGTCTTGATCGGGTCGACGATCACGGCGTCGTTCGCGGTGGGGATCTGGTTGACGGCGCTGAATGTCCGGTATCGCGACGTGGGGCATGCGGTTCCGTTCCTCCTGCAGATCTGGATGCTGTTGTCGCCGGTGGTCTACGCGTCGAGCCTGATTTCCGAGCGGTGGCGGTGGTACTACGGGTTGAACCCGGTGTGCGGACTGGTCGAGGGGTTCCGTTGGTGCTTTCTGGGGACCACGCCGCCGCAGGTCGAGCCGTTGTTGATCTCGGCGGGGCTGGTGTTGTTGGCGCTGGTGACGGGACTGATGTACTTCCGTCGGCAGGAAGCCGACTTCGCAGATGTGATTTGAGGAGCGCGCCCGGGGAAGCGATTCCCGGGCCATGGTGATGACTTTGCCCGCGATTACGGTTGAGCACGTCAGCAAGCTCTATCGGCTGGGGGAGACCCATGCGCGGTCGGTGCGCGAGCTGGTGAACGGATTCGCGGCGCGACTCATCGGTCGGGCCGAACGTCCCCGCGGCGCGTCCGTGACGGGAGAACGGCTCGACGAGCAGGGTCGGTTTCGCGCGCTGCAAGACGTTTCGTTCGAGATCCATCCGGGCGAGGTGGTCGGAATCATCGGCCGCAATGGCGCGGGCAAGAGCACGCTGCTGAAGATTCTGTCGCACATCACCGCCCCGACCGCCGGTCGCATCACGATCCGCGGCCGCGTGGCGAGTTTGCTGGAGGTGGGGACGGGGTTTCATCCGGAGTTGACCGGCCGCGAAAACCTCTATTTGAACGGGGCGCTGCTGGGGATGACCCGGGCCGAGGTGCGACGGAAGTTCGAGGAGATCGTCGAGTTCGCCGGCGTGGGTCAGTTCATCGACACTCCCGTCAAGCGGTATTCGTCGGGGATGACGGTCCGGTTGGGGTTCGCCGTCGCGGCGCATCTCGAACCGGAGATTCTGATCGTGGACGAAGTCCTCGCGGTGGGGGATGTCGAGTTTCAGAAGAAATGTCTCGGCAAGATGCAGGATGTTTCGGCGTCGGGCCGGACGGTGCTGTTCGTCAGTCACAACATGGCCTCGATCCGCGCGCTGACGAAGCGTTCGATCCTGTTGTCGCGGGGTCGCTTGTCGCTGGCGGGAGCGACCGGCGACGTCGTCGAGCGGTACATGGAGGAGAATACGCAGCGGCATGACGTCGATGGCGATGTCCGGAAGCTGGAGCGGCCGTTCGGCGGCTTGTCGGGCGAATTGCGGTTTGAGTCGCTGCGGATCCACCCCGTTGATGACGCGACGGGATCACGCGAGCGGGTTATTGAATTGACGGCAGGGGCCAAGTCGGATGTCGCCGATTGTCTGATCGGTCTCACGGTCTTCCGACACGAGGGGAGTCCCGTCGGCAGCAGCTTCAGCGAACCGATGCCGGGGGTCGCGGCAGGCGAGACGTTGCGTTGTCAACTCGCGTTGCCGGTCGAGAATCTGGCCCCCGGCCGCTACTACTGCGCGATCTCGCTGGCCGAAGCGCGGAGCGACGGGAATCGGTTGTACGATTCGCTGTCGGAGGTGCTGCCGTTCGAGGTGCCGCCCGATTCGCTGTCGTCCAGGTCGTGGCCCGAGGCGTGGGGCGCGGTACGGTTGGGGAGCTTACGAACGGTGGAGCTGGGACATCCCGCGGAGACGGCGGGTTGACATCAGTGGCGTACGAACCCTCCGCGGCGATAAATCCGTCCGAGTTGAGCGAGTCGGCGGTTAACCCTGTGACATGCCCCGGGTGTGACGGCATCGACACGCGTGACAAGGGGCCCTGTCGCCGCCCGATGTTCCTCGACACCTTGTCTCCGGAAGAGCGGCGGTTGACCGAAGGATTGGTGACGGCGCGACTGAGGGTGTGCGATCGATGCGGGTTAGGCTTTCGCCAACCGATTCCGAACGACGCCGAGCTGCGGGAGTTGTATGCCCGAATGCCGGTCAAGCGTTGGTCTTCCGAGCCGACCAACAACGTCGGCTGGACGTTGGCGAGAGAATGGTTGCGGCGGTCGTGGAAGGAAGAGCGGGCGCCCGCGGTGTTGGATGTTGGGGCGTTTGAGGGGGGGTGGCTGAAGACGCTTCCCGCAGGGTGGCGCAAAGCGGCGATTGAACCGTCGGAGACGGGTCGGACGGCGCTGAAATCGGCCGGAATCGAATGTGTGGCGGACTTTTTACGAGCCCCCGCGGACGAGCAGCGCGGACGATTTGATCTCGTCACCATGTTTGACGTCTTCGAACATCTGCCGCGCCCCACGCAAGCCCTCGCCGAGGCGGCGGATTACCTGCGACCGGGCGGATGGCTGATGCTGTCGACGGGCAATTGTGAACATTGGAGTTGGCGGCACATCGGTGGCGACCATTGGTACTGCGAACCGATTCAACACGTGCGGTTCGGCGGCCCGCGGTATTTCCACTGGGTGTCGGCAAAAATGGGTGTTCGGCTGGTGACGTGTCGGGCACATGCGCATCAACGGCTGCCATGGCGTGATCGGCTGACTCAGGGGCTGGAGACAATCGTCTTCGGCGCGCGTCGCCGCGTGAGTTGGTGGACGCTCGCGGTCAAGGGCCTGTTGCATCTGCCCGGATGGAGTTATCTGCGGCACAAGACCTCGGGCCCTTACGCGCCGGGGTTGCAAGATCATCTCTTCGTGGTGTGTGAGAAGTCGCGTTGAAGCCGGAAGAACCAGAAGGATCAAACCGGAGCCGGCCGCTGCGTGCCGCGGTGCGCGACACGCTGCTCAAGTTCGGGTGGGACGTGCAACGAACCGCGAGCCTTCAGGCGACCAAGCGGGCGGCGCACCACCAGCAGGAACTGGCGAAGTGGCGGATCCTCGCAACCTATGCGCCGGATGTGGTGTTGGACATCGGCGCGAACACCGGCCAGTTCGCGGCGCTGGTGCGGGAACTGTTGCCGCGAACGCGGATCATTTCGTTTGAGCCATTGGGGGATTGCTACGCCGAGCTTTGTCGGCAAGAGACCAGGCTCGCGCCCTGGAGCGGCCGGCCTTACGCGCTGGGTGATGCCGACGGTTCCATGGCGATTCAGCGCAACGACTATACGCCCAGTTCGTCGCTGTTGCCGATGGGACAATTGCACAAGGACGAGCTGCCCCATACGGCGAAGACGGTCACCGAAATCATTCAAGTCAGACGGCTGGATGGTCTAGCCCAAGAGTTGCGGCTGGATGGGTCGTACTTCGCCAAGATCGACGTTCAAGGCTACACGATGCCGGTGTTACGCGGCGGCGAACGGGTGCTGCGGGGGGCGCGGGCGATCGTCGCCGAAGTGAGTTTGCAACCTTTGTATCACGGCGAGGCGACGTTCGCCGAGGCGTACGCGTTGCTCACGAGTTGGGGCTTTATCTATCGCGGCAACGTCGATCAATGGATCAGTCCGCGCGACGGGCGAATTCTGCAGGCTGATTGTCTGTTCGAGCATCCCGCATTCGCGGAGTCGACCAGACCTGAAGACGTCTCATATGTCAGCCGATGACCTGCTGAAGATGGCAGCACCGCGGACTCCGATCTTCGTGTTCAGCGGCACCCTGCCCGGGACGAACGGGGTGGGTGCGATCATCCTCAAGGATCTGGTCGACGGGGTGCCTGAAGCCGACCTGCGATTCTTTGGCGTGTTGCCGCGGGGCCACCAGCCGGGTCCCGTCGGGGAAGTGGTCGGCACGGCGGAGCGGCGCTATGAAACGGCCTATCGACCATGGGCCGGGACGGTCGGGCGGGCGACGGCGGCGTTGCTCCAGGGCCGGTTGTTCCAGCGGCAATTGCGACAGGTGGTCGCGCGAGCCGTCGCCGCCGGCGAGAGAGTCGCACCGGAGTTCGTGTGGGCGATCCTGGATTGTCCGACGACGATTTGGGGGGCGGCGGAAGTCGCGCGGCGGTTGGGACGACCGTTGCGGGTGCTGGTGTGGGACGATCCCGCGCAGTTGGCGGAACAGTTGCAGTATCACCATCGCGACACCTTGCCCTTGATGCGGCAATTCGAGCGGACGCTTGCGGCGGCGGAACGGGTCGCGGTGGTCGGTGAAACGATGCGGGACCGTTACGCGGCGGCTTACGGCATCGCGCCCATGATCCTGCGGCATGGGCTCGCGGAATCAGTGTCGCGGCCGGTTAATCCTCGGGTTACGGCGGAAGATCGTCTGATCATCGGATATGCCGGCTCGATCACGGCGGCGGACACCTTCGCGGCCTTGATCAGAACCTTGGATTCGGTCGGTTGGCGGATTGACGGTCGCGACGTGGTGTTGCGGATGATGGGGGTCCGCTACACGTTGGCGGCCGCCGGGCCGCAACACATCGAATACTACGGTTGGCGGAGCGTCTCCGAGACCGTGGGATTGTTGGCGGATTGCGACGTGCTGTATCTGCCGCAACCCTTCGCGACGAACGCCCGGGCGTTGGCCGAATTCTCGTTTCCGACGAAGCTGAGCACATACTTGGCGGCGGGTCGGCCGGTGCTGTTGCATGGTCCGGATTATGGATCGGTCGTCCCGTTCTTCGAGCGGTACCCGTGCGGCGAATGGTGTGCCGCAGGGCAGGCCGAGCCGTTGCTCGACACACTGTCGCGGTTGCGGAATGATCGACAACGGCGGCAGTCGGCCTGCGCGGCGGTTGATGCAGCGCGGCGGGAAGAATTAAGCGCCGCGGTGTTCATGCGAAGTTTTCGAGCGTTTGCCGGCCTGAGCGAACGGATCGTCGCGCCCATGGCGCAAGGGGCGTAAGGTCGGGACGAAGCGGCACCTGGGGTGTCGGCGGACAGGTCGGGTCGCGTCGCGAATCAAGGCGGGTTGGAAAGCACGGCCAACATGCCGATGTGCCAGGCGGGCCTCGGCATGAGACTGATCGTGATATGTGCGGCATCTCGGCGTTACTGAGGACCGATGGACGCCCCGCGAACGCGGCGGACGTCGAGCGGATGAACTTCGCGCAGCGGCATCGCGGGCCCGATGGCGCGGGAATCGAAGCGCGCGGACCGGTGGCGCTGGGACACCGCCGGCTGGCGATCATCGATCTGGCCGGCGGCCGGCAGCCTCTCTCCAACGAAGACGGTACGGTCTGGATCACCTTCAACGGCGAGATCTACAACTATCGCGCGCTGCAACGCGAGCTTGAGCGGCGCGGTCATCGGTACCGTACCGATTCCGATACCGAGACCATCGTCCACGCCTACGAAGAGTGGGGCAGCCGCTGCGTCGAACGCTTGCGGGGGATGTTCGCGTTCGTGATCTGGGACGAACGTCGCCAGGAACTGTTTCTGGCGCGCGATCGCTT
>CAYRVS010000180.1:6177-10348 GCA_964427725.1 uncultured Planctomycetaceae bacterium | reverse complement strand
GAAGGTCGAAGGTCGAAGGTCGAAGGTCGAAGGTCGAAGGTCGAAGGTCGAAGGTCGAAGGTTTGATCCGTCGAAAGCTCCGGCGGCGCGCGGCTTCTGATCTCTGACCTTCAACCCTCCACCTTCAACCTTCAACCCTCCACCTTCAACCTTCAACCCTCCACCTTCAACCTTCAACCACTCCCTCCCACGGCGGACTCACGCCGCGCCGCTCTTTGTGGGGCGTGGCTGGAAAGGTGCGGCATGAGTGATCCATCGGCCGGGCGGCGGTTGCCGCTCCATACGCGGATTTTGATCGGACTCGCGCTCGGGGCGGGGCTGGGACTCGCGGCGAATCGCTTCGCCTCGGGCGGCGGACCCGATCTGAATCAGAATGGCCTCGCCGATTGGCTCGACACCGTCGTCTACTGGGTCGAACCCGCCGGGAAACTCTTTCTGCGGCTGATGTTCATGGTGGTCATCCCGCTGGTCTTCTCCGCCTTGTCGCTGGCGGTCGTCGAGATCGGCGATTTACGGCAACTCGGCCGCATGGGGCTGCGAACGTTGATCTTCACCGGCATCCTGTCGGGCTCGGCGGTCCTCATCGGCGTCGGACTGGTGAATACGGTGCGTCCCGGTGACGGCTTGCCGGACGAGCTGCGCGACCGCCTCATCGCGAAAGAGGCCGCCGCCTCGAAAGGCCGCGTCGAGCAGGCCGCCAAGGCGAAGCCGCTGCGCGACACGCTGATCGATCTGCTGCCGGAGAATCCGCTGCAGGAGATGGTAGGGGCGGTCGACGGCAGTTCGAAGGGGAACGGCATGCTCGCCGTGATGGTCTTCGCGCTGGTGTTCGGCGTCGCCATGACCGCGACCCCGGCGGCGTGCGGAACGCTCAGCGAGGTTCTGCGGGGGATCAACGCGGTCGCGATGACGGTGATCGGCTTCGCGATGGAGCTCGCGCCGTACGGCGCGGGCTGCCTGCTGTTCATCGTGACGGCGAACTTGGGAATCGGCATCCTCGTCACGCTGGCGTGGTTCGTGGCGACGGTGCTCTTGGGGCTGGGCCTGCATCTCTTCGTTACCTACCCGCTGGTCTTGTCGACCTGCAGCCGCTGCATGCCTGGGCGGTTCTTCCGCGAAACGCGGGAGGCGCTCTTCGTCGCGTTCGGAACCTCCTCGTCGAGCGCCACGCTGCCGACGGCGATCAAGGTCGCGAACGAGCACCTGAAGTTCCCGCCGCGGATCACCAACTTCGTTCTGACGGTCGGGGCGACCGGGAACCAGAACGGGACCGCCCTGTTCGAGGGGGTGGTGATTCTGTTCCTCGCGCAGGTGATGAGCGTCGAACTGACCTTCGCCCAGCAGTTTCAGGTGGTCCTGATGTCGATCCTCGCGGGGGTCGGAACGGCGGGGGTTCCCGGCGGCTCGATCCCCCTCATCGTCGTGGTGATGCAATCGGTCGGCATCCCCGGCGAGGCGATCGGCATCGTCCTGGGAGTCGACCGCCTGCTCGACATGTCGCGCACCGTGGTCAATGTCGCCGGAGACCTGGTGGTGACGGCGTGCGTCGCGGCGGCGGAGGATCAGGCCGACGGAATCAACACACCTTAATATCGCCGGTCACGGACCGCCCCGAGACTCGGCGTTGCTGACGATAGTCGGGGAGTTCGCGGGCGACGATGACGATCGAATCGGCGGCGAAGTCCCCCAACCGCTGCTGCTTTCCCGTGATCGCGATCAAGGCGACGCCGACGACGTAGGTGAAGAACGAATCGCCGACGAGGAGGATTTGCCGGATCATCCCGCGCATCACGCCGATCGGTTCGAGCGTGGTCCGGACGACCCGCAGGCCGCAGAGTCCCTTGCCGGGCGACCAGCCCCAGCGGCCTTCCCACACGCCGAACAACACCGTCGTGAAGCTCCCATAGAGCAGCAGCCCGAGAATTGCGCCCAGCAGTTCGGGGAACCGGACGGTGGGATTCCGCGAGAAATCCTGAATCCAGGCTTGCTGATCGAAGCTGACGAGGAACCAGATCCAAAAGGGGGCCAGCGGAATGCCGACCAGCAACCCATCAAGGAACCGCGCCAAGCCGCGGCGCAAGAGCGGCGCGAGTTCGACCCGCAGATGGCCGAACGCGAACCGGCGGGTGCGGTGACGCTTCGTCAGGCGATGGATCGTCGCGAGGTAGATCGCCAGCATGCCATACATGAGCACCGCGTTCCCGACCTGAAACTTCCAGGAGGGCTGCTCGATCGTGATCGGACTGCCGGCGGTCGTCGTGGTCGCGTTGACCTGGAACTCAAACGGTTCGCGGACCAGCGTTTCGCCGTCATAGCGGAAAGCCTCGAGCGAGGACCCGTTCATCTTGGGAGATAACAGCCATCGTGTCCCGGCGGGTCCCGGGATGATCGAACTCGCTTGGACATATTCGTCGACGTTCGTCTCGACCGGTCGACCCAGTCGCGCTCCGTCCCAGCGCTCGACGAGGAATTTGGTCTGGATCATCCCGACTCCGAAACTCGCCTGCTGCGTGACGACGCAGAGTTCGCCGCCCTGAAAACAGACCGACCATTGGTCGTACGCCGTATCACACAGGCGCGTCCAGCGGACCGATGCCCCGGCTTGGTGGCCGCGCGCCGTCTCGGCCGAGATGGGGGCGTCCGCCGCGGGAACGACCGCCGGCGCGCTCGGCGGATCGGGAACGATCGGCCAATCGCGCGTGAACCATAAGGTCGTCTCGCGGCGGAACACGAAGACCGGCGTTCCGTCGGCGGGGTCGATGACGACCTGCACCTCCGGGACGGTTTGGCCCGAGGGCATGACACCGGGAGGTCGCGGGCTCCCCGTGGTGGTGACTTCGTAAGGCGGAGGCTTGAGCCACCCGACCGGCGTCCATTCAACTTCGTCGAGCTCGAGATACTGCCACGGACCATTCAGGAGCGGCCGATCGAACGCGGCGAGCCGGCCCTGATGGAGAAACGCGCCTTGAAGCTCTCGGAAGGCATGTCGCGGGTAAACCGTCCGCGCGCCGCCCGGTTCGATCACCGTCAAGGCTTTGTCGTGCAGCACCCATAACCGCTCGGCTCCGTCGGGCACTAAGGCGGTCGCCGCCATCGGCAAGGCATGACCGATCCCCGCGACCGGTTGTCCGGTGGCCTCCCAGGCGCGCAACTCGAACGGCGGTTGCCCGTAGTTGCCGGCGACGATCCAGGTTTGATCGTTCCAGACCGTCGCCAGCCGGGCGTCCAGTTGCGCGGCGGTGTTGATGACGACGGGCATGTTGATCACGCCCGGGAACCGCCCGTTGAAGAAGAACGTGAACATGAGCGCGTACGGGACGATGAACTGCAACATCCCGTAGACGATCGACGCGACGACCACCCCCGCGATGTGGGTGTTCCGCTCCGCGGCCGACCGATACCCCTCGGGGGCGTCGTGGTCATCCTCGAAGTCATCGGCGTGCAGTTCGACCGGGGACTCGGCCATCGCGTCGCACTCCGGGAGCAGGGACGTCAACCAGCCGGCATCCGACGACCCGGTCAACCGTCAGAGTTTCGTCACGGATGGATCCGGGGTTGTGTGCCACCGGCTTCGCCAGTGCGAACGGTTAATGGTTGTCCAACGTCAATCGCACTGGCAAAGCCAGTGGCACCCCAAAAAATCCTACAGTGGCAGAGCACTAGGCCGACGAACCGTTCTTCGACGCCGAACCGCGCAGCGAGCCCTTCCGATACGCATCGGCCATCGCGAGGGGGATCTCCGCCTCCGCCAGGACGACCTTCGCCTGGTTCTCGACGGTCAGCGCCCGCATTTCCTGATCTTTCGCGACCGCGCGTGCCCGGCGTTCCTCGGCCTTCGCGCGGGCGATCCGCATGTCGGCCTCCGCCTGATCGGCCTGCAACCGAGCCCCGATGTTGTCCCCCACGTCGATGTCGGCGATGTCGATCGAGACGATCTCGTACGCCGTCTGCGAGTCGAGCCCCTTGGCGAGGACCGCCTTGGCGATCACCATCGGATTCGCCAGCACCTGCTTGTGGGTCTCGCAGGAACCGATCGCCGAGACGATCCCTTCCCCCACGCGGGCGATGATCGTCTCCTCGGTCGCCCCGCCGACGAGTTGCGACAGGTTGGTCCGGACGGTGACGCGGGCCCGGGCCTTGAGTTGGATGCCGTCCTTCGCGACGCCGTCCA
>CAYRVS010000180.1:912-6158 GCA_964427725.1 uncultured Planctomycetaceae bacterium | reverse complement strand
GGTGGGCGGCGATGAGGGCCTTGATGACCCGCAACACGTTCCCCTCGGCGAGGTAGTGGGCTTCGAGCTGCCGGGTCGAAATGTCCTTGATCCCGGATTGAACCGACATGATTTTCGCGTCGATGATCGCCGTCGGGTTGACCTTCCGCCACGACATGAACAGCAGCGTGAAGGGGCTGACCCAGACCCGTGTGAGGTAGGCCCGCAACCACAGCGGGAAGTACATCAGGAAGACCAGGCAACTGATGACGAAGGCGAAGACGGCCAGTCCGATGCCGACATAGACCGCCACTTGCGCGAGATTGTTCATCCAAGCCACCTTGGGAAGAGAAAGTCCGAGGAACGCGAGTGTAGCGTTCGCCGGAGACGACTCCAACGGTCCGCCGTCGCTTACGGGAACGCAAAAGAGGTCCGGGCGGATCTGTCGGAGGGCTGATTTTTCGTCACCCGCCTCGCTGGTGCCGAAAATTCCTCTAGGTGGTTGGCCCGCCGGGTGTTAGAGTTTTGCCGTTCACGGGGGAACGTCCGGCCGCCGCCTGCTGTGGTGCGCGCGACGCCGGTCCCAGGGAGGGGGGATCATGAAACACTCGAAATTCACCAGCTTGCTGCGCGCCCAGGTCGTTTTGGGGGTGCTCGGCTGGTGGTTCGCAGGCGCGATGGTTTGCGCTCAAACACCGGCGGCCAATCCCGAGGGCGAACTCAAACTCGACGCCAACGGGCAGGAACCCCGCCAGGTCCTCGTCTACCGCTTCACGGCGGGGAGCTTCACCAAATCCGAAATCGTCAACAGCATGACGATGCGGACGCAGTTCAAAGACCTGGTGGAAAACGTCAGCAGCGAATCGAAGACCTGGAAGCAGTTTCGCGTCGTCTCGGTCGACGAAGCGGGCGGGGCGGTCCTCGAACCGTTGATTCAACGGGTCATCATGAAGGCGAAGTTCGGCGACGCCGCCCCCGTCGAATGTGACAGCGATCAACCCGACGCGATCCCCACGCAGTTCGCCGAGGTCGCCCAGTCGGTCGGCAAACCGCTGGCCCGCGTCCAGGTCCGCTCCAACGGCGAGCTCGTCAAGGTGACCCGGCTCGACGGGGCGCCCAAGCGGCTCGGGCAGGGGCTCGACGGGGCCGACCCGCGGTTCAATTTCCTCACCGTGCTGCCGAAGGAACCGGTCGGGGTGGGGGCGAAATGGCGCGATCGGTTGCAGGTGCCGGTGACGCTCGAGAACGGGTTGCAGCAGAACGTGGTCCTGCAACGGACGTTTGAACTGACCGGCGTCACCGACGGGATCGCCAAGATTTCATTGCGGACCGCCGTGATCACGCCGATCACCGATCCCAAGCTGCAACTCCAGCTGATTCAACGAACGCCGAGCGGGGCGATTGAATTCGACATCGCGCGCGGGATGCTCGTCTCCCAAAGCTGGCAGACAATGAAGGAGGTCGTGGGGGCGATCGCCACGGAAGGGGTCGTCACGGGGACGACGCAAACCGTCGAACGCTGGTTCCCCGGCGACCCGGGGGTGCAGCCGGCGAAATTGCAGACGGAGTGAACATCAAGAAAAGAAGCCCAGGGAAAGCGTTCCCTGAGCTTCAGCGCTGATGGGAACCCCAATCACCCCAGATTCATGCTGCTGAGGAACTCGTCGTTCGTTTTCGTCCGGCGCATCCGGTTCGTCATCAGTTCCATGGCTTCGACCGGGTTCATGTCGTTGATGACCCGTCGCAGGATCCAGACGCGGCGGAGCTCCTCCTCGCTCATCAGCAGTTCTTCGCGGCGGGTGCCGCTGCGGTTGACGTCGATCGCCGGCCAGACCCGCTTTTCGACCATCCGCCGGTCGAGATGCAACTCGGTGTTGCCGGTCCCCTTGAACTCTTCATAGATCACGTCGTCCATTTTGCTGCCGGTGTCGACGAGGGCGGTGGCGATGATCGTCAGGCTGCCCCCCTCCTCGACGTTGCGGGCCGCGCCGAAGAAGCGTTTGGGATGCTGCAGCGCGTTGGCGTCGACCCCCCCCGTCAGAATCTTCCCCGAGTGGGGGACTTCGGTGTTCCAGGCGCGGGCCAAGCGGGTGATCGAATCGAGGAAGATGACGACATGCTGGCCGAATTCGACCATCCGCTTCGCCTTCTCGATGACCATTTCCGACACCTGAATGTGCCGGCTGGGGGGTTCGTCGAAGGTGCTGCTGATGACCTCGCACATGGGCCCCTTCACCTGGCGCTCCATGTCGGTCACTTCCTCGGGCCGCTCGTCGATGAGGAGCACGATGACGTAGACATCGGGCTCGTTGGCGAGGACCGCCTTCGCGAGTTGCTGCAGCAGGATCGTTTTCCCCGCCTTGGGGGGCGAGACGATGAGCGCCCGCTGCCCCATCCCGATCGGGGCGACGATGTCGACGACGCGGGTGCTGAGGTGCGACGGGTCGGTCCCGGCGGTCGCGAGCCGCAGCCGACGTTCCGGATGAAGCGCCGTCAGGTCATCGAACGAGACCTTTTCGGTCAGGATGTTGGGGTCGCTGCCGTTGATCGCCTCGACCCGTAACAGCGCGAAATAGCGTTCGTTCTCTTTCGGGGGCCGAATCTGCCCGGCGACGGTCGCCCCGGTCCGCAACCCGAACCGACGAATCTGGCTCGGCGAGACATAGATGTCGTCGGGACACGGCAGGTAGTGATAGTCGGGACTGCGGAGGAAGCCGAAGCCGTCGGGGAGGATTTCGAGGGTCCCTTCCCCGAACATCAGCCCGTTGATCTTCGTCCGTTCCTTCAGGATCTTGAAAATCAGATCCTGCTTCTTCAGCCCGGTGTATTCGGTGATTCCCTCTTTCCGGGCGAGGACGATCAGCTCCTTCATCGTCCGGCGCTGCAGCTCGGCGATGTGAATCTCGTTGTCGCCCCGTTTGATCTCCTCATAGCGTTCATCGCCGGGGAACTGAATGTCCTCTTCTTCATCGGCGGCGGGAAGTTCGCCGTTCGCGACGGCTTCGTTCCCCAACGGAGCGCTGCGGACTTCCTCGACGAGGAGTTCTTCGGCCTCCCAGCTTGAAGCCGGGGGGGCGGGCGCGGCCGGATGGGGGGCGTGCGACGAGCCCGAGACGGCCGACAATGGGCCGGTCCCACCCAAACGGGAGATCGACGGACGAGGCTTCATGGTGGACATGGGTTCGATTCAGTCGCGGCGGGAAGGGGGGAGGAATCATGGCGGGAGACAACGGGAGTCGTCTCGGAGGACAACGGCTCGGAAGAGACGTCGACCGTTTGGCGCCATCCGCTGGCTCCAGCAGTCATCTACCGTGATGTGGCCCGGCAATCAGACGCTTGCGGCCTCGGCGAGTTCCCGGAAGGGTTGGCTCGACGAAGGGGTTATGGGACAGACTTTTCGATCTCAATTCCGGAACAAGACAGGGGTTCCACGCCATGAACGTGGAACGAGCAGGCAGGACGAACTACTTCATCACCATTCGGATCGATCCCGCCGCCCATGACAGGCGACAGCCCTCGGCGTGAGCGAACACAACAGGCAATTACGTCGGAACGGAGTACGCAGGGGCACCCCGAGGGGCGCGCGACAAGGTGTCGATGCGGGGAGGCGGGAAACCATCGGAACGGCGTCTTGGCAAGTCGACGTGTATTATGGAAAGCGTCCCCCCGAAAAAACAACCCTCGATTTTGCGAAAATCAGGTCAACACATCGGCATGCGTGTGTTGATCCGTTGGGAATCATCAGACGGACGCCCAGGAAGGCCCGCCCTGGGCGTCCGCATCACATCCCCACTCACCGCGAGTCGGCTCCTTCCGATCGCATCCGTGTTTGACTAAGCTCACGCGGACTTCTCCGCGACGTCACTCCTTGGAACGACCTTCCCATGCTTCGCGTGCTGTGCACCGCCCTGAGTACGGAAACCGGTCCCCATCATCAGATCCTGCGCGACGCCGGCTTCGATGTCGTCGTGGCCGATCGCAAGCTCGATCTCTACACCACCGCCGGGTTGCTCGCCGCGACGGAAGGGACCGACGCCGTCATCGCCGGCTCGGAACCGTGGCCGCGGGCGGTCCTGGAAGCTCGCCCGAGGATTCGGGTCCTCTCGCGGACCGGGGTCGGGTTCGACGCCATCGACCTCCCCGCCTGCGATGAACGCCGGGTCGTCGTGGCGACCACCCCCGGCGTCAATCACCACGCCGTCGCCGAACACACCTTGGCGCTGCTGCTGGGCCTGGTCCGGGGCTTTCCCCGCCGCGATCAAACCGTCCGCAACAACGTCTGGGAACGGCCCAGCACGCCGCGGCTGATGGGGCGAACCGTCGGCGTCGTCGGGCTCGGCCGCATCGGGCAGGCGGTGGTCGAGAAACTGGCGGGCTTCGGCGTCCGCGTGGTGGGCTATGATCCTTATCCGAATGCCGAGTTCGTCCGCCGCACCGGAGTCGAGCTCCTCTCATTCGACGACCTGCTGACCCAGTCCGATTACGTCACGCTCCATCTGCCCGTCAACCGCGAGACGACCAAGATCATCAACGCGCGGTCTCTCGCGAAGTTGAAGCCGGGGGCGGTCCTGATCAACACCGCGCGCGGCGCGCTGGTGGATGAACCCGCGCTGATCGAGGCGTTGCAAAGCGGGCGGTTACGGGCCGCGGGGCTCGATGTCTTCGCGCAAGAGCCCCTCCCGCCCACGAGTCCGCTCTTGTCGATGAGCCAGGTCTATCTCAGCGGCCACGTCGCGGGGCTGGATGACGAATCGCAATTCGACACCTTGACGATGTCGGCCGATACGATCCTCCAGTTGTCACGCGGTCAATGGCCCGCCGACCGCATTCAGAACCTCCAAGGGATCAGCGACTGGCGCTGGTGACGGAGGCGATTCCTCGATACGGCAGGCTCCCGCCTGCAGCCGCCGGTGTGTGCCAAGGAGACCTGCAGTGCGGGTACGTAATCTGTCCGCCTTGGCTGAGGCTTCGTCGATGGTTGATTCGGGGGGCCTACGCCTTCGCCGACCGGTACAAGTTCTCAACGGCGATCGAGCTTACATCGCACTGGCGAAGCCAGTGGCACACGACATCCAGCGTTGACCAAGCCTCCGTTCCCAGCAAGGCCGCTTCCGCATGCGTCAGATCGGCACCCTCACCGACCGCGGCGATGCCGAGCGGTTTCAGGATTATCTGATCGGCCAGGGGATCGCCTGCAGCCTGGACGAGGAGGCCGACGGCGTCGCGATCTGGGTCCATGACGACGATCAGGTCGCGGGGGCGAAGGC
>CAYRVS010000180.1:0-902 GCA_964427725.1 uncultured Planctomycetaceae bacterium | reverse complement strand
CAGCGAAGTATCGGGAAGCCCGGGCACACGCCCACGCCGTGCTGCAAGCCGCCGCCGCGAAACGGAAAGCGGCCCGGCGGAACACGATCGCGTTGTCTCGTGAATGGAGCCGGTCCGCCGGGGCCGCGCTGCCCGTCACGCTGCTGATCCTGATCCTGTGCGTCTTGGTCTTCGTCGACGACGTGTTCATGGGGCGCGGGAAGGAAACGCGGGAGCTCCTGTTCTTCTCGACCGACGGGACCTGGGGGGCGATTCGCGGCGGGGAGTATTGGCGAATCGTCAGCCCCGCGATCATGCACGGCGGGGTGCTGCACATCTTCTTCAACCTGATGTGGTGGTGGCAGTTGGGGGGGCTGATCGAGTCCCGCAAAGGCTCCGCCCAGTTGCTGGCGATGACGCTGGTGATCGCCGCCGGCTCGAACATCCTCCAGTTCCAGTTGGGCGGGCCATGGTTCCTGGGCCTCTCGGGAGTGGTCTTCGGCGTGTTCGGCTACGTCTGGGTGAAGGGCTATCTCGACCCGCAGGATGGGATCGGCATCGCGCGCGATTCGGCGATCATGATGCTGATCTGGTTCGTCGTCTGCAGCCTGGGGTTGGTCGGCCGGATCGCCAATTGGGCCCATGCGGGGGGCTTGATCCTCGGCGTGACGTGGGGGGCTTTGTCGGCCGCGTGGCGGTTAAGCCGCCGCCGGGGTTGATCACGCTGCGTCACCCATAGGACAAGTTTCCGAATCAAGCAACTGTCGCACCCTGGCTCCTCGTCCCCAATCACCCCCTCGGCCGGTGAGCGCTCGGTTGGGTCTAGACTGAGGTGAACGGTCCCCACACTCCGGTTCTTCCCTATTCCCTATTCGCTACTCCCTATTCCCTACTCACTTCCCTACGAAAACACCCCGGCCGAT
>CAYRVS010000179.1:0-10744 GCA_964427725.1 uncultured Planctomycetaceae bacterium | reverse complement strand
ATTACGCAACGTACTCCCCCCGTATGACGCCTCCAGCCTGACCGACGCGGCGGCCTATATCACGCAATTGGCGGCGGACATCGCCGAGAACGGCCTGATCGGGTCGAGTCTCTCCAACGACGAACCCACCATCACGATCGGGGACCCGTTCGCTCCGAACCGTCCCTCAAGCGGCGTCATCGCTTAAATACGGCCGCAACCGATCAACCACATCCGACCGGCCGAGCTCGTCTTTGCCGAAACCCATCCGGGCCCCCAGCGCGACCGCCGCTTGCTGGTATTCCGCATAATTCGAGATCAGCATCACCGGGACCGTCGCCAAAGTCGGCTCGGCCCGCATCGCCTCGATGAGTTGCGTCCCGTCGCTGTAGTCCTCGTCGAGCTTGCGGTTGACCAGCACCAGGTCATAGGGCTGTTTCCGCAGCAGATCGAGGGCGTCGGGGGTGGTCGCCGCGGGGACGATCTCGACCGCGAAATTCGCCCGCAAAAACCGATCGATCGCCCGACCGTCGGGGACGCATTGGCCGACACTCAAGACGCGTTTGGTGTTCATCATCAATGGTTTCATGAAGCCCAGGGAACGCTTCCCCTGGGCTTCTTTTCGGTGTGTTGATCAAGTCATCACGTCGCGTTCATCGACTGCTTGCGGGCCGCTTCCTGACGGTACCGCTCATTCAGTTCCAAGTCGAACTTCGCGTGCCGTTCGGCGGCCCCCGTCCCGCGATGCCGGGCATGGCAGCGGTAGCAGACCAGGCAATCGGGCATCACGGTGTAGAGCAGCATATCGATCAAGGCGAGCGACATCAGGATGCCGAGCGCCAGCACCGGCCGCATGGAGTAAACGGCGACCGTGCTGCCGACGATCCCCAGCCCCACCATCGTGAGGCCCAATTGGGGCGGGAAGTCTTTCTGCCGCCACAAATCCTCGCATCCGCAGGCGAGGCAGCGCGTCGGCACGTCGACGCGCAGCGCGTTCGGTTCCAGGTCGCGCGTCCACCCGCAATGCCGACACGCGATGCCCGCCGTGGTCGGTTCCACGACGGCGGCGTCGGTCTTCAAACAGCGGGGACAATCAAACGTAATCTGCAACGATCGACTCCGCACCACGACCGCGATTTCCACCGACCGTGGGGAACCGTCGAGGTGACCCTCTCAAAACGGCCGGCCCAGCTCGCGGCTGAGAAGACTCCCGGCCAGCTCGCCGATGAACGTCAGAATCACCGCCGCAAACAACACGCCCGTCGCGGCTTGCGTATTCCGATAGCGTAGGATGCGGAGCGTCATTCCGCAAAGGACGAGGGGCCCCGCCAGCCCCGCCAGCCATCGCAGCGCCAGCCACGTCCACAGCAGCGAACCTTCCAATTCGCTCCCGCCGTGTACCAGGCCGATCGTGGAAACGAGCAACCGCAGTCCCACCGCGACGCCGTAGACTTCCGTCAATCGCGACAACGGGGCGATCGACATGGTGGGGGCGGTCAGATACCAATGGCCGAGGAGCATCCCGGTGACGCTCCCCCCCAAGACCGACGCCGTGGTCCCCGCCGATAACTGTCCCAGCCAGTTCGGCTCGAGCTGGTTCTGAAAGATCGCTCCGACGGCGGCTTGGCCCAACCCGGCGATCAGGAACCCGCAGATCGCCCCCGCCTGGCGACGTTCCAGCGTCCACAAGACCGACCCAAGAAACGCCAACCCCGCGACGAGGATGCCGATTCCGGGTAACCACCCGGGTGGAGCATGGTTCGTCGCGGAAGCTTCGATCGGTTCCGCCGGGCCGGTCTCCCAAAGAACCAGCGTCACCAAGACCGACAGCCCGAGGACCAGCAGCATCTGAATCCGGAAGAAACCCGAGGTCACCTGCCGCCGGGGCATCAAGACCCACATCAGGCTGATACCGGCGATCAGTTGCCAGGTAAACTGCGCCAGCATGATGGAGGAATGGGCTCGCAACGATTCGGGTGTCGTGGCATAGGCCGGGGCACCCGCCCCGGCCGCGCGAGAAAGACCTGCTGACGGGCGACAAATGGAATCTTGCCATCTATAACACCAAAGGCAGCCCGCTGGCCAACCCAAAGGCTTCCGCACCCACGAGACAGCCTTCGGCGTCGGAGGTCACTCGGTGGGAGCGACCGATTCGTCAAATTGGTGTCGATAACCTGTCGACAACGAGGAGGCGAACGGTGGACGGACGGGGTGGGTTGTCGACAGCCTTGGGTGGGAACGATCGCGGGTGTCGACAACTTCCACCGATATGCATCGGTTTTTGACGCCGAATCCACCGCCCACCATCCAGGTGTTGACGTCAAATGCCTGTTGATCGGCGGTTGTAACTCCCGAATCTACCGGCCTCTGTGACATGAACCCGGCAAGTTGTCGACAGCCGGGCGGTCCCTACTACGACTGCTACTAGATGAATCTCTCTCAAGACAGAAGAGGAACCGACGACGACGTGCGTCCCCTGGAACCACGCAACTCGGGGGTCGGTTGGTTCGTCGCCGCCTGTTTCGGCAGCGTCGGGCTGATCGCGTGCTTCGTCCTCGCCGGCGGAGGTTGGCTCGGGGGAATCCGACCCGCCCCGTCGCAGCAAGTGTTCGAGTTGTCCGGAACGGGGAATTTGGCGACCTCGGCGGAGTTTACGCTTCCCGCCAGTTGGGAACTCCGCTGGGAACATCACGGGACGTTGCAGGAAATCGCCTGGCTCGATCCAGCGGGTCAGGCGACCGCCTTCGTCGCCATGCACCGCAAACCGATCCGCGAGCACGGCAGCATCAACGTCTCCGCCGGCGGACCCTATCGGTTCCGCGTCACCGGCACGGGGCCATGGAAAATCGCGGGGTACGCGCTCGAGCCCGTGTTGAGCCGGGACCCGTAGAGGAGCGCGGTGTTACCCGACGCTCGCCGCGCTCGCCGTTGGCTCGCGGCCAAACGTGCGCTCGACGTCTTGCCGGTGGTGGGTTCGGCGTGTTATGCATGACCCGGGCACGAACGGCGCACAACGAGGTACGGCGGCGATGGATTTGTCGGAACGATCGACCCTGCTGGTGACCGGCGGCGCGGGCTTCATCGGCTCGGCGGTGATTCGTGAACTGCTCGGGCGGCATGCGTGCCGGGTCGTGAATTGCGACAAGCTGACCTACGCCGGAAACCTCGAATCGCTCGAGCCGTTCAGCCAGAATCCGCGGTACAGCTTCGAGCAGGTCGACATCGTCGACGCCGGCGAGGTCGCCCGATTATTCGCGACCCATTGCCCCTCGGGGGTGATGCATCTCGCGGCGGAATCGCATGTCGACCGTTCGATCGATGGTCCCGGGGCGTTCATCCAGACGAACATTGTCGGGACCTTCACGCTGTTGCAGGAGGCCCGCCGGTACTACGAGACACTCACCGGCCCCGACCGCGACAGTTTCCGGTTCCACCACGTCTCGACCGACGAGGTTTATGGCTCGTTGGGGCCGGACGGGTTCTTTGTCGAGACCACGCCCTACGCGCCCAATTCGCCCTACGCCGCCAGCAAGGCCGCGTCGGATCATCTGGTGCGGGCCTGGCACGAGACGTTCGGCCTGCCGACCGTGATCACGAATTGCTCGAACAACTATGGTCCGTACCAGTATCCGGAGAAGCTGATCCCGCTGATGATTCAGCAGGCCCTCGCCGGGAAGACGTTGCCGGTCTATGGGACCGGCGAGAACGTGCGCGATTGGTTGTACGTCGAGGACCATGCCCGGGCGCTGTGCCTGGTGCTGACCCAAGGCCGCGTCGGCGAGACTTATAACATCGGCGGTTGCAACGAACAGCGGAACATCGACGTCGTCCACGAGCTTTGTCGGCTGCTGGACGAGCTCGTCCCGGCGTCCCCCTATCGGCCTCATGCCAAGCTGATTCAGTTCGTCACCGATCGTCCGGGCCACGATCACCGCTATGCGATCGATGCCGGCAAACTGCGGCGTGAATTGGGCTGGGAACCCGCCGAGACCTTTAACACCGGCCTGCGCAAGACGGTCGAATGGTATCTCGCGAACCAACCGTGGTGCCGCCGCGCCGTCGCCGGCCGTTACGCAGGGGAACGTCTGGGGACCAAGTCTTAGCTCCGGGTCGCCGACCCTGGGCCCTCGTCCGAATCCCCCAACCGATCCCCCACGAGCACGCGTCGGCCGCGGAGGAAATCGGCGGTCGGCATGGGGCGTTTGCCGTCGGGATGAACGCGACGGACCACGACCGCGTCGGTTCCGCAACGGACGGTGAAGCTGTCGACGGTGACCTCGATCACGGTTCCCGGGGGGTGATCGTCCGTCGCGGCGACCGGTTCGACGTCGACGAGTTGCAGCCGTAACGGGGGTTTCGCGGGCTGCCACAGCATCGTGAAAGGACCGGGCCAAGGCTGCATGCCGCGGACATGGCGTTCCAGCTCGACGGCCGATCGTGACCAGGGAATGCGGCCGGCGGCTTTTTCGAGCTTGCCGACATGCGTCACCCGCGCGGGGTCTTGCTCGACGGCCACCGCCGTTCCGGCGGCGAGCTGCTCGACGACCGACAATGTCAGGGCCGGGGCCAGCGCGGCGAGGCGATCCTCCAACTCTCCCGTGGTCTCTTTGGGCCGGATCGGCGTCCGAATGACCCCCAGCATCGGCCCCGCGTCCAGCTCCGGCACAAGGCGGATGATCGTGATCCCCGACTCGGTGTCCCCTTCGAGAATCGCGGCGTGAATCGGCGTCGCGCCGCGATGTCGCGGGAGCAGCGACGCATGGACGTTGATCGTCCCCAAACGGGGCATGTCGAGGATCGCCCGCGACAAAATCTGCCCGTACGCCGCGACGATCAACAGATCGGCTTCCCAAGCCCGTAGCGCGTCGAGCGACTCGGGGGTCTTGATCTTGATCGGCTGAAGGACCGGGATCCCACGGGCGACGGCGAGTTCCTTCAAAGGGTTGCGATGCCGATGATGCCCGGCCCCCGTCCGGTCGGGCTGCGTCACGAGCCCGCAGACCTTGTGAGCCGAATCACAGAGCGCCTGAAAGACCGGCCCCGCGAGCCGCCCCGTCCCCAGAAATCCGATCCGTAACGCCATCGATTCCCACCACGCTCACGAAACCGTTCGATACGCCGCGTCACCGTCATCATAACGTTGAGCCGCGAGCCAAAGGCGAGCGCGGCCCCGCACTCATGACGAGCGCACGAAAAAACCCAGGGAGCGGACTCCCTGGGCTTCCGGGTGCGTGGGGGTGTCGAGCGCTCCACCGTTACGTGTTCGGCCCGGCGGGAAGGGGAGTCGGTTCCGGCGTCGGGGCGAGGTCTTGCCGATACGTTTCCGTCGAGGTTCCCGTCGGAACGCCGCTCGGAACGCCACAGTTGCCGGTCGCGCACCCGCCGACCGCGCAGTCGTTGCAGGTTTGCGGACAGACGGTGGTCGGCACGACCTTGCAGACTTCGTAGGTCTCTTGCCGCGGCACGCAGCGGGCCACCATCCGCGTGCAGGTGACCGCTTCGGTCTTGGGGACGCAGCGGGCGACGCGACGGGTCACCGTGTAGGGCTCTTGCCGGGTCACGCAGTACGGGACGCGGCGGGTGCAGGTCTCGGTCACCATGCGGCAGGTCCGCACGGGGATGCGACGCGTGCAAGGTTCCGCGACCATCCGGCAGGTTTGCACCGGCACTTTGCAGGTCTTGGTCTCACAAACCATCCGGCAGGTGCGGTAAGGGATGTTCTCGACGACTTCCTCGCACGTCATCCGGCAGACCTGCACCGGCACCTTGGTGACGACGCATTCGGGCACCATCCGACAGACCTGCACCGGGCACGATTGCCGGACCACCTGTGGTTGATAGGTGGTGCAGGGGACCTGCCGTTCGACGATTTGCGGACACCAGACCCGCTTGCAGGTGGTGTAGCCGGGACGCTGGACCATGCAGAGCTTGGGGCAGCCGTTGCAGTCGGGGACGAGGACCGGACAGACCGGGCCGGGGTGATAGACTTGCTGAAAGGTCCAGCGGCCGCAATCCTGTCGGACCGTGCGGTAGGTGGTGACCGGCCGCATGACGGTGTAGCAGCGTTCCTGATGGATCGTCTCGGTCACTTGCCGCATGACGGTCTGCCGGACTTCCCGTTCGACCGTTTCGGTCACGGGACGCATCACCTGCCGGCGGACTTGGCGGACGTGGTCTTCCCAGACCGGGCGCTGCACGGTGTAGCTGCGGTCGTGATAGACCGTTTCATTCACCTGCCGCATGACCGTGTAGTTTTCGACCCGTTCCGACGTTTCGTAGATCGGCCGGGCGACCTGATACTGCTCTTCGCGGAACGCCGTTTCAACGACGTTGCGGTAGCAGGTTTGCGACACGTCGTCGTAGACCGTTTCGTAGGTCGTGCGATTGACGGTGTACTGCTCGGGTTCCTGCACCATGTCGTAGACGGTGCGGGATTGGGTTTCCCGCTCGACGCGGCAGGTGGTGTAGCAGGCGGTCGGTTGACACGCTGCGGTCGGACAATGGTTGTAGCAGGCGGCGCCGCAGTAGGCGGCCTCGACCGCCGGGGCCGTCAGCACCAGGGTCAGCAGAGCCCCCAGGCTCGCGACCACGTTCTTCGTCAACATCTCCGATCCCCCATTGAGTGAATCTCGGCAACCGCTCACGGTGCGTCGCTCCCTCAACGATTCCGCGCTGTGTGAGGCCTTCCGAGGCCTGCCGTTGGCCAGTATGCGAAGCGCACCGACCGCATGCAAAAGAAAATCCGCCAAGACCGGCACTCGCCGTTCAGGTCCGCGCGCCGCATGCCGGTTACGAAGCAACGATAAACCACGCGGACCCTGCCGACCGGGGGTTCCCGCGAAACCGGGCCCGTTTCGACGTGGCCAGGGGGCAACACGTCGGCAGAGGTCGGAGGGTCGCTGCCGCCGCGCCGCGAAGTCCGTCCGGCGTGGTCCTGTGATCAAGTCCGGGAGCCGGATCCTCTGAAGGAATCGCGTCGAACTTCAATCCATCCGGCACGCCGTCACGATTTTCCGAGAAAACCGGGTTTCCCCCCGGGACTTTGCGACAAGGTCGGAAAAAACGGTTGATTCGCTTCGCGCGGCATCCGATACACAACCGTGAGAGGCCGCGAATTGCGATCCACCGGATCATTGCGCACGCACGGCGGGTGTCTGCCGGTTCGGGGTGGGGGGATCGGGTCGGCGGTCGGCGACCACGGAATGGAGTCCATGGCGCGTCCCTTGCTCTATTCGAGCCTGGTGGCCGGTCTGCTGACCGGTTGCCAGTCGTTCTCGTCGCGCTGCGACGATTGTCTCCCGCCGAAGACGGGCTGCTGCAAGTACAGCCCGAAGGCGGACAATCTGGTCAACAAACTGACCGCGTACGACTGCGCCGGCGACGCGCTCAAGGCGCTGGAAAAGTCCTGCGGCAAGGTCTCGTCGGACTTCGAGTCCGGGTTCCACCAGGCCTATGAAGATCTTGCGATGGGGCGACTGGCGATGGTTCCGCCGGTCCCCGCGAGCAAGTATTGGAACGCGCACTACCGATCGTGCGCCGGCGAACAAGCGGTGGCCGACTGGTTCGAGGGGTATCGCGCGGGCTTGCAGATCGGTCAGCAAGGGGGCGTGTCCCGGTTCAACCGCGTGAAAACCTCGTGGGGTTCCGGGGACGATTGGCAAGCGACCGCCTGGACCACGACCGGCGGCGGTTGCGCCACGGGACGCTGCGGCACCGACCCATATGCCAACGGGTCGCATGCTCCGGCGAATGACGCCGCCGCGGGGCCTTACAGCATGCAGGGACGCTACGGGACGATGGTCCCGGTGGGTCATACCGAGGGAACCGCGGGGCGTTGATTGGATGGGGCGCGCGACCGACGAGTGACCGCTCGTCGCCGATCCGCGTCGGAGAAACTGGTGGCCATGACGATGCTCCCTGTCTACCGTTGGCTGCTCGCGGCGACATGCTTGTTGCCCGTGGTCTCCGGCTGCGCGGCGTTTCGCCCGATCCGCGGTCTCCCCGCCCGCTACATGCCCGACGAATTCCGCGGCGCGACGCGCTCCGGCAAGCAGACCATCGACCTGTCCTTATTGCGGCAAACGCCCCCGGGAACGCATCTCGTCGACTCTGGCGACTTGCTCAGCGTCTATGTCGAAGGGGAACTCGGCCGCCGCGATCAACCCCCGCCCGCCTTCTTCCCGACGAACAACCTCACGCCCCCGTCGGTCGGGTTCCCGATTCCCGTCCGCGAGGACGGGACGATCTCGCTGCCGCTGGTCGGCGCGTTGTCCGTCCGGGGCTTGTCGATCCGGCAGGTCGAAGACCGGATGCGCGAAGAGTACACCGTCCGACACAGCTACTTGCGGGAAGGGGCGCGGATCTTCGTCGCATTGCAGCAGCCCCGGTCGGTGAGCGTCACCGTCTTCCGCCAGGAATCCGCGACCGAAATCGGCGTGTCGGCCCAAGGGCAACTCAACATCGGCGCGGCCAAACGCGGGACCGGCAAGAAGGTCCAACTCCCGATCTACAAGAACGACGTCCTCAACGCCCTCGCCGAAACGGGCGGGTTGCCGGGCCTCGATGCCGAGAACGCGATCTATGTGATCCGTAACGAAGCGCGCCCCGTGGCGTACCCCACGCCCATGGGTCCGGCCGCGCCCTATCCGTCGTCGGCCCATCGCCATGACGCGATCATCCGCAGCCAATCGCCCGACGGGTTCCGTCCGCAGGCCGATTACCGGTCCGCCGGCGGATGGTCGACCCCGGTCGGAACGAACCCGTATGCCCCTCGCGCCGCGGTGACGCAGGCCCAATATGCCCCGCCGCCGTTAGCGCCATCTCCAGGATCGTTCAGCGCTCCCGCGGGACAGAATCCTTACGCCCAGCCCTACTCGGCCATGACCCCGCCGCCGCCGGCAATGACGCCGATTCCCGACGGCGGTTTGCCCCCGGCTTGGTCACAGCCGGCGCAGGCCCCGCTGTCGCCGCCGATGGGTGGAATGCAGCCCCCCCCCGCGATGTGGCCCGCGCCGACTACCCCCGAGATGGGAGCACAATGGGCGGCTCCGGCATGGACGGGACCGCCACAGATACCCCCGCAACCGGCCCTGCCCCCGAGTGACGCTTCGGCTTGGTCGACCGCGCCATCGCATGGTCCCGGTTCGCAAGACGCCTGGTATCCACCGGCCGCCCCGACCCCGAATTGGAATGTCGCTCCCGGGACGATCGGCGATTTGTCGACGCAAGTGGGCGAGGACCTTTCGGGCCGCCGCATCATTCGGATTCCCGTCCGGCTGGGCCCCGGGGAATTCACCGACATCCGCGAGGAGGACATCATCCTGCACGAAGGGGACATCGTCTTCATCGAGTCCCGCGAGACCGAAGTCTTCTACACCGGGGGCCTGCTCGGCGGCGGTCAATACACGCTGCCGCGCGACTATGATCTCGATGTGCTGGGGGCGATCGCCGTCGCCCAGGGACAGAGGGGCGGAGCGGCCGGCGGGAGCCGGGCGACGCAATCGGCGGGAGGCCAATCGGCCCTCAACGCCGACGTCTCGATCTCGGCAAGTCAGTTGATCGTCCTGCGGCCGCTCGCGGACGGGACCCAATTGACGCTGCAGGTCGATCTGTACGAGGCGGTCCGCAATCCGAACGAGCGGATCATCGTGCAGCCGGGCGACTATCTGATCCTGCAGTACACCCGGGCCGAAGCGGTGATGGCCTTCTTCGAGCGACATCTGCTGGAAGGGGCGCTGTTCGGCGTCGCGGCGGCCCAGCTCAACCAGGGTGGCGGGAATTGATCGCGTTCGACGGACGGGTGAGCCCTCCGCGATCCGAAGACGTCCCCGGGGAAGCCCGAAATCCGAAATCTCAAATCCGAAGGACGAGGAAAACCCCAAGGGGAAAACGTCACGTCGACGGCACGTTTTCCCCTTGGTGCTTAGCGTATCCTTCGGATTTCGAGCTTCGGATTTCGGGTTTTCCCTCGACGACGCCTCAATCGAGCGGAAAGAGCTCCAGCTTGCGGAACTCGATTTGGAACGGGCCGCCGCTGTGGACCTGCAAGGCGATCTTGCCCTTTCGGGGGATCGTCGCGTCGGGTTCGTGATAATCGACGGTTTGCCGGCCGTTGATCGACAGCGTCACGTGATCCCCCTTCGCGCGAATCACGTAGGTGTTCCACTCGCCCTCTTTCACGGCGGCTTTGACGACCGCCGGATCGGCCTCGGCGACGAACTTCCGCCGACGCGACTCGTCGTACAAAGAGCCCCAGACGTTATGCCCGATGTCGGCCTGATAGCCGATCATCTCGGTGTTGTCCGCGATCCGTTGCGAGCGAAACTGGACACCGGAGTTTTCCCGCGGGGCATGCAGCTTGACCTCGAAAACGAGTTCGAAGTCGCCGTACTCGGCGGTCGTCGCGAGGAAGTGATTCTCCTTGAGTCCGGGAGAGTTCCCGAGGATCACGCCCTCCCGGACCGACCAGAGCTCGAGATTCCCTTCCCAGCCGGTCAGATCTTTCCCGTTGAAGAGAGGGATCTTTTCGGCGGCGAACGCGGGTACGATCAACAGCCAGACCGTGAGGAACGATCCAAATCGACGCATGATGTCTCTTCTCCGAGGAGCGGCGACGAACCCGAGGAACGATTCCCTGCGGGGACCGATCAACGACTTGTTCGTGCAGCATACCGTTGTCGCGGATGTCATCCCATATCGCGCGCGGATTCGCCAGGGCCTTCGCCAAGAACGGCCTGGGAATTGCGGGTGGGCTATCGTGGAGTCT
>CAYRVS010000178.1:0-10772 GCA_964427725.1 uncultured Planctomycetaceae bacterium | reverse complement strand
AGAGTGTAGCCCCACGCGTGAGCGTGGGGTGATCGATCCATGACCGATCGAAGCCCCGAAGGGGCGACACTTCCGTCGATGATCAAGTGCCGCTCTTCCGGGGCACGGGCCCGTTCCTAATGGTCCTCGCTGAACCGCGCCGAGACCGATCCGCGGCACCCATCAAACGCCGGCTGAGTCATCGAGTCCGCGCGGGGCGCTCTGGTTCCTGCACCAACGGCGAAGCGAGCGCCGGCGTCAGCGTCGTCAACCCCTCGCGATCGCGCAAGTACAGCTCCGATCCCTGAATCAGGAACGCACGCTCCGAAGGACTCGCGATGGATGAGTTGGCGGCGGTCGCCCCGCCGCGCGGCAGCGGCCCCTCCCAGATCGCTTCGCCCCGCCGATCAAGATCGAGGGCATGCAGCACGCCGGCGTCATCGAGGCAGAGCCATTGACGTCCCGCCAGCACCGGCGGCGCGCTACAACCCGTCGGCAGTCGGACCCGCCACAACGTCCGCCCGGTCAGACTTTCGAGCGCCAAAATCGTCCCGTCGCTTTGCTGTTGAACGAGCGTCTCGCCCGCGAGCGCCAACCGCGCGGTCCCCGCGATCGTCCGCCGATCGCGCCAGACGACATGCGTCGTGGTGACATCCCCCGCCCCATCCCCCCGCACGCAGACGAGTTCCCCCTCCGGAGCGGCGGCCGCGGCGTACACATGCAGACCATCGGTCACCACGGGGCCCGCCGTGGAGGTGCCCTTCCAGCGACAGGCCCATAATTCGTTCCCCGTGTCGGGGTCATATCCGCGGACCCCTCCCCGCCCCGCCAGCAGGAGTTGTGGCCGCTCGCCGACCCGCGCCACCACCGGGCATCCCGCGCTCGCCCCGTCGGGTCGCAGGGTCCGCCAGATGATTTGTCCCGTCAACCGATGGACCGCCACGACATAACTGCGCGGTTGCCACGCCAACCAAGGCACTCGATCCTGATCCACCGCCAAGAGGACCAACGGACCATGCAGCACCGGCGCGAGCGGATACGGGCCGGTCGGCGCGGCGGGACCCACCGGCACGCTCCAATCGAGCGTCCCGTCCCGCGTAAACGCATGCAACCACAATTCGCCCCCGCGCGACCACGGAACGAAGACCCGTTCGCCGTCGCAAACCGGTGCGTAATCAGGCCGCGACGCGGCTTGATGGTCCACGGCTGTTGGCGCGCGCTCTTCGGCATTCGCCGTCGCGGGGATCGTCGCCGACCACCGCCGGTCGCCGGTCCGTCTGTCCCACGCCACCAGTCGCGGATCCCGAGCCGTACCCGCAGCCTCGACGAGGTACAGCTCATCGCCATGGAGGCAAGGCGTTCCCACCCCGACGGCCGTCGGCGCCCGCCATTTGGGCGCGAACGTCACCGTCGCGTTGTTCCCGGTAATCAACGACTCGGTGGCCTCACGGGTGACGGGGTTGGTGGACATCGCGCGGGGCACGGCCAGCACCAGCGGCGTCCCCCCCGCAGGAGGGGTGATGGTCGTCACGCCGGACCGAGCGGCCAGACTCCACAAGACGATGCCGACACCCACGGCCAGCCCCCCACGCCACCAAGGGTTCGCCCGGTGCCGGAGAGTCGTCGTCGTATGAGGGGCTAGTCGCAACATCGGTGTCGGAATTCGGAAAGTCTTCGTCCGCGTAAGGGGGTCAACCGTTCGTTTGTGTCTGCTCAGTCTGGATCAGCCAACAGCCGGAATCGTGTGCCACCGGCTTCGCCAGTGGGCTTTCGTCGTCAATCTTCGTGAACCATCGCGCCGGTAAAGCCGGTGGCGCACGACCATCCAAGGTCTCTCAGGGATTGGAACAGGGGCTCGGCGATACCATGCGCTCAGGCGGCTCGACGCGGCGGCGCGCCGACAAGCTGCCGATAGATCGGACAAGTCTCCCGCAAATCGGCATGCGGTCCGGCCGCGATGATCTGCCCGCGATCGAAGACCACGACCCGATCGATGTACTCGAGCGCCGCCGGCCCCAATTGATGCGTGATCAGCAAGGTCGTCCGGCCGCGCGTGAACCGCGCGAGTGACTCGTGAATCAGCCGTTCGCTCAAGGCGTCGATCGCCGCGGTCGGTTCATCGAGCAGCAGGATCCGGGGATCGCGCAAAATGGCCCGCGCCAACGCGACCCGTTGCCGCTGTCCCCCCGACAGCAACCGCCCCCGTTCGCCGACGCGGCTCCGCCAACCTTCCGGAAGCCGATCCACGAACTCGGTGACATACGCCTGCTCGGCCGCCGCGTGAACTTCCTCGTCGGTCGCGGTCGGTCGGCCGTAGCGGATGTTGTTCAACAGCGTGTCATCGAACAGCAAGGTCTCCTGCGAAACGAGCGCAAGCTGCCGCCGCAAATCCTTCAGCCGACCGTCGCGCAGGTCGATGCCGTCGAGCAGCACCACTCCTTCGGTCGGATCGTAGAACCGGGGAATCAGACCCAGAAACGTCGATTTCCCCGACCCGTTCGGCCCCACGACCGCGATCGCCTCGCCCGCGTGTACCGTCAACGACACATCGTGCAACACGCCGGTTCGTTCCCCATTCCGAATCTCCGCCTGCCGTCCCTCCGTCCCGTGGTAATGGAAATGGACGTCGCGGAATTCCAACGTCCCCCGCAGCGGCGGCAACCAGACCGCCGTGGTGGACTGCTCGACCAGCGACGGTTCGTCGAGCCGCTCGAAGATCCGATCGAGACTGCCGCGACATTGTTTGATCGTCGTGAAATACTTCGAGAACTTCCGCAGCGGATCGATCACCCCCGCGAGGGCGACGTACAGCGTGCTCAACTCCTGCACGCCGATCGGCCCGTCGGTCAGCCGAAAGCCCCAAATCCGCTCGGTGTCGCGCAGCAGCAAATAGGCCCCCGGCAGGAGCGCGAACAGAATCGTCGAGACGCCGAACAACTCGGTCACCGGGTTCGTCAACGCGTCGATCTTCACGATCTTCAGCGATTGCCGATAGAACTCCCGATTCTGCCGATGGAACTCCCGCCGCAGCGGTCCCTGCATGTCATAAGCATGCACCACGCGGATGTTCGCGAACGTCTGCTCCAGAAACTTGTACATCCGGGCCATCGTGTCGAGGACCCGCTGGACCGCCCGTTTCAGCCGGCGGCCCAACACGTGAAACGCCCACGCGGCGAGCGGGACGAAGACCAGCGACAACGCCGTCAACTGCCAGTTGATGAAGAACGCCGTCGCGAGACAGGCGACCGCCTTCAAAGGCTCGCGGACCACTCGGCCGCCGAGCGTCGTCAGCCCATGCGCCAAACCTTGCAGATCATACGTCAGGTTCGCGAGCAGCTTCGGCGGGCCGATTCCTTCGATCGATTGGGCGTCGCGCTGCAGGAGCTTGCGGAACGCGTCGGTCCGCAGATCAAGGACACATAGCTCCGCCACGCTGCCGGCGGTCAGATCCTGCACATAGACGCAGACCCCCTTCAGGGCGGTCACCACGATCAACACGCCGAACAGCGCCATCAGCAACGGAAATTCGCCGCGCGGTAACCACGGCAGAATCCGCGTCCCGACCCAGCTCAACGACCATAACCGCCAGGCGTCGTCATCGACCCGCGCCTGCAACTGCGACTGCTCTTTGAGGAGCCGCATCCGCTTGCGGGCCAAGCGGTCATCCGCCGCGGCGGGAAGCTGCGCGAGCGATCGATTGACCTGTTCGAGCTCGGTCCGGTGCGCTTCGAGACGGCGTTGCGCCGTCTCGCTCTCGACGTGGACATACTCGTTGAGCGATTGCCCTTCCACGAAGACCGTCACGACGGGAAACGTCAGCAAGAGCTCCGCGCTCCATAAGAGCGCGGCTCCGAGGCCGAACATCGTCGACAGCACCACCTGCCGACGATACCGCCAGACGTAACGTCCCAATCGGACCCAGGCATTCACCGCGACCGCATCCTTGCGAAGGCATTTCCGCGCGTTCCTGCGCGGAGTACGGAATTACAGCCGATCCAGGCGAATCCGTCCAGACGAAGGCGCGTCGCCGCACCCCAAACATCCCAAACAACGCGGTTTCTCGGGTGGAATGGAGGTGGGGGTGTCGTGCATGTCGACGCGCTCGCCTGCGGCTCGCGGCTAAACGTCTTCGATCGCGACTTTCACCACCACCTTCAGGACCTCGCTCGGCGTCTCCCGATCGACCGCCAACCCCGGGGCATGGATGTCCTCGGGAAACAGGATCGCGAACTGCCCCGCCGCGAACCGTAAGGAATCGGTCCCCGGCTGGTAGAACGCGACGTCCCGCTCGGCCTGATAGGGAGTCTTGATCTCCGGCGCGCGATCGAGCGGCACATACCCCAGCCGCTCCACCCCCCGCACCACATACTGCACGTCGACGTACTTCCGATGCGACTCCCAAACCGCATCAGCGGGGAGCTTCGTGGCGTACCGGCTGACGATCGCGAAGAGCCGATCCCCCTCCAACTGGTACCGGCCATCATCGAGCCGATCGAAGTCGCTCCCCGCAAGATAGTCGAGCGCCGTCCATAACCCGGAGGGGAGCGTCCGGTACCGACTCCGGTAATGCAGCGAATCGAAAATCATGATGGTTCCTCCCTGATTCCCAAGTGCTCATCGCCTCATCCTTCATGCTAGCGCCCGACGACCCGCGACGCAAAAGGAATCTACCGGCGCGTCCCATCAAAGAGCGGCGCGGCGTCAGCCCGCCGTGCGACGCGCGACACCTCCCGAACGCCGGACATCGATTCTCCCTGCGGCACAAAACGCCAACGTCGCGGCGCGTCTCAACAACGGTTCAAACGTGGACCTGAAGAATCCCATGGGGACACGCCGTCCTCTCATGGCACGGCGGGCTGACGCCGCGCCGCTCCTGAAACGCACACCGTCATTAAGTCGTCCCGCGCCACCATACCACCCAGCGACCACACGCCTCGCGCCATAACGTCTGATGCAGACTCACCACCGATCCCCGCGGCCACAGCGCCCCCCAGCCGGTCGGCAGTTCCTCGCGGGGATCATCACAACCATGCAGCGACACCGTGACCCCTTGCGCCGCGAAGACTTCGCGGGCCCGTGCTCGATGCGTCGCCGAGGTGATCACCCATCGGGCCCCCCCTTCCGGCTGGTGCTCTGCCAGCAGACACTGGATCGCCGCGGCGTTCTCGATCGTATTCCGCGACCGTTCCTCGACGATCAGCCGCGTCTCGTCGACGCCCAGTTGCCTCAGCAACCGCGCCAACGTCGCCGCCGGCGAACTCCCGGGCGTTGTGGGTTCGGGATGGCCACCGCTCACGATGACGAGACACGGCTCCCCCGCGTGATACCACTCCGCCGCCGCGAGCGCCCGCAGGATCGTCGATCGCCCCGGCCGACTCTCAGTCTCTCCCTCTTGAGGAGGCAAGACTTCCCCGGCGAGCACGGCGATCACCCCGGGGCCGGCGGGTCGCCGGGGCTGCGGCTCGACAGCGCCGACCAACCACGCCGTCGTGACCCACGCCGTCGCGGGCAAAGAGCCGATCAGCAGCGCGCTCGACAACCCCCACGGGAGCCACCAGACACGTCGTCCCTCGCGTCGCCGCGCCAGCCGCCATGTCAAACAGAGCCACAGCCCCCAGACGAGTCCCCCGAACGGCTGCAGCAGCATTTCCATGTCACCGCTCCGAGGTTTGTCGCTCCCTGGCGGATCACGTCGAGGAGCCGCCGCGCCTCACGCCTCGCCCACTTCCCCATGCACCCATTGCGCCGCCGGCAACACCAGTCCCGTCTCCACCCCCGCCAGCAACCGGCTCAATTCCTGCTCGTTCTCCAGCGGCGTGCAGAACAACTCCTCCACCAGCAGCGACGACAAGCCGCTCAGCAGATAGACCGTCGCCCAGTCGGCCGCCGCCGCCAATTGCGTCGCCGGGACCAGATCTTCCGGACCGATCGCGCGTAGCGGCTGCAGCGCCGCCTTCGCCGAGCGCTGCTCGCGAATGAGCGTCACGCCGGGACCGGGCTCGGCGGACAGATCGGTCAGCACGATGATCCGCCCGCCACGTTCCACCAACGTCTTCGCCGTTTCCAACGCCCGCCCCAACAGCGCCCACGTCACGCCATATTGATCGGTCGGCAGCGCCATGATGACGGTCTCGACCCGTTCCTCGACCCGCACCCGCCAATGCTCATCGAGTGCCGAACGCGCCGCGCGACCGACGCCCTCAACGCTTCCCACCAGCACTTCGGCCCCCGCGCCGCGTCGCGCCGCCGGGATGACCTGCACCGCATATTGGACCCCCAACAGCCAACCCGCCTCGTCGATGAGTTGCCGCAGCGGCCGCTCGTCCTCCGGCCGCAATTCGCTATGGCCTTGCCCGTGCGTCTTCTTGAACGCCTCCGTGTTCGACAGCCCCGGATAGAGGAGACCGCACGGATGCTGATAACCCAATCGCGCGTCGAACCCCGCGACGGTCAGCGGGATCACCACATCGGCGTCGAGCAGCCGCCGCGACAGATAGATCCGCTCCCCCCCGGCGCTCGAGGCAAGATACCCGCAGTCTTCCTCGACCGTCGGATCATGCGGCACCCACGTCACCGCGTCACGAACGTCGGCGGGCAGCCCTTGCCGCGGATCATGCCGCTCGGTCGCCCCCAGCACCGCCGGTTGCACGATCGTCACGTCGGCCAGTTGGACCCCGGCGGCGTGCAACACGCGCCATACCTCCGCCAGCACGCCATCGAGCACCGGCAGCCCCCGGTCGACCGCCAGCACCACCCGATCTCCCGGGACGATCGCCGCCCCCAGCGGCGGAAGTTCCAGCGGCTGGGCCAACCCCTCGCGGGTCGCCCGTCGCAAATCGGCGTGCGCCGCGGGACCGGCGACGACCCTCAACCCCGGGACCGGCGGAGCCTCCCAAACCACGCTCCCGCCGATGCCGTATTGCAGTTCCACCACAGTCCTCGTCGTGTTCGCCGACCCTTGATACTGACCGACATTGTAACGCCGCGCCGCGCGGCATGCCGAGGCGACTCGTGGCATGCACGACTTCACAGGCTTCCATCAGTCGGACTTCGGCGTGTGCCACTGGCTCGGCCAGTGGCCTTTCTTCGTCCACTGCCGTGAACCATCGGATTGGCGAAGCCGGTGTCGCACCATCCGGGGTTCGCCGACATGAGCTCAATCGTTTCGATTGGATCAGTCGGGGAGGCTCGGCGGCGGAATGATCGGGCAACACGCGGGGCACCGAGGGAGCACCCGAGGTCAACCGCGGTCCCTCGACCTCCGTCGTCACTCCTTGGGCGACTTCGAACCACTGCCGCCGCCATCGCCGCCGGTCTTCTTCTCGGGCTTGGCGTCCGACTTCGCTTCCGCTTTCGACTCGCCCCCCGAGGCGGGTTTGTCGGCCCCGGCGGCCTTCTTGTAGGAATCGCTGCGGTAGTCGGTGATGTAGAACCCCGATCCCTTAAATAGGATCCCGGCTCCGGGACTGATCAGCCGCCGGGCCTTCGCCTTCTTGCACTGCGGACACTTCTTGAGCGGTTCCGCCTTGATCGACTGGAACTCTTCCCATGTATGCTCGCAGGCGTCGCAGGTGTAATCGTAGGTGGGCATGGCTGGGTCGATGGTTGAGGGTTGATGGTCGATGGTTGGAAAGAGGCGTTGAGAAACGTGCCAAGGGCCGATCGAAGGTCTTCTCCGACTTTCGACCATCAACCCTCAACCTTCGACCCGACTCGACACAATCACCTTCGTCGGGCGGACGACGCGGTCGTGCAACTGGTAGCCCCGCTCGACCTCCTCCAGGCAGGTCATCGGGGGGTGGTCGGCGCTCGGGCATTGCGTGATCGCTTCGTGCCGGTTCGGGTCGAACGGTTCCCCCTTCGCCGCGATCGGCGTGATCCCCACCGCCGCCAGCGCCCCCTCGAACTGTTTCGCCACCATCTGCACCCCGGCGATCAGTTCGTCCGCGTTCTTCGACCCCGCCGCCGCCTTCAGCGCGAGCTGCAACCCGTCGATCCCCGGCAGCACCGCCTTCAGCAGCGGCAGGACCGCGTACTTGCGGTCTTCCTCCAGTTCCTTCTGCATCCGCCGACGATAATTGTCGAGATCGGCCCGCGCGCGGGCCCATTTGTCGCGATAGTCGTCGCGCTCGGCGGTCAACGTGGCGAGGGTCGCTTCCAGCATGGCGGTCGCATCGGGCTCACGGGCCGCATCGGTCGGCGGCTGTTCGCCCGCGTCCGCGGTCGTCGGTTCCGGGGTGGACATGATCTTCCTCGGACGCCCAGGGATGGCCATCCCTGGGCATCATGAGTTGTGAAATTACTTCTCATCCTCGTCGCCGGTGAAGAACTCCTTCACCGACTCAAAGAAACTCTTCTGGTGCGCCGAGACGTGCTTTTGCTCGAGCTCGGCGAGCTGTCGCAAGAGCTCTTCGTACTTCTTGTTGAGCTTCTTCGGGACTTCCACCTTGATCTGCACGATCAGGTCGCCGCGCGGTCCGCCATGCGGATCGGGCATCCCTTGACCGCGTAACCGGAAGGTCTCGCCCGGCTGCGTCCCCGCCGGCACCGTCAACTGATGCTTCCCCGTCAGCAGCGGGACCTCAAGTTGCGTCCCCAGCGCCGCCTGCGAAAACGTGATCGGCACTTCGCACAGAAGCTGCTGCCCCTCCCGCTGAAACAAAGGGTGTGACTTCACCCGGATCGCGACATACAGGTCGCCGGACGGGCCGCCGTTCTCGCCCGGTTCCCCTTCGCCGGTGACCCGAATCTGCATCTCGTTGTCGACCCCCGCGGGGATCTTGACGTCGAGCCGGACCGTCGTCGTTTGATACCGCGTCCCCCGACAATCCGAGCACTTCTCCCGGACGACCTTCCCCGCCCCCTGGCACGCCGGGCAGACCGTCTGCACGCGGAAGAAGCCCTGCGACTGCACCACCTGACCATGGCCGCCACAGTAATCGCACGTCACCGGCGACGTCCCCGGCTTGGCCCCGGTCGCCTGGCACGTCTTGCAGGGGATCTTGCGGCGGATTTCGAGTTCGCGCTCGCAGCCGAGCGCCGCTTCCACGAGGTCCAGCGTCACCGTCGTCTGCAGATGTTCGCCGCGCCGCGCGCGGGGTCCACCCCGCCTCCGTCCGCCCCCGCCGCCGCCGAATAAATCGCCGAAGATCCCGCCGAAGGCCTCGAAGATGTCTTCGACATCCTGGAACCCGCCCGGTCCGCCGCGGCCCGCCGCCCCCTCGACCCCGGCATGCCCGAAGCGGTCGTACCGGGCCCGTTTCTCCTCGTTGGAGAGGACGTCGAAGGCCTCCGAGGCCTCCTTGAACTTCTCGATCGCCTCGGCGTCGCCGGGATTGCGGTCGGGATGATACTTCGCCGCGAGCTTGCGATACGCCCGCTTGAGATCGTCCGTCCCCGCGTCCTTCGCGACCCCCAGCACCTCATAATAATCGCGTTTGGTGGCCATCATTTCGGATCAAAGTGGCGGGGGGGATGGTCAGCGTGATGAATGGTCAAGGGGCGAATTCCGTGGAATTCATCAATCCGCGCAGGTTTCAGGCGGGTCACGCGGTCGCTGATCAACAGTATGACTACGCACCCGACGATGATTGGATCGGCAGACAACGCAGGCGGAGTTGTGTCTCGTCAATCACCAGCAACGCCCCCGTCGCGAGTTCCGGGGTGAAGCGGTTCAGGGCCGCGATGAGCAAGGGGGCAAACCGTTTTGATAAGGCATTTTTGGATCGAATATGCACCACACTCGGGCCGCGCGCACGAGTCAAGGCAAGCAGCATCGGAAAATCATAGTCCAGAGTGATCACGACTTGGCCGTGCCGGAGCGCTTCCACCATGATCTCCACATCCGTCGCCCTGGGATCACCGAGGGTGCTCCAGTGAGTGACGTTGAATCCATGATTCCGTAAGGTTGGGATCCACTTGGGCCCCAGATTCATGTCCACCAGCAAGCTGAGGCTCATGTCGTCACCAGCGGGACTTCCCGTTCCTCCAGCCGCCAAGCGGCGTACTGCAACACCGCGTCAATATCCTCCGGCTCCAAATAGGGGAACTCATCCAGAATCGTCTCGCGAGTCTCGCCCGTCGCGAGGAGATTCAAGACCATCGAGACCGTCACCCGCAACCCGCGGATGCAGGCCTTTCCACCCATGACCGCCGGGTCATGGGTAATCCGCGACTCGATGGATGTCATGGAAGCTCCCTTCGTGATCACGATCTCGAATCCCGCCCCTGCCGCAGCCACGCGTGTCGATCCGTCAGCGGTCGACCGCGATGCCGGTTGGTCTTGATTCACGCACCGATAACCGCGATGAATTCCTATCCACCACGACGAAGATCATCCATTCATGACCAACGGGGCTTCTTGCTCCTGGACGCGCCATGCCGCGTACCCCAGCGCGGCGTCAATATCCTCCGCCTGCAGATACGGATACGCCTCCAGAATCTCGGCTTTGGATGTTCCGGTCGCCAGTAACCCCAGAATCATCGAGACCGTGACACGCATGCCTCGAAGACAAGCTTTGCCCCCCATCACCTCGGGATTTCGCGTGATTCGTGTGAAATCGGGCATCAGATCGCTTTCCTTGCCAGGGAACACGGCCCAAAGCGCGCTGCTCAACTCCTGTTTGGGACTTCATTATGCACAAGCCCGGCCTCCGTGGGGAGACCGGGCTTCGTGCGTGTTTGTCCGAAGGCCGGTCGACCTTACTTCACCGCCCCTTCGACGGTCGGCTTCTTCTTGTCCGAACCCGGTTCGTCGGTCCGGGTGACGAGGACCTGCGTGGTCAGCATCAGCC
>CAYRVS010000177.1:0-10799 GCA_964427725.1 uncultured Planctomycetaceae bacterium | reverse complement strand
CCCCCTGGGCCTGACCGTCGCGCATGTTGCCGTTGACGGTGATCGGGAACCGCGGGGGAGTGACGTCCTGGGCCACCGCGCCGGCGCGTAGACCACCCGGCGCGGCCGCCAGACCGGCGGGTCCGGTGAGCATCAAGAGACCGACGAGGCTCCAGAGCCCGGGCGACAGCCTTGTCGGTGAGTGCCGGCGGACGGGCATGACGATCGCTCCCTCGGGAATCACGGCGGCCACGAATCTCCGTTGAGTCTGAACGGATCATCGGTCCACCGCAACTCTGGCGCGACGTCGTCGCGAAAGGCCTCCGGTGATTCTTCCGGCTTGGGATACCGTTCCCGCGATCGAATCGGCATCGCCCGCGCATGGAGTCTATACCGGGACGCGACAACAGCGGTTCGAGATCGGCCGGCCACTTGTCATGGTCGCGTTCACCGACCATGGTCGGGAATGTTGACGCGCGAGGGGCTGGTGCCCCTCGCTATGAGAGCGCTCGGTTCAAAGTGAGATCGATCAAGACCTAGGCCGGGGCACCCGCCCCGGCCGCGTTCACCGACCATGATCAGGATTGGTGACGCACGAGGGGCGGGTGCCCCTCGCGATGGCGTTGTTATGGAATGCCTCCAAGGAATTGTCGCTGATACGGGGGCCGCAAACGCCGACACCCAGCCGGGCGGGGGCTGGGTGTCGGAGCAGTGATCAGACCGCGACATCCGGCGGGACGTCGGCGGTGTTCTCGGCGGACGTTAGTACCCGCGGACGACCACGCCCTTGCCGACATGATGGACCTGCGGGCCGACGAGCGGACGGTAGGGGGTCAGGCGGGCGGCGGTGGCGCCACGATAGGCGTAGGCCACATTCGGGCCCAGGCCGGGATTGACCACGACGCCGGCCCCCGCGCGGGCCTTGACGACGGCGGCATCCGCCGTGCTCATCCCGAGGCCCATGGTCAACGCCGCGACGGCGACAAGCAGCGAACAGAGTTTGCGAGACATATTTCGGTTCCCCACGTCAATGTGAGTCAGGCCGCGTTCGGGAGCACAATCGATCCGTCGTCAGGCGGAACTCCCTGTCGCGTCCTGTCTGAGAGTTATTGCCTTCCTCTCGCGAAACGGGGACAGAATCCGCCAAGTTTTTTTCGGTGAGCGGGGCGCCGACCTTGGCGCGATCCCGCGTGATCTACCAGCGGGAGCGCCGGACGTCTTGAGCGGCGTCGCGCCACTCAGGATCGCGGCTGAAGAAAGCTCATGTGGAGCTCGCAGTGCCGCAGATGGAAGGCGTCCCATTCTTCGGGGGTGATAACGCCGAAGCCGGGATGCGGGGCGCGGTGGGGATTGGCGCGGAGCCGCGCGAAGCCGGCGCGCAGGCGGGCCAACCCTTCTTCGGTCGAGGTTGGTCCGGGGACCAGCCCCGCCGCACGGCCTTTGAGCTGAAACCCCGCGGGCAACCCTTGGGTGAGAAACCGCCGCTTGAGGAAGACCCGCAAGAGCCACTGCACGGGTTTGGGGGGGACCACGGGAGCGCCGTCGATCATCACGTCGCACGCCATCGCCAAGTGGGCGAAGATCTGCCCCGGCGACCAGTTTCCCAAGGTGGTGAGCGGTCCTGCCACGAGCCGCTCGGCGTCGGCGAGGACGTCGTCATACGATTCGTACCGGATCGGCCGTCGTTGGGTAACCCGTTTGGTGTTGATCATGCGGCCTTCGGTTCCTGATTCGCGGTCCGTCGTTGATCACGGCCGAATTGACGTGGTGAAATTCTCGGGTTCCGGCCACGCCGAAGTCGACCATAACAGGGCCGTGCCGTCGCGAGAGGCGGTGAGGATGGTGCGGCCATCGGGGGCGAAGCGGACGCTGGTCAGGTCGTCGGTGTGGTGATTTAGAGTGAGGATCTCCTTGCCCGTGACGGCGTCCCAGAGCTTCGCGGTTTGATCACGACTGCCGGTGAGGACGCGTTTGCCGTCCGGCGAGTAAGCGACGGAGGCGACGGGGGCGGTGTGCCCGGAGAGGGTGAGGAGACATTCACCGGTCTCCAGCCTCCACAGCTTGGCGACGTTGTCTTCGCCGCCGGTGATCAGCCGCGTGCCGTCGGGTGACAGGTCGGCGGCAAGGACGGCCCAGGCGTGGCCGTCGAAGCGGCGAAGCTCGGTCCCGTTTGTGACGTCCCATAAGCGGGCGGTTTTGTCGTCGGAGGTGGTGACGAGGCGGAGGCCGTCGCGGGTGAAGCGGGCGTCGCGGACGCGGTCGGCATGACCGGTGAAGGTGCGGATCACGGTGGCGGTCGGTTCGGCGTCCCCTTGGGGTTGCAGCGCGACCTGCCAGAGTTTCGCGGTGCCGTCGTCGCTGGCGGTGAGGATCGCTTGGCCGTCCGGCGTGAAAAGAGCGGCGTTGACGAAGCCGGCGTGCGCGCCGTCGAGCTTTAACACGGCGTGACCGGTCTCGGTCCGCCAGACTTTCGCGGAGTTGTCCCAACTGCCGGTGACGAGCCATTCGCCATCGGGGGAGAAATTCGCCGAGGCGACGGTGGCATGCGGGCTGAAGCTGATGCGCGGTCGTCCCGCGGCGAGATCCCACAAGCGGGCTTCGCTGCCGCCGATGGTGAGGAGCTCGTCGCCGGGGGCGTAGATCGCCTGCCAGAGAGGACTGCGGCTGGTGGTGCGATCGAGAAGCGGCCCGAGAGTGCCGTCGGGGCGGGGAACGGTGAGTTCGCGACCCGTGGCGACTTCCCATTGACGGACCTCGCGGGCTTCGCTGAGGACCGTCAGGAGCCGTGCGCCATCGGAGGAGAGGGCGAGGCCGCGGACGACTTCGGGGAAGGCCGGCATCGCGCGGGGGGAGCCGGGCTCGCGGAGATTCCAGACGCGGACCACTCGGTCATTCGCGCTGCTGACCAGCGTGACGCCATCGGCGGCGAGGACGAGACCGACGACGCCGTCGGGATGCTTGAGGATGCCGTCTGCGACTTCCCGCCCGGAGGCGAGATCCCACGGGGTGATCGTCTTGTCCAAACTGGCGCTGTAGATACGGCCGGTTGCGGGAGAAACCACAAGGCCCGTGATGCGGCCGGTGTGGCCGTCGAGCCGTTGCAGGAGTCGACCGGTTGCGACGTCCCAGCGATAGAGATGGCCTTTGGCGTCCCCCGTGAGGAGTTGAGTGTCGTCGGGTGTGAAGGTGACGGCGGTGACTTCGGCGAGCTGGCCCTCGAAGGGGCGGATCAGCAGGCCCGTCGCGGCGTCCCAGAGCTGCGCTTGCTGGGCGTCCCCCCCCGTGGCGAGGAAGCGTTCATCCTGTGAGACGGCGAGGGCTGCGGCGCGGCCGGTCTTCGCCAGCCGATGCAACTCGGTCCCCGTGGCGACGTCCCACAGGCGGGTCGTATTGTCGACGGCGGCGGTCACCAGCCGGCGGCCTCTTTGCAGGAACCGCCCTTGGGAGGCCAAAAACGAGTGCCCTTCCGAGAAGGTCTGGCGGGCCGCGCCGGTGACGGCGTCCCACGTGCGGGCGGTCCGATCGCGGCTGGCGGTCACGATCTGGGATTGATCGGGAGAGAACTCGGCGGCGAGGACGGCGTCGCCATGCCCCGCGAGCTCCAGGCCTTGAATCGAGCGCAGCTCGGCATACCCGGCGAGACTCCAGGTGCGGACGGACTTGTCGAGTCCGGCGGAGACGAGCGTCTTGCCATCGACCCCGAAGGCGAGACCGCGGACCCACCCCCCATGCCCGCGGAACGATTGGCGTACCGCCCCCGCAGCCAAGTCCCAAAGTTTGACGACGTTGTCTTGCCCGCCGCTGAGCAGCAGCGCGCCATCGGCCGAGGGGACCAGGGTCCGCACGCTGCTCGCATGGGTCCCCAATTCGTGGAAGATTTGGGGGGGCTTGACGGCCCCTCGGCGTTCGAGATTTTGGAAGGCGTACGGTTTCAGGTCGGCGGGGGACCACGCGAGGAGACGGCGGTCGTAGCCCGCGGAGACCACGCGCGAGCCGCCATCGACGAAGGCGACGGCGTAGACCGGGCCGGCATGTCCGGCGAAGGCGGGCCGGCGCTCGCCGGTCGCGATGTCCCAGACATAGACGATGCCGTCCTGCCCGGCGGTGGCGATCGTCCGGTCGTCGGGGGCGAAGACCCCTTGCCAGACCCACCAGGTGTGCCCGGCGAAGACCCGGTCCATCTGATGCGTGGCGACATCCCATAGCCGCGCGGTGTTGTCGTAGCCGGTCGACAAGAGCTTGCGGCCATCATGGCTGAAGGCGACGCTCAAGACTTCGTCGTCATGCCCGGTCAGTTTGGCGACGAGTTCCCCGGTGTCGATCCGCCAAAGCTGCACTTGACCCGAAGGGTCGTCCCCACCGGTGGCGAGCCACCGGCCATCGGGCGAGATCGCGACGGCATGGATGTAGAGCCCCTGATGGACGAATTCGCGAACGAGTTGACCGCTCGCGTGGTCCCAGAGCCGCGCGACGCCGTCCCAGCCGCCGGTCGCGACGAAGCGGCCCTCGGGACTGAGCGCCAAGGCTTCAAGCGGAGTCGGGGCTTGAAGCGCCGACATCGATTGACTGCACAGGTGCCACAGCCGGCCCCATTCCCAGTTGCGGAGTTCCGGACGGCAATCGGCGAGGATCTCGCGGGCGGAGTCGAAGGCGTTGTCGTTGATCTTGGCCGCCGCGAGCCCGATCTGGGCGATGTAGGCCTCGTATTGTTCCTGCCGTTTGGCGAGCTCCTCCTGGGCTTTGGCCTGTTCCGCCTCGAGCCGTTTTTCTTCGGCGATGTTCTTCGCGGCAACCGCTTCGGTCTTGGCGACCGCTTCGGCGTCGCGGGCCTGTTCCGCCGAGGTCTTCGCCGCCAGGGCTTCCTGCTTCGCGGTGGTTTCGGCGTCGCGGGCCTCTTCGGCCTTCTTCTGTTCTTGCCTCGCCACCCCCTCCGCCTTACGGGCGCGGTCGGCTTCGTAGCTGATCCAGAAGAAGGCGACGGTGACCGTCGCGAAGGTCGCCGCGGCCAGGCCCAAGGCCATCTTCCGCAGCGCGGCGAGCCGGGTCTTGCGGGCTTCGCGTTCGTGCTTGTCGGCGGTCAGGGTCTGGATGAGGGGCAGATGCTCGGGTTGGCCGGCATCGAGCAGCGACAATCCGAGGTCGTAGTCCCCCTTACGATGAGCGCTTTCGGCGTAGGCCAGTTGCGCGCGGGCGATGCCGGTCTTGGCCCGCGCGTTGCCGGACCAGAGCTCGTAAGCTTCCTGAAAGCCGAAGAGCGCCTTGGCGAAGGAGGGGTAATCATCCCGCGCGCGGGCCTCGTCGAGATCGGTCTCGGCCCGGGTCGAGAGGAGGATGCTTTCCGAATGCGATTGATAGTCGCGGATCGCCGCCTGAAAGGCCTGGACGCTTTGATAACGATCCTGGGGTTCGGTCGCGAGCGCCTTGAGGGCGACGTCGATGAGTTCGCCCGTTTTGTCGGTGGGGACGATCTCGTTCCGGGCCGCCGCCATCAGGCATTTCATGGCGTTTTTCCCCTGATGCGGGGGGTGGCCGGTAAGGATTTCGTAGAGCATCGCCCCCAGGAGATAGACGTCGCTGAGGTGGCTGATCTTTTCGAGGGGGCCGGTCGCCATCTCGGGGGCCATATACGCCGGCGTCCCCCCCATGGTGGTCGTTTCGGTGATGCTCGCCGATTTGCGGAACTTGCTCGACGGCTGCGCGAGGCCCCAGTCCATCACCAGGACTTCGCCGAACGAACCGAGCATCGTATTTTCGGGCTTCAAGTCGCGATGGACCACCCCGCGCGCATGGGCGAAGGCGACGGCATCGGCGACGCGCAACAGAATCTCGAGGTTCTCGGTCAGGGACTTGTCGGCGATCACCTTGTCCCACGGGGTCCCTTGGACCTTCTTCATCGAATAGAACAGGTTCCCCTGTTCGTTCCGGCCGACGTCGTAAATCGGCACGATGTTCGGGTGATCGAGCTCCCCCGTGACGACCGCCTCCGCGAGGAACTTCGCCTGCTGCCGATCGTTCTTCGCCGCCGCCCCTTTGATCATCTTGAGGGCGACGTTGCGGTCGATCGAGGTTTGCCGGGCGTCGTAAACGACCCCCATCCCCCCTTCGCCGAGGACTTTCAACAGTTCGTATTCAGGATCGGCCCCGGGACCGGTCGACTGTGTTTGGGTATCGCGCAGTAGTCGGGTCTTGATGACCAGCGTGCTTTTGGGACTTGCGAAGCGGGCGGCTTCGCGGCCCTTCAGGGTCTGCCCGGGCCGGGCGTCATCGTCCGCATCGCCGTAGTGGGACTGCAAGGTGCGGATGATCGCTTCGGGGACGGCGTCCGAGACGAAGGTCTTGTCGGATTCCCCGGGGGCGTCGGCTGCCTGATCGAGCACGATCGTACGATCGGCCCCGGCGTCGTCGCCGAGCTCGGTGACGATGGTCCGATCGCCCGCCCCCTCCAACGGATCGATCGCGCCAAGCGTGCGCTGGCCGGCTTCGGGGTCTTGGGTGACAAAGGCCTCCGACACGAGGGTTTTGTCCGCGTTGTCGGTCGCCGCGGGGGCGTCCACGTCGAAGGCGATCGTGGCGTCGGTGGAGACTGGTTCCCCGAGCGCGGCGGCTTCGGAGAACACGGCGGAGGCCAGCGTCGCGGGACTCTCGGCCGCAGCCTCGGGCGGTTCCGCGAGCGAGTCCTGGGTATCGCGATCACGCGCGCCATCGGCCCCGGCGGCGGCAGTCAGCCCTGGCGGGAGCGACGGATCGGTGTGGGAGCCGACCGACGAGGCAAATTCGTCCGAGACGAACGTGTGGGCCGACTCGTCGCCGCCGGCGGAACCCGAACCACTTAGCGACCGGGAGTCGGCGGAGAGTCGCTGAAAACAGTTCGAGCAGACGCCGGAAATCAGATCGGGCCCGGCGATCCGCGCGCCGCAGTGCGAACAAGTCAGCATCGATCACTCTCCGTCGCTAAGACCGTCCCAAAGTATATCTCACCACACCCCCGGACGGCGGTCGTACGGAATCCCGATCGCGACAGGAATGACGGATGGCCCCATGGCCACGCGTCAGCGCGGCTGATATTGACGGAACAATCGGGCGGCTCGGGAGAACCCGTGATCCGCCGAGGCGAGGGGGCCCGAGACCACCGGGTTGGCCGCCATCCCGGGTTCCCAGGCAGCGCCCGCCTCGGCAACCGATGGGGGTGACGCGAACTCGGACTCGGGCGCCCAGAACCCCTCACGGGTGGCCACTCCGCGCCAGGCGCGCGCGCCGCGACTAAACGTCGCCGCCTGGGCCTCGGGTGTCGGCTCGTCCGGGGCTTGGGAGTTCGCGGGGCGCAACGCATCGACCGGTGCGCTCGGCGGTTCCTTGGGGACCGGCGCGTCCCTCACGGCGTCGGGCTTCGCGCGCAGCGAACGGGGGCGATCGAGTGTGTTCTCGGCGTCGTCGGCGATCTTGCCTTCGCGGATGTCGACCGTCTGCAACAGCCGCGGTTGGGGATCGCCCGGTTCACGCAGGAGGAAGCGGTAACGACCATCGGGGAGCTCGTGGACGACGGCGTCGAGATCATCGAGCACGCTTTCCGCCAACGTGACGCGCTCGAGGAGTTCGCCATCGGGACCCAAGACTTCCAGAATGACCGCCCGTTCCTCGAGGACGAGCTCGGTCCCCTGCGCCGCCAGATCGTCGACCTGATTGACCTGCGCGGGGGGCGAAATGACCCCCAGCGCCGCGACGTCCACCATGGTGGGTTGCGGGAAATCGAGATAGACCACCGGGGGCGTGAGATCGAAAGCGAACGACGCCAAGCCGTCCCCGGGGGTCGTGAAGAATCCGGTAAAGACCGTGCGGTTGAGGTCGCCGACGGGATCGCTTGCGGGTTGGTCTCCGTTCGCGAAGAAGCGAATGTTCGGCACATACGCCGCGTTGTCGACCAGCACCGTCCCCGCGGTGGGCGACGATTGGCTGCCGGTCGTGAAGCTGGGATTGATCACCGTCACCGACAGCGGAATGTCGGCGGCGGGATTCTCGGGATTCGGCGGGCCGAGATACTGGTGCGTGAAGACCAGCGTGGTTTGCCCCGGATCGGTGACCACGAAGGTTTCGCTGGTCCCATCGCCCCAGTCGATGATGATCACCGTGCCGACTTCGAGCGGCCGCTGCACGGTCATGGTAAGGGTCCCGACGCCCTGCGCACTGATCTGCGGGGTCAGGACGTCCATCAGCACAGGGTCGGTGTTGGTGACGACGCCGGTTGCCGAGGTGATGACGACGTTCGGACCGATTTGCACGGCGTCGACGGCGATCCCCAGAATTTCGCCGGCCCCTTCGACGGTGAGGTCGGAGGCGGCCCCGGTGTCGTTGACGATCAGGTCCGATCCCGAACGAAGTTCGATCGAACCACCCGCCGCCGCGACGAGCGGGGCATGGATGGTGAGATCGGCTGCGGGTCCCACGGGCAACGTCGTCAGGAGGATGTCTCCGCCGCTGGTGTTGGTGACCGCCGCGTTAACCAGAAGCGCCCCGGTCTGCGTGATGACGATGTGGCCGACGGTGTCCGCCAGATTGGAGACCCCGACGACGCCGTTGATCGTGGTGATCGTCAACGAGGGGCTGGGGCCGTTGAGGATTTGAATCGCGCCCGAGACGTGATTCACCGCCGCGAATTCGGCGATTTGCGTTTCGAGCGGATTGAGCGACCCGATCCCCGTTTGGGCGTCGATCACCAGTTGCGGGGTGACGATGTCGGGACCGCCGAGATCGCCGCCGTCGACCACGCCGCCGGAGGTTGTCGTGATAGCGATCTTGGTCGTGCTGACGAGCCGACTGACGACGATGTCTTCGTCGGCCCGGAGCGTAAGCCGCCCCGAACCGGCCGAGACGAGCGATCCGTCGGCCATCGTGATCCCACCGCCGTGGCCGTTGTCATCGCCGTCGGCATCGGCGGTGAGCGCGATGTCGCCGGAGATCGAGAGGATCTGCGCCAACGGCGACAGGACGAGATCATCCTCGGCATTCAAGACGATGTCGCCGGTGGTCGTTTGGATCGTCGCGGAGAGTTGAATGTCGGCCCCGGCTCCCGTGGCGTTCAGCGTAACCGTACCCGATGTGGCCGAGAGGCCCGTCGGTCCCGCCAGCAGCGTCAAATCGCCGACGGTGTTGATCGTGACGTCGCCGGGGCCAAGTTGGACGAGACTCGCGATGCGGAGAGCGTCGACCTCATCGATTTGAATCGCCCCGCCGGTGGTGTTGATCGCGACGAGCGTGTCGATTTGCGTTTCGAGGGCCGCGTCGGCCCCGCCCGCCAAGACGCCGCCGATGCCGTTCGCGGCTTCAAGCACCACCACGCTGCCCGGCGTGTTGGCGAGGATGTCGGCCCCGCCAAGATCGCCCCCGTCGAGAATCGCCCCGCCTGTACTCCGGACCAAGACCGCCAGCGGAGTGGCGTTGGTGGTGATGAGTTGGCCGATGGTGATGTCGCCCGCGGCGATCAGTTGCAAGGTCCCCGCGGCGGCGTTGATCACGGCCCCGTCGCTCATGGTGATCGCGCCGCCGGCCGTCGCCGTGATGTTCCCGCCGCCGCTGGTGATCGTGGACGTGGTGACCAGATCCCCTCCGGCGGTCAAGGTGATCATCCCGCCCGCGGAGTCGAGCGCGGCGTGGAGGACCAGATCGGACGCCGCCCCGTTGGTGGTCAGCGACAGCGCGCCCCCTTGCGTGGTGATGCCGGTCCCCGTCGCCGCGAGGGTGAGCGTGCCGCCGGCGGTGATCGTCACCGCGCCCGGGCCTTGCTGCGTGACCCCCAACATCGTCACCGCGTCGGTTTCGTCAATTCCAACGTTCCCCGCCGTGCTGTTCGTGACCACGAGCTGCGCGACCTGCGTTTCCAGCGCGGCGTCGGCGGCGAGTCCCGGCTGGCTCCCGACGCCGTTGCGGGCGGTCAACGTGACGAGCGCGGCGGGTTGCTGGGCGATGATGTCCGGCCCGCCCGCATCACCGCCATCGACGATCGCCCCGTTCAACGACGTGACGCGGATCGCATTGGCGGTGTTGTTGTTCGAACTGAGCTGCCCGACGACGATCGATTCATCGGCGAGCAGGGTCATGGTCCCCGTACCGGCGATGATCCGCGCGCCGTCGGCCATCGTGATCCCGCCGCCGGCCCCATTCTCGTTGCCGTCGGTATCGGCCTGAACAAGGATGTTCCCCGCCGTCGACGTGATGAGGGCCGTTCCGCCGAGGATGATGTCATCATCGGCCAGGACGCGCAGCGTCCCGTTCGTCGTCGCCACCGTCCCCGTGATCGCGATGTCGTTCCCGGCATCGAGCAGCAGCGTGTTCAACCCATCGACCGACAGGCCCCCGGAGATGCTGATCGAACCGGCGGTCAGGAGCGTGAGGTTCTCATCCAGGGAAATCTGCCCACCGCCATCGGTTCCCACCGAAATCCCCGCCGTTTGGGTCGCGGAACCGATGATCAGATTCGCCGACTGAATGGTGTCGAGTTGGGCGTCGGTAAAGTTGAGCGTTTGGGTCGCGTCGTTGAGGCCGATCGAAGTCCCCGCCGACAGCGTTTGCAAGGTGACGGTCGACCCGAGCGCCCGCGTGAAAGTGGTGGGGAGCGTGATCGCATCGGCGGTCAGAATGATCGGTTGCCCATGGCTGTCCATCGACGCAGTCGCGGCGGCGAAGAGAATCGACTTGGTCGTGATCTGGATGCCTAATGCGTCGAACGTCTCGACAGCGCCGACGATGGTCGTGGTGCCGGTCCCCGTGCCCTGCAGAAGATGATTCACGATCACGTCGCCGCCGAAGGCGACGTGGCTCGAGTCGCA
>CAYRVS010000176.1:4868-10861 GCA_964427725.1 uncultured Planctomycetaceae bacterium | reverse complement strand
GCAGAGTGGCGAGGGTGCGGGCCGGTTGATCGCCACGCGCCGGCGCGGTGATCGTCACCTCGGTTCGATGACCATCGAAGCCGAAGCTCCGCAGGAAGACCTGCACTTCGACCTCCGAAAACTTGCGGACCCGCGGCGGGATGACCACGGCGACCAACGAGATATCCCCCCGCTTGCCGAGGCTCCCCGTCGGCAGGACATGAATCGGCACCCCCAGCTTCGCGAACGGCGAGACCACCGGCTCGAGCGGCACTTCATCCCGGGTCCGACCATCGGAAAAGACCACGATTCCCGCCGGCGGCTTATGCCCAAAGCGACTGGAAATCTGCCGCAGCGCCGTCACCAATTGCGTATCGGCATCGGTGGGGGCCAGCGGGGCCTTCTTTCGGACCTTCGCGGCCGCAGGCGGGGAATCGGCGGCGAAGAGAGGAGGGGACAACGTCAGATTCAGCCCGGCCCCAGCCGATGCGGCCACCGACAACGGAGTCACTTCGAGGCCGCTGTCATCACCCGCCTGCAACCGCTGCCCGAAGCGGAAGAGCTTGACGTCAACGGGGCTATCCTTGGCCTGGCGAGCCGCCGCGCGCATCGTCGCGAGCGCCTCATCGAACCGCGTGGTCGGGTCGCCGAGCGCCATGCTTTGGGAACTGTCGACCAGATAAAAGACTTCCGGCCGCTCGACCAACCCCGGCGATTCCGTCACCTGGACCGGATTGAGACAGATCGCCCCCAGCGTGGCGAGGACCAAACCGCGCAGCACGAAGAACTCAAGCCGTCGCGACAGCCCCGCGGGCGGACCCAGCCACAACCGGATCACCACCCAAGCGAGCGCGGCGACCGACAGGACCAGCAAAATGGTCCGCGGCGCGATCGGCGATTCCAGCGACAGATAAGTCAACGCACCGACTCCCGGCCGAGCAGGCCCCCGGCATCCAGATCACGGTCTCTCGACAGGCGTCGCGGTCGCCGGGACCACAAACCGACCGGCATAAAACGTCGTGTAGTTTCCGGTATTCACCGCGGCGGATTCGTTGTAACCCTCGACCCGGTACACCTCGACGTCGCGATGTTTGATCCACGCCGGTTTGTTCGTCATCCGCACCGGGGCATACCGCCACGTCGTCTCGCCGTTCTCGCGGCGCGCCTCCAGCAGCACGACCATCTCGAGATCGGTTCCCGTCGTCAGGACAAACCCGAAGAGCGCGCCATCGACCCACACGGCCCCCTCCGGCGGTTCGGGATAACGATACAGCGGCTGCGGCAACAACCGCAGCTCCCACTCACCACCGTCAAACAGACTGTGGGCCGTGAATTCCCGGGCCAACTGCCGCAGTTGACGCAAGCGTCCGCCCCGAGTCGCTTCCGCCGCCGCAGCATCTTTGAGAGGCGCCAACGTGATTCCGGGAACCGCCGGCTCCCAGCGACGCTCCCGGGCCATCGTTTGCGGCGGCAACGGCGTCAGCGATAACGCGTGAAACTCGTGGTAGAACGGCCGGTATCCCGACGCGCGCGGCCCCGAGAGGATGCACCCCAAAATCTCGGGTCGACCGCGATCGGTCCACACGAAGATGTCGCCCGACCAATCATTCGGACTGTTCCACCGCATGATCGGCTCCGGTGACCGCTCCATCACCCGCGTCCCCGCCCCATCGAGCTGGAACCGATACTCGGCGGCCTGCTCGGCATAAAGGTCGCGCAGCGGATCGGTGGCGGCGGCATCCTCCGCGGACGTCTGAGCCATCACCCGGGTCGCCAGCGACATCCATCCCAAGAGCGCGACGACGCCCAACCACCGCGACTCGCGCCGCGGCGACTCGTTGACCATCTCGCGATTCCCCACATCAAGCCGACTCATCGACAACGCCACCTGGATCACGGCCCTTGCTCAGCGGCCGCGCGGCCGCCGCTCCTTCGCCAAGACTTCGTAATACCGCTCGACCAACTTCTGGAACTCGGGGGGAATCGCGTCCGCCCCATCCAACGGCAGGTCGGCCATGATCAGTTCCTGGATATACGTCTGAATCTCGCGCGAAAGCGCCGTCGTCCGCTCGGTGAGATCGATCACGATCCCCGTCGCGGGGACGCCATCGCTGTCGACATAGGCTCCCGCGGCGTTCAGGCGGAAGTCCTCGACATCCTCCGACCAACCGGCGTCGCGGAGCATCTGTTCGAGTTCATCCCTGGCCGCGCCCCCCACCTTCAGCTCCTTCAGATCCTGCACCAATTCGCCGACCCGCACCTGCCATTTCACCAGCTCGCGTTCGCTTTCGGCTTGTTGCAGCAAGTCACGCAGTTCCGCCAGCCGTCGATCGATTTCGAGCAACTCCTCCATCCGCGGGGCCGAGAGCTCGCGGAACGTCGTCGCCAAGCGATTCGCCGTCGCCTCCCAACGTTCGGCGCTGTCGGCAGCGGTTGCCTGCGCGCCTCCGAATTTCCCTTCGCGCAACTCTTCCGGTAACGCTTCCATCCGACCGACCGTCTCGCCGATCCCCTGCTCCCGCATCAACGTCTCGACCCGGGCGATCGTCTCGCGATCGGCGGGATCGGTCGATGAGAGAATCGAATTCAGGACATCGACGATGGTCTTCGCCGTCGCCGCGTTTCGCTCGGCCTGTTCGGCCAACGCTTCGGTCGGATCGCCGCCGCCAGGTTGATCCGCCTCACGCGGTTCGTCCGCCTCCCCTGCCCCGTCTCCCGGACGTTGTTCGGTTGGCTTCGGGGCCGTGGAGTTCCCGGCACCATCCTGGGGCGTGGTCGCTTCGTCCGTGGGCTGGGTCCCGCTGCCCTGTGGCCGCTCAGCCGTCTGATCCGCATCCCCAGACCGCCCCTCGGCACGATTCGTTTCCGCATCCGGCATCGGTTCGGTGGCTTGCCCCTGCCCTTGAGGTTGCGCGCGGCCCATCCCCTCTTGGGGCATGTCGCTTGGCTGCGCCGCCTGCCCCGCCGCCATCGCGAGCGCTTGCTGTTGCTCCGCGAGTTGCCGCGCCAACTGCTGCGCCGCGTTGATCCGTTCGGCGGCCTCTTCCTTGACCAACGCATCGACCTGTTGCGCCAACTCCCGGAGTTCGGCGGTGGCCTGCTCCGACCGGGACGCTAGTTCCGCCGAGTCACCCCGCTCCATCGCCGCGGCGGCGGCTTCCACCGCCATGCGGGCCCCTTCCATCCGCTTCGTCGCCAAGTCCGTGATGTTCTTGAGTTTCCCGAGCGCCGTCTCGATTTCACGCGCCTCGAGCGTGTTGTCGATCTGCCGGTTCAGCAGTTCCTCGCGCGTCATCCGCGCCGTGGTTTCTTCCCCGCCTTCGTCGGTCGCGGAAGGCTCGGATGGCGTACCTTGTGACCCATCCTTCGGCGGCATCGACGGCGGTTGATCCGCCCCTTCCGTCGGCATGGGTGGCTCGGTAGGCTCCCCGGCGGGCCCCGGAGTGTCGGTCGGCTCCGCAGGCGGCGTGCTCGGAGTCGCCGTGGGATCGCCTGATCCGGCGGGGGGATTCGTGCTCGTCGCGTCGGATGGCATCGGTGCCGGATTCTCCGCCGGAAGTGCGTTGGGATCCGGCTCTTCGGGAGGTGTCCCGCCGCCGGTCAGCAGCGCCATCTGACGCGGAATCTGCTGCTGCTCCGTCGCCAACTGCCGCAGCCGCCGGACCACCTCCTCCGCCTCCTGCTTGTCCGTTTTCGGCCGTCGCAGCTTCTGCGCCATCCGGCGATCGGCGGCCTGCAACGCGCGGAACCGACGGGGGTTCTTCTGGATTTCCTGCCGCAGTTGATCGCGTCCTAGGATCAACTCTTTGAGCGCGTCGCGCATCTGCAGGACCGCCGTCTCATACTTCGCCGCCGACAACGAATCAGCCGCGGCGAGCATATGCGCCTCGGCCTGCAACAAGAGTTGAATCTCATCGACCAGCGCGTCGATCATCAATCCCGACAGAAAATCGGCGAGTTCGCGTGTGGCGAGCGCGATCTCCGTTTCCGACGTCACCACCGCGTCGATCCGGTTCAGTTCGATCGTCTCGTTCCGCTCGGCGGCCCGCGACAGATTCATCGCCCGATTCAAGTTGAACCGCTGCCGACTGATCAACTCGTTCAGCGTCGCAACATCGGGGCCTTGATTGTTGCCATCGCCCGGCATGTCGTCCCGGACGGAGAAGCGCGTCCGGAACGGCCGGATGTCGATGAACCGCAGATCGGTCACCGCGCGATGGGGCTGCCCCGGGTGGTTGTCCTCCACATAGGCGTAGTACGCCACGCTGTCGGTCTGCTCCAGCTCGAAGAACTCCAGCGGCAAGGCCTTCTCCAAGGCGGCCTGTGTTTCGGGGCTCGACATTCCCGCCGCCGTCAGTTGCTCCCGTGTCACCGGGAACTCATGCGTCAACAGCGGATACTCCTCTTCGTTGTTGACCTCGAAGACGATCCCCGCGCGCGACATCCCGAAATCGTCCCGGACGCGAATCCGCATCAGCATTTCCGCGAGCGAATGGACCTCGGCGGGATCGACCGGCGCCTCGAAATAGACCTCGGGTTCCTGATCGGCCCGGACGCGAATCCGATGCGTGTTCTCGCGCAGCCGTTGCCCCTCGGGCGTTTCCGCGACGATCGTGTATTTCAGGTCATGCGTCAGGTGGTACGCGCCGGTCGCCGTCAGCCCCTCGATGACGAGCGGCAGCGTTTCCGGCGTCGCCGGCGGTTCGTCCGCGGCCCGCGTCGACAGATCGGTGATGAGCAGCGACACGGCGCTCGGGGGTTGATCGAACGTCAGCGTGAACTTCGCCGCGGTCCCTTCGACGGCGGTGAAGCTCGGATCGCGGGTCTCCGCCGGGGGATGATTGGTGTATTCCGGCGGCGTCAATTGAATCGCGACCCCCGCCAGTTCCAACGGATAGCGCACGTCGATGCGGTGCGTCGGGCCGATCAGCGCGCCGAAGACCCCGCGATACTCGAGCGGCCGTTTGACCCCTTCGATCGCGGCGCTGAAGGCCAAACTCCGCGGCCCCGCGCGCCGACCTTCGCCCGGATCGAACGTGCGATCGGCCCATTCCGCCGTCGGGTCGTCGGCGGCGCGGGTCTGCAGCCGGAGCTCCCGATCAAACCGGCCGCTCACCTGCAACTCCAGCGCGACCGGCGCGCCCAAATCGACTTTGACGTCCCCCGGCGTCACCGCGAGCGTGACATAGGGAACCTCCACCAGGAAGGCGCGCTGGAGCGCCGTCCGCCATTCCCAACTCGCGAGCGACCCCAACCCCAGCGCCGCGACCGCCGCCATCGCCAGTCCCACCGCAAACCACAACGGCTTCGTCGGGACCACGCTGTCGAGATACATCGGCCGCGAACGCTGATGCGTGTCGGACTCGAGCGCGACGACCAGCGCCTCGCGAATCCCCGCCCGGCGGACATCGTCCACCGTCGCCTGGCCGAACTGCACCACCGTCCGCACCGCTTGACCAAGCCGCGGAAAGGCCTGCTCGATCTCCGCCGCCGTGCGGGGTCGCGTCCCGAGCTTCCGGAACCGGAACCACCCGGCGAACAGACTGACGAGCAGCCCGACCCCCACCACGCCGAGGCCCGCGAGCCGCACGGACCGCGGGAGTTCCCAAGCATAGTCGGCGGCGACCAACAGCGCGAGCCCGCACACCGCGAGCAACCCCGCCCACGCCACGGTCTGACCCAGTCGGACCCGTCGAATCCGCAGCCACAAGGCGTCGAACCGTCGCAGGAAGGGGGAATCGGGAATCACGGCGGACATGGCAAGGCTCCCCGAGGGAGGGCGAATCAATCGCGGTCGCATCGTCCGGACATGGTCAACTGACGGTGCGGTTGGCCACAAAGGTTTCCATCAACATCAGGCCGAAGACCAACAAGGCGGCCCACGGCCATTGTTCGTGCTGTTTCACATCGGCGGGATTCGTCGTCCGCGGCTGGGGCGCGATCGACGTCTCCGCCGCCAGCGTCAACTGAAACCGCTCCGCGAACTCTTCGATCGTGGTCCGTTCGGTCTCCGA
>CAYRVS010000176.1:0-4858 GCA_964427725.1 uncultured Planctomycetaceae bacterium | reverse complement strand
CCGACCCGCGGCAAGACTCCCGGCGCCTGCTCCTCCAGCGCGGCGATCGGTTCCGCGGCGGGTGGACGGGTGGCGAACCGCGCGGCGGCCGCCTCGACCGGATCTTCCGGCATGTTGATCAACCGGTCCCGGATCGGTCCGCCATCATTCAGCCCCAGCGGTTGGCCGACGAACTGATGGATCATCGGCACGAACAGCTTCGACGCCGGCCAATCACCGGCGGTTCGATCACAGGGGGTAAGCCACCACAACACCAGGCCCGTCCCCATGGTCCGTGACACGAGCGCCGGCTCCCCCCCCCGAAAGCGCGCGAGCACCGAAGTCGCGGGATCGTCGGCGGGCTCCAGCAGCGTGATCGCCTGAAAGCCCAGCCGCCGCAGGTCACCGTGTTGCGGATCGTTCAGCGGCCGCCAGATCGGATGCTTGTCGTTCCATTCCTGCAGGCGGTACGGCAGATCGGTGGCGCGACGGGGACCATGAAGGATCCCTGGCACCAGCCCGACATCCGCGAGGACCTTCGTCTGTTCGCGTGTCGTCTGATCCCCCGCGAAGACGATCAATCCGCCGCCGGCGCGGACGTAATCGGCCAGCCGCCGCGCGTCGACCGGAGACATCGCCCCCGGGTTCGCCAACAGGATCACGCGTTGCTCCTCGAGCGCCGGCAGCGGGTCCTCAGGAGACAGCGGAACCACGCGGACGTCGAACGGGGCCTCGTCGTAGGTTTCGTCCGGTCCCGACAGTCTGAGCGCCGCCGCCAGAAAATAGCTTTCGCTCAAGAGCGCCGACGGATGGGGCTGCCCATCGGCGACCAGGACTTGATGGGGCGGCGCGGCGAGGAGCGCGAGCTGCCGCGCGTTGTCGAACGTCAGATCATCCTCGACCTCGACCGACACGGTCCCGGTCCATAACCCCGCTTCGAGGGCGGGAACCTCGAACGTCACCGAGCCGTTCGATCCCGCCTCGAGCTTGACCCGTTCGCGCAGCGTCCGTTTCCCCTGCGCCGATTCGAGCTTCAGGAGCACGACCTGCTCGGCGATGGGGAACGCCGAACTGTTGAGGACCGACGCGCGGATCGTCGCGGTGTCGCCCGGGCGAACCGTCGTCTGGATCGGCCGGGCTTCCGTCACCGCGATGTTGTTCACGACCGCCCGACCCAGATCGTGGATGTGCACGATCACGTTCGCGGGGAGCGGCTCCAACTCGGTCCAATCGAGCCCCGACTGCTGCAGGTCGGTGTAGAGATGGAGCTCCTGCTCGACGGCGGGAGTCTGTAGCGCCAGATCGCGGGCCCAGGCGAGCGCCGCGCCGTAGTTCGTCGAACGATAGGACGGTCCCCGCTCCCGCGCCGCGTCGAGCAGTCCCAGCACGCCGTCACGATCCCCCGCCGTAAGACTCACCGGCGCGCCGTCGGCGGTCTCCTGCATCCCCAACGGATGGACCTGTTGATCGAACAAGGCGACCTCGATGACGGTCCGCGTCGCCTGCTCGGCGATCAACGCCTGCGTTTCGGCGAGGGCCTGCTCGAACAACCGCCCCTGATCCCCTTTGAGATCCATCGTCGCGGAGGCGTCAATCAGCACCAGCAGCAACTTGCGGTCGCCCCCCAACGCCGCCTCCAGCAAATAAGGGCGCGCGAAGAGGACCGCCAGCACCGCGACCGCCCCCATCCGCAGCGCGAGGAGCAACCACCGCATGATCCGCTGCCGCTGCGCGTTCCGTTCGAGGACCTGCCGCAGGAACCGCAGCGTGCCGAGGTTCACCTTGCGGGCCTGCGAACGGAACATCAGATGGACGATGACCGGTATGGCCACCGCCGCCGCCGCCGCCAGAAATGTCGCTTGTGCGAATTGCATGAAACCCACTTTAGGGGCCAACTCAGGTCCGACACCAACTTTGCGGGAAATCCAAAATCCGAAGCACGAAATCCGAAGGAACTCTTAAGCACGAACAGGAAAACCGTCTGCCACCAGCCATGTTTTCCCAGTTAGGATTTTTCCTTTCTTTCGGATTTCGAGTTTCGGATTGCGTGCTTCACCATCCACGAACCACGACACGGCTAAAACAACTTCGACCGCTTGACCAAGTAATCGATCAGCACCCGGTCGACCGGTTCATCCGTCGTCAACTCCAGCCGATCGACCGACCGGTTGCGACATTCGTGTTCGAGTTCGCGCTGCCAATCCGCCACGGCGGTGCGATACGCCTCGCGGATCCCCTCGACCCGCGTCGCCAGTTCCGTCCCTGTCTCGAGATCATGAAACCGCACGTTCCCTTCCAAGGGCAAATCGCGCTCCCACGGATCCCACAACTGCGCGACGATCACCTCGTGATTGCGGAACCGCAAATGTTCGAGCCCCCGCACGATCGCCTCGGTCCGATCGAACAAATCGCTGATCAGGACCACCATCCCGCGATGCCGGCACAACTCGGCCGCCTGCTGCAGCGCCCGCGAGGCGTCCGACGCCGGCCGGGCCGTCGTCGTCCCGATCAACCGCAGAATGTCCTCCAACTGATGCGGCTTGGCCCGCGGCGGCAAATGCCCCACCACCTGGTCGGCGAACAGCGTGATCCCCACCGCGTCCCGTTGCTTCAGCGCCAAATGGGCCAGCGCCGCGGCCAGAGACGCCCCGTATTCCAGCTTCGTCCGCCCCGTGTTCGCGCACTCCATCGAACCGCTGACATCCAACAGGATGTAGAGATTCATGTTGGTTTCGGCGTCGAACTCCTTGACGTACAGCCGCCGCTGCCGCGCGAAGAGTTTCCAGTTGACGTGCCGCGGATCATCCCCCGGGGCGTACTCGCGATGTGACGCGAACTCGACGCTGAAGCCCACGAACGGGCTGCGATGGAGCCCCGTCAGAAAGCCCTCCACGATCGACCGCGCGCGCAGCTCGAGCGATTCGAGGCGCGAGAAGAACGCGGGATCGGTGTAGGGCGCGACGGCCATGGGACTCGTTCGTGAGTGGTGATGAGTTGGTGTGTGCGTCCGACGCCGTTATTCGGGCCGCCGCCAGACGAGTTCGAGATCGGCGGTCTTCCAAACCTTGACGACGTTGTCCCAGCCCGCCGAGGCGAGGTGCGTTTCATCCGGCGACAGATCCAGCCCGAACACGAACCCGTCATGCGCCTCGACGGTTTGCATCAGGGTCGCGGCCCCGGCGTCATCGAGCTTCCACCGCCGGATCGTCCGGTCCATCCCCGCGCTGAACAGCCGGCGGTTATCCTTCATGAACCGCAATTCCGTGATCCCGGAATTCGGCTCATGACCCGCGGCTTGGTTCAGCTCCACGCCGGTCCCAATATCGAACACGCGGATCAAACCGTCACCGCAACCGGTCGCGATCCGCCGATCGTCATGCGTGAACGTCACGCCGTTGGTCGAGCGGGGATGGGGCCAGGCGTGCAGAACCGTTTTCGCGGCCAGATCAAAGACCCGGACGAATCCGTCCTGCCCGGCGGTCGCGAGCAGCTTTCCGTCATGGGACAGACTCACGCCCCAAATCCCCCCCTGATGGATGCGTTCCCATTTGTACGTCTGCTCGCGGGTCACGAAATCGAACAGGATCACCGATCCCGTGCCGTGCGTGCTGATGAGCCATTTCTCGTCGGGGGTGATCAACAGGTTTTCGATCTGGCTGCCCGGCCGCATCGTCTCGACCCGTTGGCCGGTATCGGTGTCGAAGGTATGAATATCGCCGCCGTAACCGCCGGTGACGATCCGCTTCGACTTCGGGGCCCACGCGACGGTCCGCACCCCGCGGGCATGTTCATAAGTGATGAAATCTTGCCCGGTACGGGCGTTGCGAATCCGCAGTTCCCCGCGATCGAGTTGATCCCAGCGGCCATGCGCCGACGCCAGCCATTCCCCGTCCGGCGAATACCGGGGGAACCACGCCAACTGAATCGGCCGCGGCGCGGTCTCGCTCTGCGCCCAGGCGGCCGGGGCCACGCCCATCAGCAGCCCGACGAGGCTCAACAGGCCGAACTTGATGATCCACTGCATAACGCATCCTCTCGCGGAGTCTTGATCCGCTATGACTCGCCCACCCGGCCTTACCCTTCGGTCGGAATCGTCTTGAGGAGCCGTTCCACCAACACGTCGCTGTCGATGCCGTCGGCCCGGGCGTGGAAGTTGAGGACCAGCCGATGCCGCAGGACCGGGATCGCGACCGCCTGAATGTCGGCGAAGTCGACGTGATACCGCCCCGCGAGTATCGCCCGGGCTTTCGCGCCCAGGACCACGTACTGCGAAGCCCGCGGACTCGCCCCATAATTGATGTACTTATGCAGCGGCTCGAGTGCTTTCGGGGAACTTTGACCCGGCGCGGGAGGCCGCGTCGCCGCGATCAACCGGGCCGCGTAATGGACCACGCCGTCGGCGATCGGCACCCCCCGCACGATCTCCTGCAGCCGCAGCAGTTCATCGGCGGCGAGGACCGAATCGGCTTGCGCCGACAGGGTGCTGGTGGTCCCCTTGATGATCTGCACCTCTTCGGTGACGGTGGGATACTTCACCCGCAGGTTGAACATGAACCGGTCGAGCTGCGCCTCCGGCAGCGGATAGGTGCCCTCCATCTCGATGGGGTTCTGTGTCGCCACCACGAAGAACGGCGGCTTCAGCGGACACGTCGTCCGCCCGACCGACACTTCCCCCTCCTGCATCGCCTGCAGCAGCGCCGCCTGGGTCTTCGGCGGCGTCCGGTTGATCTCATCCGCCAGCAGAAAGTTGGTGAAGACCGGCCCGGGCTGGAACTCGACGAAATGCTTCCCCGCCTGATCCTCCTTCAGCACGTCCGCCCCGGTGATGTCGGACGGCATCAGGTCGGGCGTGAACCTGTCTCTTATACACATCTGACGC
>CAYRVS010000175.1:0-10900 GCA_964427725.1 uncultured Planctomycetaceae bacterium | reverse complement strand
CGCATCAAACTCAAGTCCGTCTACCCCCGTTCCTTGATGTGACAGTGCACTAGGGAGATCGACCTATCTCCGCCCGGTCTGTGATCAAGAGGGCTTAGCCCCGTAGGGGCGGCAGAATGTAGCCACGCGTCAGCGTGGGGTGGTCGAGCCATGGCGATCCGGAGCCCCGGAGGGGCGGCACTTGCTGGTCGGAAAGTGTCGCCCCTCTGGGGCTTAGATTAGGTGACCTCCTCGTCCCCACGCTCACGCGTGGGGCTACACTCTGTCGCCCCTCCGGGGCTGATCATCCCAATTCATGAACCTGATCATGGCGCGAAAAAAACGTATCAGCCAATAGGCATTGCCCGTGGCACACGCTCCGTTGACTCCTTCGGCCATGCACCACCCCGACGATGACGACTTGCATCTCGCGTCGTCCCCGTGGAAGCTGATGCGGCGAAGAACACGCATTCCCCCGAGACGGTTGTCCCCACCCACCAGCACGGCGACAACTCTCCGGGGTCATCTTTCCAGCGAGGCGGCGGCATGAACGGTCGATGGTTGGTTTCCGGTGGTACATGGGGTCTCACGCTGCTGTTCACGGGGAGTCCGCCGCTCGCCTTCACGCAGCCCCCGCCCGCGCCCCGTCCGGCGGCCAACGCCAATCCCGCTCACGAGCGGCTCAAGTTCGACGCCGAAAACGCCTATCAGAACGACGATTTTCGGAAGTGCATCGAGCTGACCGGCCAGGTTCTCGCCCAGAACCCCCGCGATCACGTCGCCCTCTATCTCCGCGCCAGCGCCCGCGTCGAGCTCGGACAAATGACCGGCAACATCCGCGAAGTCCGCGGCGGCGTCGAGGATGCCCGCGAAGCGATGCGCCACGGCGGCACCGAACAGGTCAACTACTATCTCCCCTATTTCTACGGCATGACCGCCTTGTCGCAGATGGAGCGGCGGCCCGAGCACGCGCAGGTCGTGATGGACTTCGCCGCCCAAGTGTTGCAGCGGCCCAACCTCAAGCCCGAGGACGCGGCCAACCTCCATTATCAACGGGCCAACGCCGAGGTCTTCCTGCAGAAATTCGACGACGCGGCCCGCGATTTCGCCCGCGCCGCGGAACTGGTCCCCGGGCATGTCGGCGCCCGCTTGGGACTCGCCGACGTCTTCGTCCGTCAGCAACAGTTCGACAAGGCCGAAGCCGCCTTCACGTCGGCGGTGCAGGCGGTCCCGAACAATCCCCTCGTCTACAACAACCGCGGGATGTTCTTCCAGAACCAGGGGAAGACGGCCCTCGCCGTCGCCGATTTCACCCGCGCGCTCGAACTCGACAAGAACTACACCGTCGCCTACACCAACCGGGGGTTCGCGGCGATGACCGAAGGGAACCCACAAGCCGCCGAGGCCGACTTCACCGCCGCGCTGCAGATCGACCCCGCGCAGCCGCTGGTCTACAGCCTGCGCGGCACGGCCCGCTTGTCGCGGGGGGAACCGGCCCTCGCCGCCGGTGACTATCAGGAAGCCCTGAAGCTCAACCCGCAGAATCCGATCGCCCAGGCTGATCTGGGATTCGCGAAGTACTTCGCCGGGGATTTCGCCGGCGCCTCGGCCGCGCTCGACGCCGCCGTTCAGGCCGATCCGAACCTGCGCTATCTGAACCCCTGGCGGTACTGGTCGGCGATCAAGGCGGGACAAGCCCCAACGGCGGCGGTCGCCAAACTCGGCGACGCCACGACCAAACCCGCCGACAAGCGTGACTGGGTCGATGCCTTGTGTCTGTATCTCGCGGGAAGCATCAACGAGCAGGCGCTGACGGCGGCGCTCGAAGCGAAGGACGCGAACCTGCGCGCCGCCCAGCAATGCGAAGCGGCCTATTTCCAAGCCGAGAAGAAAGCCGCCGCGGGGGACGCCGCCGGGGCGCGCCCCCTTTATCAGCAGGCCCTCGACAGCAAGCAGGCGCACCTGTCGGCGTTCCGCGGTTCGCAGTACGCGCTCAAAAACTTCACGCCCGTCAAGAAGTGATGTTGATCAAACGCTGAAGCCCAGGGAAGGCCTTCCCTGGGCTTCAATTCACAACACATCATCCACGCGCTCAGAACCCGTAAATCACCGGGCCGCGGTACATCAGCGACCGCGAGTAACCGTACGGGTACGCGAACGCCCCATAGCTCGGGTAGGCGTAGTAGCCGTAGCGATAGTACCCCTGCGGGTAGGTGTAGTACGGCCGGGCATAATAGGGGCTGACATACGTCGCCGCCGGATACGCATACGGCGAGACCGCGTAGGGGGCCCCCACATACGGCGAGGCGTAATAGGGCCGATAGTACGACCGCGCGTAGCCATACGGCGCGTAGAAGCCGGTCACCGCCGGGCCGGCATAGACATATGGCCGATAGGTCGACCAGCCGTAACCGTACGCCGGATACCGGGTCCCGACATACAGTTGGGGGCGGGCATAGCTGTAGCCATACCCGTAGAAGCCGTAGCTGCGGTAACCGTGCCGCCAACCATGGAAGCCGACGGTTGCCACTTGGAGATCGGCGGCCAGCTGCGCCAATGTCCGCTGATCGGTGACCGGGCCGGCCGCATCGGCCGTGGCGCCGCGGAACAGCCCGCCACCCAAGGAAGCGGACAAGACCGCCAGTCCAACGGCCACACGCAGAGTCAGGGAGTGTTTCATCGTCGTCTTTCCGTCGCCCGCCATGCTCAATCGTTCGTCATCCAGGCTCGTCCCCGCATCCCTGCCGAACCTCGACACCGCGCTCCCTCATTGGTTATCGTAAGATGCGGTCCCCGCGCCGGACAATGGGCCATCCGCCGCAGGTCATGGCGAATTCCGCAAAAAAGCAGCGGCCCGGGAGATGGGTCTCCCGAGCCGCTGTCTCGCATACAAATGTCTGGAAGGCTCGCGATTACTTCTTCGCGAGTTCCGCCTCGATCGCCTTGACGACCTCTTTGTCGTCCGGCTTCACGCGGGTCGAGTACCGCGAGACGATCTTCCCATCCCGACCGATCAGGAACTTCTCGAAGTTCCACTTGATGGGGCCCGAGCCCGGTTCATGGGCCGTCAGCAGCTTGTAGATCGGGGCGGCTTCCGGGCCGTTGACGTCGACCTTGTCGAACATCGGGAAAGTGACGTTGTAGGTGTCCTTACAGAAGCTGGCGATGTCCGCCGCGCTCCCTGGTTCCTGGGCCCCGAACTGATTGCACGGGAAGCCGATCACGACGAGCCCCTGGTCCTTGTACTTCTCGTGGAGCGCCTGCAGTTGTTCGTACTGCGGGGTCGCGCCGCACTTGCTCGCCACGTTCACGATGAGCAACACCTTGCCGGCGTATTGCCCCAGTTCAACCTCGGTCCCCGTGAGCGACTTCATCTTGAAATCGAGGAGTTTCGGAGTCTCCGCCGCCATCACCAGCCCCACCATTCCCAGCAACGCCACCAACGTCAGACCACGCTTCCGCATCGCCACTGCCTTCCTCGAAGATGTCGCAAAGAAACCTGCGGCCGGGGCCGGACGCGACCCGCCACGCATCAGTCAACTTGAATGATAGTCATCTCCCACCACGCCGGCCAACGCTGGGCGTGGGAATCGCGGAAGAAGCATCCGCAGGCGTTCCTCAGCGAGCGGCCATGGGTCTGAAGACCGGCCCCTCGTTCAGCGAACCGACGAACTTAAATCAAGCACGCCCGAAACACTGGGCGAATCACCCCTTGGCGGGAGGTCGACGCTTGTTCTGGTTTTGAATCTGGAAGATCGGCGTCACGACCCACGCGGGGAGCGCGCCGTCATCGCCGATCGGAGCTTCGGCGGCGGTCGCGAGTTCCAAGGCCCGCGCGGTGTCCCCTTGAGCGCGATAGCAGTGACTCAAGCCCATCAGCGCCCGCTGATTGAAGGGCTTCGGGAAAAGCTCCGCCGCACGGTTCAGGGCGGGAATCGCCTCCTCGAACCGGGCCTGTTGTTGGAGCGCCTCGCCGCGGAGCAACTCGGCGATCGCCTCGAACGGCCCCGCTTCCTTGACGCGGGCGATCTGGGCGATCGCGTGTCCCGCCATCCCCAGCTCGAGGTAACCCTCGGCGGCGGCAAGGTTCCGAACGATCTGTTGGGCCGCTTGAGGATTCAGGGGGGGGGCATGGTGGTCACGGCGGCGGCTCTCGAAGGATTAAGCCACGGGGGAAACGGGTCGCGACTGGACGGCGGACCCGCATGCGAATCATCAAACTGCAACATCGATGCCACTCTCGGAGAAACGATCACTCACCGAATTCGGATCGCGGGATTCACGGTGTTTCCGCGCACTTTCCGGGGAATCGCGCGATGTGTTGCGTTGTCAGAATGACATTTTCGGAGTCTAAAGGTTCGCCCAAGCGGCGGCCGCGGATCAGCATCGCGGACAGTTCCGTGACGTGATTTCCAAGGTCAACCGGCGGGGAATTGATCCGCCTTTCAGGCGATTTCGGTTCCAGCACGCCACGGAACTCAGGCGTTTCGCCGTGAACCTTGCACGCGGGCTTGAAGAACCGCCTTGTCTGACGCTCTCCCGAATTTTGCGGGGCAGAGTTGCAGCCGTCTCGGGGAGGCCGACAATAACGCATCACACTTCTTGACCAGCTCTCCGAGAGGCGATTCGATGACGCGGTCACTTTGCCTGACTGCCATTCTGGCGGCGACGTTCGTCTGGGTGTCACTCGACTCGACCGCCAAAGCGGCAGACAGTCGCCCGAACATCGTCTTCATCTTCACCGACGATCACGCCCCCCATGCCTTGAGTTGTTACGGCTCGAAGATCAACCAAACACCCCATCTCGATCGGATCGCCCGGGAGGGAGTCCGCTTCGACCGATGCTATGTCGGCAATGCCCTGTGTGGTCCGAGCCGGGCTACGATCCTCAGCGGCAAACACAGCCACCTCAACGGGTTCCGTCAGAACGGCGACCGGTTTGACGGCAGCCAGGTGACGTTCCCGAAATTGCTGCAACAGGCGGGGTACCAAACCGCCGTCATCGGGAAATGGCACCTCGAATCGGACCCGACCGGGTTCAACCACTGGGAAGTGCTGGTTGGCCAGGGACCGTATTACAACCCGCCGATGATCCGCAACGGGGAACGGGTCAAGCACGAGGGGTATACCACCGAGATCATCGGGGATTTGAGTCTCGATTGGCTGAAACGCCGCAATCCCGGGCAACCGTTCCTATTGATGACGCAGCACAAGGCGCCGCATCGGGAATGGCAGCCAGGCCCGCAGTATTTTTCGCTCTATCAGAACGAAACGATTCCCGAGCCGCCGACGCTGTTCGACGATTATGCAGGACGTGCCTCGCCGGCGCGCACGCAGACGCTGTCGGTTGCCAAGGATCTGACCCCGCTCGACCTCAAGCTGACGCCCCCCAAAAATCTGACTCCCGCCCAACGGAAGACTTGGGAAGCCGCCTACGCCGCCGAGAACGCCAAGTTCGCGGCGGAACCGCCGATGGGGGACGCCTTGGTCCGCTGGAAGTATCAGCGCTACATCAAGGACTACCTGCGGTGCATTCAGGCGGTCGATGATCAGGTCGGCCGGTTGCTCGCCTATTTGGATGAGTCGGGCCTGGCCGAGAACACGATCGTTGTCTACTCATCCGATCAGGGGTTCTTCCTGGGGGATCATGGGTGGTTCGACAAGCGGTTCATGTATGAGGAGTGCTACCGGACGCCGCTGATGGTCCGCTGGCCGGGGGTGACCCAGCCCGGTCGAGTGAACGGCGACCTGGTCTCGAACCTCGACTATGCCCAGACGTTCCTGGAGGCGGCGGGGGTCACGGCGGACCCCGCGATGCAGGGCCGCAGTCTGGTTCCGCTGCTCAAAGGGCCCACGCCCGAGGATTGGCGGAAGAGCCTGTACTATCACTACTACGAGTATCCTGGGGTGCACGACGTTCCCCGGCATTACGGGGTGAAAACCGAACGCCACAAGTTGATTCACTACTACCACCTCGGCGAATGGGAGCTGTTCGATCTCGCGACCGATCCGCATGAGTTGAAAAGCGTTTATGGCGACCCCGCGTACGCCGATGTGCAGCAGACGTTGTTGACGGAATTGGAACGGCTGCGGCGGGAGTACCAGGTGCCGGAGGATCCGCGCCCCGTCGCGAAGCCGCCGAAAAGTGGATGATGACCGGAAGTCGATCACACCAATCCCAAGCAGCGGACGTAGGGATGACATTGCGGGGCCGGTTTCGGCCTTCCGTGCGAGACGCCGGCGAATGATCGCGGGATAGGTGTGTGACATGGAGTTGTTCGTCGCCGGGTGTGTCTTGTCGGCGTTCTGGGTGTCGTACCTGGGGACGTTCGTGATGCGCTGGCTGGCGCCGCGGATCGGGCTGATCGATCATCCGGCGGCGCGAAAGGTCCATGTCACGCCGACGCCACTCGGCGGGGGCTTGGCGATCTGGTGCGGCGTGATGCTGCCGCTGGCGATCGCGCAGGGGGTGATTCTGCTCGATCCGGCGTGGTTGCCGCCCGATCTGCGGGTTCATGCCGGCGGCTTGGCGCTCCGCGCGCCGCAGTTGTGGGGCATTCTGGCGGCGGCGACGCTCCTTTCGTGGATGGGTTTGGCGGACGACTTTCGGCCGCTGCCGTGGCAACCGCGGCTGTTGATTCAATTCGGCGCGGCGGCCGCCGTGGTGCTGCTGGGGGTGCGGGCCTCGGTCTTCGTCGAGAACCCGTGGGTCGGCGGAGTCATGACGATCGGCTGGTTCGTGATCCTTGTGAACTCGTTCAACTTTCTCGACAACATGGACGGCCTGTCGGGAGGGATCGCGATGATCGTCAGCGCCGTCTTCGCGCTGATGATGCTGCAGGCTCCCGGAGAACCGCGATGGCTGGTCGCGGGGTTCTTTCTGCTGCTCGCCGGTTCGCTGTTGGGCTTTCTGATTCATAACTGGTCGCCGGCCCGTATCTTCATGGGGGATTCCGGCAGCTATTTCGTGGGCTTTTCGATCGCCAGCATGACGGTGCTGGGGACGTTCTACAGTCCGGCGGCAGCCGATCAGCACGTGATTCTCGCGCCGCTGTGCGTCCTCGCGGTGCCGTTGTACGACATCGCGTCGGTGACGTGGATTCGGCTGCGGGAGGGGCGCAGTCCGTTCCAGCCCGATAAGCGGCACTTCTCGCATCGACTGGTCGCGCTCGGCTTTCGCCCCGTCACCGCCGTGCTGACGATTCATCTCGCCACGTTGACGACGGGACTGGGGGGGCTGGCGCTGTATCACGTGCCGAATTGGACCGGGGCGGCGATTCCCGTCGGGATGGTGGTCTGCGTGATCCTGATGATCGCGATCCTGGAGCAGACGCCGGGGCCGGGGGGACCACGTTGACCCGCGCCGCGCGATCCGCCGCCGCTGTCGGTGCCGCGAACCGCGTCGAGCGCGGCTCGTGGGTCACGACGATCGGGCTGCTGGGAGCGACGGCCCTTTTGGCCACGATTTGGCTGACCCCGACCGAAGGGGCGCTGGAAGGCCAAACCACATGGCGGGCGCTGGCTTGGTTGGGTTTGGCGACCGGTCTGGCGTGGTGCGGCGGCCTTCGTGGGTCGCGATCAAAAACCGTGAGACCAGCCCTCGATGGGTCGGCGTGGTTTCGTCGGCATGGCCTCGACCTTGCCGTCGCGCTGATAGTCGCGGGACAAGTGTTGGGAGGCCTGCTGGTGCTGATTGCCGGCGGGCAGAAGCGGCATGCGGCAAATCTGCTGGTGGAATGGTTGGGGCTCGCCGCCGCGTGGTGGGCGCTACGGAGTCTTTTGAGGACCCGTGAACATCGGATCGCGTTGGCGTGGCCGCTGCTGGCGCTCGTGATCGCCGCGGCGGGGCTGGGGATCTGGCAGCACGCGGTCTCGTTGCCGCGGGCGGCCGCCGAGTGGGGACCGAAGATCGACACGTTCCGTGAGGGGTACTCGCGCGGCGACCCCGATCCGAAGCTGATCCGGGACTTCGCCGCGGCGGGGATCCCGACCAGCGAACCGGGACTGACGCAGTTCTCGAAGCGGCTGGTACATAGTCAAGAACCGTTCGGGATGTTCGCGCTGGCGAACACGTTCGGGGGGATGCTCGCGACGGGGGTCTGCCTGTTAACAGTCGCTTGGTGGAAAAGCCGTGGCGGGATGTCTCGACCGACATGGTGGTTGTGTGGGCTGATGGTGGGTGTGGTCGGCTGGTGTCTGCTGCTGACGAAAAGCCGCACGGCGCTGTTGGCATTGCTGTTGGCGCTGCTGTGGTGGGGTTGGTCACTGCTGCGCGAGACTGCGGCACGCGGGTCGATCAAGCGTGTGGGAATATGGTTCGTCGGCGGTGTCGCGGTGTTGGTTCTCGCGGGCTGGGGGTTGATCCAACTGGGGGTGTGGGATCGCTGGGTGATTTCGGAAGCGCCGAAGTCGCTGACGTATCGGGTGCAGTATTGGACGGGGGGCGCGCGGCTGATCGCCGAGGCCCCGTGGCTGGGGATCGGGTTGGGGCAGTTTCGGGGACGGTATCTGCAAGTGAAGCTGCCGGAGGCGAGCGAGCAGATCGCCGATCCGCACAATCTATGGCTCGAGGCATGGACGAACGGCGGGTTGATTTCGGTCGTGGGACTCATGCTCGGGTTCGCGTGGTTCGTGGGCCGGATGTGGCGCGGGGATGCGACGGAGTCGACCGAACCGGAACCGTTCATGAGCGCCCCCATGACGCCCCGCGCCGTCTTGGGAGGCGTGATTCTTGGAGGGGTGGGCCTCTTCGTCGACGACGTCTGGCGGGGCGGTTGGGACGATCGCTTACTGGCGTTGCTGGTGATCTGGGGAGGGCTTGTCGCGTGGGGCCTGCGGAAACCGATGTGGTCGCAAGCCTGCGCTCACCCGACGGGGTTTCTGGCGGCGGGCTTGGCTCTGGGGCTGCATCTGCATGGGGCCGGGGGCTTCCTGATGCCGGGGGTGATGGCGTGGTGGCTGCTGCTGTTGGTTTGGCTGCTTCCGGTGGAGGCCTCCGACGATGCACCGACCACGCCCACGCACGCCACGCGTTTCGGTCACGGGTGGATGCGCTCGTGGGCACCGGGATTGTTGACGACCGCCGGGCTCGGCGCTGGGCTGTGGTTGGTCGTCCCCGATTGGCGTTGTCAGGCCGCGCTGACGGACGCGGCGCGATGGATCGCCGCCGGTCGCTTGGAAGAGTCGGAGCGGGCGCTCGAACGGGCGACGGAGTTCGATCCGTGGAATCCCGCCCCGTGGTCGCAACGGGGCGAGCTCCTTGCGGCACCATCACCCTCGAATGGGGAGAGCCTTACCGAACGAATCGCGCGGGGGCAACGGATGTTCGCCGAAGCGGAACAACGCGACCCGGCGAATCCGCGGTATGCCTTGCGGCAAGGGGAAGTGCTGTCTGAACTGGCGCGGACGGACCCGGCACACCAGCGCGAGATGCTCGCCCATCTCAAACGGGCGCACGCCCTGTCCCCCACCGACAACGAGATCTTGTTCCAACTGGCGACCCAGGCGCGGCAAATCGGGGAGCACTCCCTCGCACGCGAAGCGGCGACGACCGCGCTTCGGCAGGACGACCTCAACCGCGAATGGTGGCACGAGGACCGGATCTTGGCGGATGGTCAGCGCGCGGCGCTCGCGCGGATGGTGGGGGATGAGTGATTGAGCAGACGCCCGGCGAAGGCCTTCCCAGGACGTCCGGGAGATCGGTCACATTCCATCACTCCGCCGGGTTCGCGGCGAACGAGACGCTGCGGAATTTCGCGGCGCGGCAGAGATCGTCGAGGCGGATGACGTCCGCCATCGGGACGTCGCCTGCGATGTCGAGGATGACGGGGATGTCGGCGGCGGTCTCGGCGAGGGCCGCCAGCATCCGGTCGACCTCGGCCCAATCGGGATACGCGGTCCCTTCGATCGTGACGATGGTCTGTCCCTCTTCGCGGGTCAGACGGATCCAGACTTCGCCCAGCGGTTTGTCGCGCGGTTGTGTCGCCTCGACGAGCGAACCCGCCCCGAAATCGACCGGCAAGACCCATTCGCGGACGTGGCCGATCGACGCGCAGATGAAGAAGATCAAGAGCTGAAAGACAATGTCGATGAGGGGCGTCATGGCGGCCGCGCCGAACGCCAGATTGCGACGATGAGAGTGCGGCAGACGCATCGGGCGATCACTCCGGAACGACGCTGAAGCGGACCTTCGTGACGCCGCCGCGGACCGCCCCCACCAAGAGGGGCTCGACGGCGCGGTAGGGGGTCGCCCGGTCGCAGCGCAGGCGGAATTCGATGCCGTCGGGATGCTCGGCTTGCGCCGCGGCGACCCGCGCGATCGCCTCGTCGATGGTAATCGGCGCGCCCCCCGACAGAAGTTCCCCGCCTGAGCGGGCGGTGATGATCACCCGGGCCGCGGCGGCCTCGTCCTCGGTGCCGGATGTGGCCGACGGCAGGTCGACGGGATCGACCTGTTCATGCCGGACGAAGTAACTCGCGACCAGGAAGAAGATGTTAAGGAGGAACACCACGTCGATGAGAGGCGTGATGTTGAACTCGAGGGGCGGGCGCGGCGCGGAGGGGAGTCGCATGGCGGTCCCCGCTTAGGACTGGGGTTTGGCGGCGGGTGTGGGAGCGCGACGCGGCTGACGTTCCGCGCGGCGTTTGGCCGCCATCGCCCGTTTGAAGTCGGCGAAGACATGCTCGGCGAGGAGCGCCGTCTGCGCGACCAGTTCATCGATCCGATTGCGGAAGTAGGCGTACGCCGTGATCGCGGGGACGGCGACGATCAACCCTAAGAGCGTGGTGATCAGCGCCTTGTAGACGCCGGGGGCGAGTTCCGAGACTTGGGGGTTCGCCTTGCGCTCGAACTCCATGAAGGCGAGGATCATCCCCCAGACGGTCCCCATCAGCCCCAGCATCGGGGCGACGGTGCTGATGA
>CAYRVS010000174.1:0-11117 GCA_964427725.1 uncultured Planctomycetaceae bacterium | reverse complement strand
CATCCGAACAGGTCGCACTGGCGGAGCCAGTGGCACACGTGATCTCATCCAGTCGGACCTGTGATCACGGGGTCGCGGCCTGCGCCACGGCTTCGGCGGCGCGCAGGACCCGTAGGATGTTATCGCCGAGGAGTTTGTGGAGTTGCTCGCGGGGGTAGCCGCGGCGGAGGAGCTCCGTCGTCAATGCGGGATAAGTCGAGACGTCTTCGAGGCCGACGGGGAGCCGCGTGACACCGTCGTAGTCGGCCCCGAGGCCGACATGGTCGATCCCCGCGATTCGGATCGCATGTTCGACGTGGTCGGCGACTTGGGCAAGGGTGCCGCGGGTCTCCTTGTCGCGGGCGAGTTCGGCGGTGGGGGCGATGAAGGCGGAGAAGAAGTTGATCATCACCACGCCGCCGTTGTTCGGAAGTTCGCGAAGGATGTCGTCGGGGACGTTGCGGGGATGGTCGGTGAGGGCCCGCGTCGAGGAGTGGGAGAAGATCACCGGGGCGGTCGTGACGCGGAGCGCGTCGCGCATCGTGTCGGGGGAGACGTGGGAGAGATCGACCAGCATCCCCAGCCGGTTCATCTCGCGGATCACCGCTTCGCCGAATTCGGTGAGCCCGCCATGTTTGGGTTCGTCGGTCGCGGAGTCGGCCCAGGGAATCGTTTTGGTGTGGGTGAGGGTCATGTACCGCACGCCCAGATCATGGAACTTCTTGAGGATCGGCAACGAGCCTTCGATCGCATAGCCCCCTTCGACACCGAGCATCGAGGCGATGCGCCCGGCCTCGGCGATGCGGACCACGTCATCGGCGGTTCTGGCCTGTTCGAAGACGTCGGGATAGCGCTTCAGCATCGCGTGGACGATCTCGATTTGTTCGAGCGTTTTGAGGAGCGCGTCGCCCGCTTGCGCGGTTTCGGCGGGAACATAAACCGACCAGAACTGGGCTTTGAGCCCCCCCGCGCGGAGGCGGGGGATATCGGTGTGGAGCTTGGGCTGCGGGATCGCGATGTCCAGCGCGTCGAACGAACCCCCGGCAAGTTTTCGTAGTTGCCACGGGAGGTCGTTGTGGCCGTCGAACAGGAGGCCGTTGGCATGAATCGCGCGGGCTTCGTCGGAAATGACCGGCCCCTGAGCGAACAGGTCGCCGGGCATCGAGATCCAGGCTCCCAGCAAGACGAGCCTCATCCATGGCGCGGTTCGCATGGTGAATCCCCGAAGAAAGACGTGTTTCGCGGCGGCCACCATGGCGCGTGGGAACATCCGCCGCAAGGGTGCGGGAATCGTCCCCCATCGTCTCGCGGGGTCGCTAATCGACGGTTCTCCGAGCGCGGCGGCTCCGCGCAAGTTGTGTCGCGTCGTTCCGGGGCCTAGACTTAACGCTTCGATCGGGCACGCGGGACGCATCCTATGTGTCTTGAGCTGCTCGTCCGTAGGAACCTGTCTTCGTCGACTCGTCGTCATGCTCCAAGGATTATCCACCGTGAACGAACCCGCTGATACCGGACTTTCCCGCCGCGATCTTCTGAAGACGACGGGGACGCTCGCCGCGGCCTCGCTGGTCACCTCGACGTTGAGCACCGCGGTCCATGCGGGGCAGAACGGGACGATCAACATCGCGCTGATCGGCTGCGGCGGCCGCGGGTCGGGGGCGATCACGCAGGCGCTCTCGACCAAGTCGGGCCCGACGAAGCTGGTCGCGATGGTCGACGTCTTTGAGGAGCGGCTGAAGTCGAGCCACGACGCCACGAAGGAGGCGTATAAGGATCAGGTCGAGGTCCCCGACGATCAGAAGTACATTGGGTTCGACGGTTACAAGAAGGCGATGGACTGCCTGAAGCCGGGCGACGTGGTGATTCTGGCGACGCCGCCGGCCTTCCGCTGGCTGATGTTCGACTACGCGATCCAGAAGGGGCTGAACGTCTTCATGGAGAAGCCGGTCTCGGTGGATGGGCCGAGCTCGAAGAAGATGTTGGCGCTCGCGGAAGAGGCGGACAAGAAGGGGATCAAAGTCGCGGTGGGCTTGATGTGCCGGCATTGCGAACGCCGCGGCGAGCTCTTCCAGCGGATTCAGAACGGCGAGATCGGCGACATCATCACCGTCCGCGCGTATCGCGCCGCGGGACCGACCGGCTCGGCGTTTGTCGGCAAGAAGCCCGCCGAGATGAGCGAGCTGCTGTATCAGGTCCGCAATTTCCACGGGTTCTTGTGGCTGTCGGGCGGGGGCTACAGCGATTTCCTGATCCACAACATCGACGAAGGCTGCTGGATGAAGAATGACTTCCCGACGGAGGCGAAGGGCTTCGGCGGGCGGCATTATCGCGGCGACTACGTCGATCAGAACTTCGACGTCTACACCACCGAATTCACCTTCCCGGACGGCGCGAAGATGTTCCTGGAAGGCCGGACGATGCCCGGCTGCCACAGCGAATTCGCGACCTACGTCCACGGGACGAAAGGGTCGGCGGTGGTCTCGCAGGCGGGGCACGCCCCGTCGCGGGCGCGAATCTACAAGGGGCAGGACATCACCAAGAAGGCCGATCTGGTGTGGTCCGCCGAACAGCCCGAACCGAACCCGTACCAGTTGGAATGGGATCACTTCATGAAGGCGATCCGCGAGAACCAGCCGTACAACGAAGCCTATCGCGGGACGAAGTCGAGCCTGGTGACGGCGATGGGCCGGATGGCGTGCCACACGGGGCAAATCGTCACGTGGGACGACATGCTGAACCACGAGCACGAGTTCGCGCCGCAACTCGCGGAGTTGACGCTCGACGGGTTGCCCCCGCTGCAGGCCGGGCCGGATGGCACCTATCCGGTCCCGATGCCGGGGATCAAGAAGACGCGCGAGTTTTAACGAGGACGGGATCGCTGCGTTGTTGAGCGCCGAAGCCCAGGGAAGGCTTTCCCTGGGCTTCTTTCATAAGATGCTTCTCAGCGTGCCTTGATGGTGATCGCCGTCGTTTCTCCAGGTTTCAATTCAACCCGCACCGGAGCCGTCTCTGCATCATCTCCGCCGGGGTTGGGGCGGCCGGTGACAATGTAGACGCCCGGCGGAATCTCGCGGTACTCCGCCTTGCGCTCAGAGTCGAGTTCCCCGCTTGCCGACCATTTCCCCACCGCCTCGCCCCCCTCGGGCATCACTTGCACCACGTAGCCGGCGACCGGTCGGTCACCGAAGTCGACCGTGATCCGGATCGCCGCGGCGGGAGTCAGTTCGAGGTCCAGCTCCCGCACCGGGAGATGGACCGGTTCCCCAAGACCGGGACGGACATAACCCGGCTTGCGAACCCAGACGGTCGCCTGCGCGAGCGGCACGGCGTCGCTGTGGTAGCGTCCATCGGCGTCGGTCTCGAGCTCGATGTCGCTTGGCAACTCGTAGCGAGCCGCTTTGGGATGTTGGAACCCGTCGATGTGGACCGTCACGCCCGCGAGAGGTTGTCCCGCCGGATCGACGGTCCGCCCGGAGATCGTCGTTGGCCGGAGCAACCCGGAGTCGTAGCTCGACCAACCGGGTTGACCGTCGCTGTGCCCGTAGCCGATCACGCGCGGCACGTATCCGTCGGCGGAGATGACCAGCCGGTAGCGGCCTGATGGGGCGTTCTTGAGGATCCAGCGACCATCGGCGGTCGCCGTGGCTTTCGCCAAGACCGGATACTGATAGCCACCTTGTTCCGACGGTTGCACGCCCTCGAGCAGCAACGTCGCGGCGAGGGGCTTTCCGGCAACAAGATCGATCGCGCTGCCTTCGAGGACGTGTCCGTCGGTTGGTTGATGGCCATGCGCTTCGAGCCGTCGATCAACCGGGGTGAGTCCCTCGGGGACGACAACGTCCTCCCAGCGGATGTTGCCGCCGGTGTGAATCGTCAATTCCGCCAAGAGCGGCCCCTCGGAGCTGGCGACCGCGCGCAACTGCGCGGGGAGTTCCTCTTGAAACCGTAACCGATCGGGGACCCAGACCATCAGCGTCCAATCGATCCGCGCGGCATCACGCTTTTCTGGTTCACGGTTCGGGGCGAGCCAAAAGCTGTGGCCGACGCCGTCGACCAGCACGACCCGTTTGCGCGGCGTCTCAATCGCCGCAAACGCTTTCAGCACTTCACTGACGGCGGCGGCGTCGCCCCGGCATTCGGCGTGATACTGACCGCCGCCGAACGGCGGGCCTTCCCAGTAGGCCACGCGACTGGGGTGATTGAAGGCCGCCGCCGCGCCTGTGGGCCAACCGGGGTCGTGCAGCGGTTCGTTCCCTTCGCCTCCCGTGATCAAGGCCCAGGCCGCGGGAGGGCACAACCCCAGCCAGAGCACCGCCAGCCAGCTTGTCATCACGCCCCAGCCTGCATGCCGTCTCAGGTTGTTACGGGTCGTCCAATCACCATGTCCCGCCATGTTCGGGCCTTTCCCGAAGGTCGTGTTCCAGCAGCCTCGCCGCGAGGCTCCCGTTGATGTAGACGCAATGTCTTTTCCGTGAGTTCCCCAAATCCGGGTGGAAGTCCACACTTTGGACGCCGCCGCTCGCCGCAGGCGAAACCTTGTGGCGACCCTCGGGTTGAATCTGACAGAATGCGACCCTCACGGCGGACGCCCACAGAGCCGACGACGTCCTCCGTCTGCAATGATTTAAGGATCCCGATCATGCCGCGACGAACACGCTTGGGCTTGGCTGGTTGGACCTTGGCCTTGGGGCTGGCGGCGCAACTTCCCGCGCAAGAGCCGGCGAAAGCGCCCGCCGAACTCTTTACGACGCTCGACAAGAATGCCGACGGGAAGCTGACCGCCGATGAGGTCGCCGCCGAACAGAAGCGGTTCTTCGAGCGGTCGTTGCGGGTCGGCGACAAGGATGGGGACGGGGCGCTGACCCTCGAAGAATTCCAAACGGCGAACAAGCCCGCCGAATCGCCGTCGCAACCACTCTCGCCCCTCGGCGGTCCGGGAGGTGCCGGTGGCCCGATGGAAATGCGGCAGCGGTTCGAGATGCTCGATCGCAATAAAGACGGCAAGGTGACGCTCGAAGAGGTCCCCGAACCGTTCCGCGACCGGATCAAGCCGTTGTTTGAACGCCTTGGGAAAGAGGAGATCACGCTCGACGAATTCAGCCGGATGCCCGGCCTGGGGCGTGAACCGGGCCGCGGTCCTGGCGGCATGCCCGATCCCTCCGCGATGTTTGACCGGATGGACGCCAACCAGGACGGCAAGATCACGAAGGATGAAATCCCCGAACCGTTGCGGCAACGGCTCGGCCGCGCGTTCGAGTCGACCGGGAAGGACGAGTTGACCCGCGAAGACTTCACGAACTTCGCCCGGCGGATGGTCGCCGAAATGGGAAATCGCGGTCCGGAAGGTCGACCGACGGGTCGCCCGGAGATGGAAGGCCCCGAGATGGGCCCCGGCGGCCCGTGGGGACGTGGTCCGCGATTCTTCCAACTGATCGATCACGATCGGGATGGTCGGCTGAACAAAGAGGAACTCGCGAAGGTCGGGGATCACTTCGCGGAGCTGGATCAGAACGCCGACGGCCTGCTCGATCCCTTCGAGCTGATGGGCCCTCCGCCGGGCGGCTTGTTTGGCGGCGGCCCCGACATGCCTCGCGGTCCCGGTATGCCGGAAGAGGGAGATCGGCCCCGACCGTCACGGGATGGTGATCGGCCGCGAGTCAGCCCCGGCACGCCGGGTCAGCCGGAAGGGGATCGCCCGAACCCGATCTTCGCCCGCATGGACGCCAACGGCGACGGCAAGATCTCGCAGGACGAGGCGCCGGAACGACTCAAGGCGGCCTTCGGCCGGATGGATCGCGACGGCGACGGCTTCGTCACTCAGGATGAACTGCGCGAGATGTTCGAACGCCGCGCGAATTGAATCACAACATCATCATGGATCCTGGAAGCCCCAGGGAACGCTTTCCCTGGGCTTCTTTGTTGATCACTCCGCGCGTTCCTCACCCGTGAGTTGCACGTCCCCGGCCTGCTTGGGAGCCGGGGGCTCGAACGCGACCATCGTCGGCAGCGTCTGCACCTGTTGACCCGGACGACGCCCCGTGCTCTCGCGGATTTCGGTCCGAATCTCGCCGTCCTGATACGGCCCCACGCCGAGGACGTACCAGTTGTTGTCCTTGGAGAGTGACGACGACACCCCCCCTTCGCCGAGGAGCTCGTTCGTCTTCGCGTCGTAGGCGACGAGACCGATCTTCGCCATCGCCGATTGATTGTTCCGCGAGACGATCCGCACTTCGGGAAGCGTGAGCATCCCTGGGAGGACGATTTCCGGCGTCCCCAGGAACGATTCCGACGTGTCGGTCCCGACCGCCCCCGAGCGGAGTTCGAGCACGATGTCGGCATCCTCCGGCTTCCCGACGACGCGGGCCCCGTTCACCATCGCCCGATGCCGCAACGATCCGACGACATACCCCTTGTCGACACAATCCAGGTATTTCTCTTCGATGTAGACTTTCGAGCCGGCGAACGCCTGAAAGTCGATCTTTGCAAGGGACTGATCGACCGCGTTCGACAGCAACAACTGCTCGCGCGCCGTGCGGGCGGTGTTGGTGGTCCGCGCCGACGTGCAGCCGACGATATTCAAGACGATCAAGACGACGAACCAACCCCAACGCGACATCGGGTCGCTCCCGCGATGAATCGGAAGGAATACCTGGAATGTGCCGGCGGAGATTCTCCGACGGTAATCCGCGACGTCTTATCGCTTCGCTCTCACATCACTCCAGAGCAGCCCGCCGTTCCACGCCGGATTCGTCCCGGTTTTCCAGGACTTCCTCTCCATTCCCGCGAAATTCGCCGGTCACTCGCCGTGATGACATCTTCGGATCACTCTTGGGTTCGAGGCGCGCGAGCCGGTGATACCGATGCTGATTCATCCACTCCATCAGGCTGGGCAGGGGAGGGTTGAGTGGTACAATGACGCTTCCCACCTGCCGTCGTCCCACCGGATACGCCCGCCATGCCACGCCATCGCCCCACTCGCGTGATTCTTGGTCTTGCCGCTTGGGCCTGCACTCTGTCCGCGGTCGCCGCGCCCCCCGCCGAGCTCTTCACGCGGTATTGCGGCGACTGTCACGCCGGCGGGGCGATGGAAGGGAGCCTGGCGATCGATCAACTCCTCGCCGCCGCCGACCCCACCAACGATCGGCCGAAGTGGGTCGCCGTGTGGAAGAACCTGCGCGCGCAGCTCATGCCCCCCGCCGATCAACCGCAACCGACCGCCGACGAGAAGCGTCAAATCTTGTCCTGGCTCGAGCAGGACGTCTTTCAGCTGGACCCCGCGAAGCCCGATCCCGGCCGCGTCACGCTCCGCCGGCTTAACCGCATGGAGTATCGCTACTCGATTCAAGATCTCTTCGAAATCGACTTCGATCCCGCCGAGACCTTCCCCGCCGACGACACCGGCTACGGCTTCGACACCATCGGCGACGTTTTGAGCCTCTCGCCGCTTCAAGTCGAGAAGTATCTCGAAGCGGCCCGCGAGGTGACCACCCGCGCGATCCCCCTCGCCGAGCCCCAACCCCCGTCGACCGACGTCTATGGCGACAACTTCCGCGCCGCCGACAACGAGGAAAAAACGGCGAAGTCCATGCCGCTGGCCGAGGGGGTCACGCTGGTCCGCAAACAGAACATCGAACACCCCGGGCCGTATCGCTTCCGGTTGGAGTACCGCGTCTCCGGGGCCGACACCACCACCGCCCAGCGCGCCGATTTGGTGATCCGGATCAACGATCAAGCGGTCCATCGCGAACCGCTCAAATGGCTTGCCGATAACGATCCCACGCTGCGGTTCGAGGGGTCGCTGATGGCAGGGGCCAATCACATCAGCCTGGAAATGATCCCTCAGTCCCCGCCCGCCGAGGGGGAGGCGGCTCTCACGTTCCGGTTGCGAAAGTTGACCCTCACCGGCCCGACCGACGGGTCGCATGTCGTCTACCCCGAAAGCTACCGCCGCATCTTTTTCGAGGGCCCTCCCCCCAATGATCCCATGGCCCGCGCCGCTTACGCCCGCGCGGTCCTCCGGCGGGTCGTCGATCGCGCTTATCGTCGACCGGTCGATGAACCGACGCTCGACAAGCTCGTCGCGCTCGCCGCTCAGTTCGATGAACCGGGCGTGAAGTTTGGCTTCGAGCGCGGCGTCGCCGAGGCGTTGACGGCGGTCCTCGCTTCGCCGCGGTTCCTGTTCCGCGCCGAAGCGCAGCCCCATCCCGACGATCAGCACGAAGTCGTCCCGCTCGATGAGTTCGCGCTGGCCGCGCGGCTGTCGTATTTCCTGTGGAGCTCGTTGCCCGACGAGGAGTTGTACCAGTTGGCGTCGAAAGGTGAGTTGCGGGCGAACCTGCGGCCGCAGGTGGATCGGATGCTCGCCGACGGCAAGTTCCAGCGCTTCGTCCGGCGGTTCGTCGGCCAATGGTTGCGGGCGGGGGATGTCGAGACGATCGGCATCGACGCCCGGCGGATTCTCGGGGTCAAACGGCTCGAAGAGTCGTTCGTGATCTTCAACGCCAACCTCCGCCGCTCGATGCGCGAAGAGACCGAGCTCCTCTTCTCGCATCTCGTCAAAGAGAATCGCAGCCTGCTCGATCTGCTGGTCCCCGATTACACCTTCGCCAACGAATCGCTCGCGAATTGGTACGGTCTGGAAGGGATCAAGGGGAACGACATGCGGCAGGTGCCGCTGCCCCCCGAATCCCCCCGCGGCGGGATCCTGACCCACGCCAGCTTCCTGATCGTGACGTCCAACCCGCGGCGGACCTCGCCGGTGAAACGGGGGCTGTATGTCCTCGACAACATCCTCGGGACCCCCGCCCCCCCGCCGCCGCCCAATGTCCCCCCCCTCGAAGAGTCGAAGGAACGTGACGAAAAGCTGTCGATGCGCGAGCTGATGGTGCGTCATCGCGAAGACCCGCTGTGCGCTTCCTGCCACGAACGGATGGACCCGCTGGGCCTCGCGCTCGAGGAGTACGACGCGCTCGGCCGCTGGCGGAAGGATGATCAGGGGGTCGCCATCGAGACGGCGGGGGAACTGATCACCGGCGAGAAGTTCGCGAACGTGAAGGAACTGTCGCGGATCATCGCGAACGAACGACGGAACGATTTCTACCTCTGCGTCACCGACAAGCTGATGACCTACGCCCTCGGCCGCGGGATGGAGTATTACGACGCCCCGGCGATCGATCACATCGTCGACCAACTCCACGCCGACGGCGGCTCCATGCGCACGCTGCTGTACGGCGTGATCGAGAGCCCGCCGTTCCAACTCCGCCGCGGGGAAGGAGGCCAGTGACCAGCCGGTTGGGATCCGGTAAGAGGCGCTTCACCAATCCGGATCGTGGTCGGCATCGACGTTGACCGGCACGACATCGACCGTCGCGCCCATCACCGAACGTCTCGCCCACCAGCCGATCGATAGGCCGGAGCACCCGCCCCGGCCGCGTCATCAACACGCCGGATGCCACTTACGCCACATAACCCCGTTATGTCGAAGAAAAACAGGGTTAGCGGCGCAACGCGCCACCCTTGTCGATGGGGGCTACCGCAGCACGTTCGGCTTCCGGACCCCGGCCGATCCCGCAGGCGGCATGGTCGGCGAGAGCTGCGGCATCGTGACGGGAGCCGTCGCGGTCCGCGATTCCGCCTTCCCCGGCAGATGGGCCACCCGCGGCCGGAAGACGACCGCGATCACCAGCGGCAAATACCACAGCACGAAGATCCCCCCTTCGTGCGGATACCAGAATTGCGTCGCCACCACGGTCGAGGCCGAGTGTCCGAGCAGATGTTCGAGATTCTTTTCCAGCGGCCAGATCGTCAGCATCACCAGCACCACGCCGAACAGCGTGAAAACCGGAATCCGGTATGACGGATCGTAGACCGACCAGAACCCGACGCCGTAACCCCCGTCGAATTTCAGCGCGGCCCAATCGATTGAGCCGACGATCTGCCGCGTGAACGAGTAACTGTCGGCCGACGTGAGGAGCAGACTCAGCAGCAGGATCGCGGCGGCGGAGCCCAACGCGCCGGCGAATTTCCACGCCCCACGTTTCCAATAGAACGCCATCCAGATGGGGAGCAGAAAAACCGAGAAGAACATCGTGCCGCAGGCGAGCCCCAAGAGCAGTCCTGCGACCAGCGGCCGGCGATACGAGGCGACCGCCCAGGTGATGAGCGCTCCCGGCAACACATGCGTCGCAAGTCCGGCGTCGTAGGCCGTGCAGGGGAGCAGCAGGAACAATGTCGCCATCGCCAGGCCAAGATTCGTGTCGCTGAAGTGCCAGCGACCGATCATGATCAGGCCGAGCATGGTCGCGACGAGGGCCAGCATCGCCAGACACCGCGCCGCGACCGCCTCGACACCCCCCGCCAGCGGGACCACCGATGTCGCGAGGAGCCGTCCCGCCGGTCCCGCCGCTTCCGGCTGCAACGGTTGTTCGGCTTGAGGATCCTCCCGGTTCAAAAGCTGGTCGGCGAGTCGCACCGTCGCCAAGGTCGAGGCGTGCGGTTCTTCGATGACGATCCGCGTCGTCTGAAAGGCGAGCGCCGCGATCAATAGAAACGTTAGCCCCGCCGGGTTGAGATTCTGCTCATACCGCGGGCGGCGGGTGAAGAGTCCGTCGGCGAGAAGCCGGCCCCACAGGACCAGCGTGATCACGAACAACCAGACGTAGCCCAAGGGCGAATCGGGCCCGGCCGCGTTCACCAGCAACAGCCCGGGCGACAGCCCCAAGAGCAGCGCCAGATCGGCATTGCGGAGCGACCAGACCCGATTGAAGCGGAAGAAAACCGCGACGATCAGCAGCAGCGACAGGTAGAACCAAGTCGCCCCGTTGACCTCGTAGCCGAGGAGGATTTCGTTCATACAGACTCGCGGGAACAGCCAGAAACTGGCTGCTCCGGCCGTCGCTGAGCCGGAGCGTCACGCCAAGGACCGAATCGTGCGCGTCCCTTCGCATCCGACCGCATTCATGCACATCGGATCAGCATACCCCGCCGATCCAACGATTCCAAGGAAAATCGCGCGGTGGTCCCACCGCAAGTGATGAACACGGTAGACCCGGCAATCTTTCCCTCTGAGCTAACGAGGCCTCATCAGGAGCGGCGCGGCGTCAGCCCAATGGCACTCACTTTGAGAACGCGAGGATTTT
>CAYRVS010000173.1:10546-11599 GCA_964427725.1 uncultured Planctomycetaceae bacterium | reverse complement strand
GTTCAGGAGACTCCTCAGGCTTCGTGGGGCTCGCGGGCACGCCTTCCACCGGAGCCGCCGCCGCTTCCGCCGCTTCGGCGGGAACACGATTCTCGGGTTCCGTCGCGGAGGCCGGACCCGCTTCCGCGGGAGTCTCCAGCATCAAATCGCCGGCCCCTTCCGGCAGGTCGAGCACCCGATAACGATCCTTGTTCTCTTCATAATGCTTCACGACTTCGGCATCGGTCGGTTCCGGGGCCAGCTTCTCATAGGCTTCAAAGTCGGCGGCGACATACGCCAGATTCACCTGCCGATTGACCAGAAAACCGGGTTCCCCCTGCGGCGTGGGGAGCTGGTTCTTGTAACGGTCGAAAAACTGCTGCAGCTCCGCGTCGTTGGGTTCGGGAACCTTCGCGACGAATTCGCTGACCGGCACCGCGACGACGTCGAGCGCCTGGCGAACCTGCAGCATCTTGTACTGCTTCCAGTAGGTCAGCGGCGTTTGAATCGGTCCCGTATTGGCCTGCACCGCCGGGGGGAGATCCATCGCCAGCACCTGCGCCGCCTGCAATTCCTCACGGAGCACGTTGAAGAGCTCCGCCTCGGTGATCCCCAGATCGCGCAGCAGATTTTTGTAATCGTTCGTGCTCAGCTTCTGGTCGGCGATCGCGGAGATGTATTCATTCACCGCCTCGTCGCTGACCCGAACACCCCGTTCCCGGGCCTGATGCAGCAGCACCGCCCGTTGCACGATCGAGTCGTCGTCGGTGTAGCCGAACTGTTCGCGGCCCCCCTTCGCGGCGGAGACGAGGAACCGATTGGCGATCGACCGCCGCTGGGCCCCGCGCATCAGATCCTCGCGGGTGAAGTTGCCGATGTTGGTGCTGACGACGGGGGCCTGTCCCGTCGCCCCGAGCCCGAAGAACGCGACGACCCCGCCGATCAACGCGCCGTAGAGGGCGAGCTCGCCCCCTTTGCCGCGCGGCGCGCCGACGATCCACAGGCCGCCCGCGCACAGCATCGCGACGAGGATCAAGGCCCTCGCCGCGGCCGCCGTCGTCGCGGCCGGCCTAG
>CAYRVS010000173.1:0-10536 GCA_964427725.1 uncultured Planctomycetaceae bacterium | reverse complement strand
CGACCGCGGCAACTGCCCCGTCTGCATCGACAGTGAGTCGAGGAAGACGAAGGCGAACATCGCCAGGCCGGTCAACACGACCATCATCTGGCGCTGATTGCGACGAAAAATTTCAAAGGGCGAACCGGCCATGCCAGACCATCCTGCGAAGCGCGCGCGTGAATCGAACCATCGGGAGACCCTGCCGCGACCATCCTGAGTCGCGGGGGCGGATTCCCCGTCGCTTGACAGACCGTCCGACAATGCTCTAAGGATGAGCGTCCTTGCCGAGGCCGCGAGCGGCTGGCATTGTAGCTTGGTGGTGTCGAGGCACAAGGTCAAGCCCCTCGACGAGTTCCGACGTAATCCTGCAACGATGGGTCGCATGGTGGCCAAGAAAGCGCACAAGGGGTTGGTGATCGTCGAATCGCCCGCCAAGGCGAAGAAGATCAGCGGCTTTCTGGGTCGGGACTACGTCGTGATGGCCAGCATGGGCCATGTCCGCGACCTCCCCGAAAGCGCCACCGACATCCCCGTCGAACTGAAAAAAGAGGCCTGGGCGAAGCTGGGAGTCAACGTCGACCGCGCGTTCGAGCCCCTTTACATCGTCCCCAAAGAAAAGCGCAAACTCGTCAAGGATCTGAAGGACGCCCTCAAAACCGCCGACGAACTGATCGTCGCGACCGACGAAGACCGCGAAGGGGAGAGCATCGGCTGGCATCTCGTTCAGCTCCTCGAACCCGAGAAGTCCAAACCGCAAGTCCCCGTCAAGCGCATGACCTTCTCGGAAATCACGAAAGAGGCGATCCTCGAAGCGGTCCGAGCCACGCGCGACATCGATGAAAACCTCGTCGCCGCCCAGGAAACCCGCCGCGTTCTCGATCGGCTTTACGGCTACCGCCTCAGCCCGCTCCTCTGGAAAAAGATCGCCCCTAAACTTTCCGCCGGCCGCGTCCAGTCGGTCGCCGTCCGCGTCCTCGTGCAGCGGGAACTCGAACGGCTCGCCTTCCGCAAGGGGACCTACTGGGACCTTAAGACGACGCTCGCCAACTCCGGCGGGGCGACCTTCGAGGCGACTCTGGCCACACTCAAGGGTCAACGGATCGCCGCCGGCCGCGATTTCGACGAATCGACCGGCAAACTGAAGCCCGACGCCGAGGTCCTGCTGCTCGACGAGGCCACCGCTTCGGCGCTGGAAGCGCGGCTTAAGGGGCGGCCGTGGACCGTCACGAACATCGAATCCCGCCCGCAGACCCGGCGACCTTATCCCCCGTTCACCACCAGCACCTTGCAACAGGAAGCCAATCGCAAACTGAACATGACTGCCCGCGAGGCGATGCAGGTCGCCCAGCGGCTGTACGAAGACGGCTACATCACCTATATGCGAACCGACAGCGTCAACCTCTCGAACGAGGCGTTGACCGCGGCCCGCAAGTGCGTCACTGACCGCTACGGCCGCGAATACCTGCACCCGGAAATTCGACAGTACTCGACGAAAACCAAGAACGCCCAGGAGGCCCACGAGGCGATCCGCCCCGCCGGAACCGAGATGAAAACCGCCGAGGAACATGGCCTCTCCGGCCGCGAGGCGGCGCTTTACGCCATGATCTGGAAGCGGACCGTCGCCACGCAAATGGCCGAGGCGCAACTCCGCTTTCAGACGGTGACCATCACCGTCGACGACGCCGAGTTCCGCGCGACCGGTCGGCACGTCGAATTCCCCGGTTTCTTCCGGGCCTATGTCGAAGGGGTCGACGATCCCGAAGCGGCCCTCGACGATCAGGAAGCCGCGCTCCCCCCGCTCGCGGAACGCGAATCCTTGGCGTGCCAGAAGCTCGCCGCGCTGGGACACGAGACGAAGCCCCCGGCCCGCTACACCGAAGCAACTCTGGTCCGCACGTTGGAGGCCGAAGGGGTCGGCCGGCCCAGCACCTACGCCACGATCATCGGCACGATCCAGGATCGCGGGTACGCCGTGAAGCAGGGGAATCAGCTGGTCCCCACGTTCACCGCGATGGCGGTCACGCGGCTGCTCGAGAAGCATTTCCCCAACCTGGTCGATCTCGGCTTCACCGCCAAGATGGAGCAGCAACTCGACGACATCGCGAGCGGCGACACCGATCGACTCCCCTACCTCCAACAGTTCTACGTCGGCGATCAGGGGCTCGATTCCCAGGTCCGCGCCAACGAGGAACGGATCGATCCGCGGGAAGCCTGCACGCTGGAAATCGAGGGGTTGACCCCCAAGATTCGCGTCGGGAAGTTCGGGCCCTATCTGGAAACCGAGAAAGATGGGGCACCGGTCACGGCGTCGATCCCCCGCGATCTCAATCCCGCCGACATCACCAACGAACTCGCCGACAAGTTGATCGAACAGAAGCAGGCGGGCCCCCAATCGTTAGGGGTCGAGCCCGAATCGGGCCTGGCGATCTATCGGCTCAACGGTCCCTTCGGGGCCTACCTGCAACTCGGCGAGGTCAAAGAGGGGGAACCGAAGCCCAAGCGGGTCTCGCTCCCCAAGAACCGCGATCCCGAATCGATCACTCTGCAAGACGCCTTGGCGTACCTCAGCCTCCCCCGCACGGTCGGCGTCCATCCGCAGACGCAAAAGGTGATCAAGGCGGGGATCGGGATGTACGGGCCCTACGTCCTCCACGAGAAGACGTACAAGTCGCTCGGCAAGGAAGACGACGTGTTGACGGTCGGCCTCGATCGCGCCGTCGAACTCCTCAGCCAAGCCCGCGTCAAAGCGGTGATCATGCCGCTGAAGGACCTCGGCAAACACCCCGCCGACAACGAACCGGTCGGCGTTTACGAAGGCCGTTACGGGGCGTACGTCAAGCACAACAAAACCAACGCGACGATCCCGAAGGACCGCGAACCGACGTCGGTCACGCTCGAAGAGGCGATCGGCTGGCTCGCCGAACGGGCAGGCAAGGCGAGCACCAAGAAAGGGCGGAAAGCCCCGGGCAAAACCTCGGCGGCGCGGGTCGTCAAAAAAGTGCCGAAGAAGAAGAAAAAGCCGGAGTGACGCCAGGAATAAAGAGCGGCGCGGCGTCAGCCCGCCGTGTCTTGAAACGAGTCGATGGTCGATGGTTGAAGGTTGAGGATCAGGCAAGCACGGAATCATCACGCCGACGTTGATTACGGCGCGATCATCTATGGCTCACCACGGCGGCCTGACGCCGCGTTGCTCATTGACGGGACCGTCCGTCACCCCAACAGCCCCGCGATCGGGGTTCCTTCGATGACCGGATGGGGTCGACCGACCGCATCGCGCAGCGGCTGGTGTGCGTCGACCCCCAACAGATGCAGCAGCGTCGCCATGAAATCGGCGGGCTTCACGGCATCATTCGCCGGATAAGCCCCTTCACGATCCGAGGCCCCATACACGGTCCCCGCCGGGGTCCCCGCCCCCGCGAGCAGCAGTGAACTCACAAACGGCCAATGGTCACGGCCGGCCTTGTCGTTGAGCCGCGGACTCCGCCCGAATTCCCCCATCACCACCACCAACGTGTCGTCAAGCAACCCGCGGTCGCTCAGATCCTCCAACAACGCGGCGATCGCCTGATCGCTGGGAGGCGCGAGCCGCCGCCGCAAATGGGGATAGTTGTTCCAATGCGTATCCCAGACGGGCGAATCGTCCGGACCTTCGTAATGCCAATAGACGGCGGCGCAGGTGACGCCGACCTCCAGCAGCCGCCGCGCCATCAGACAGCCTTGCCCGAACAGATGCGGGCCGTAACGGTCACGCACCGCGGCGGGTTCGCGTTCCAACTCGAACGCTTCCCCCACCGCGCGCGATCCCAGCAGGTTCATGGCCCGCGTCCATTGTTCCCGCGCGATCCGGCTGCGTGATCCCGTCTCGGCGGTGATCCCGCCGGGATCGATTTGTTCCAGCAATAGCCGACGACGCTTGAACCTCTCACCGGTCACCCCGGGCGACAAGATCAGCGGCGGAGGCCTGAATCGTCCCGTCTCCGCCGCCCCCTCCACCAGCAACGGCCCCGCCGCGGTCCCCAGAAAGCCCCCGTTCAAGCCGGGAAACTCGTTGACCGCGGCGTCCTTGATCACTTCCGGCAGCGCGATGAACGGCGGCGGACCCGCCGGGGGCCGCGTGACGCCCAAAATCGATCCCAGATGCGGCCGATCGGTCGGTTGCGGGCGAATGTCGGCGGCGGTCGCGGCGTTGGCCTGCGGGTGCCGCCACCCGGTCAGCATCGCATATCCGGCCGACGTATGGACCGTGTCGTCATGCGTGATCGAGCGGACCACCGTCAGTTGATGCGCCCGCCGAGCCAATCGGGGAAAGAGCTCGGTGAACTCGACGCCCGGTTGACTGGTCGCGATCGCCGACAGTTCCCCGCGAATTTCGACCGGCGCGCGAGGTTTCGGATCGAACGTGTCGTGCTGTGGCGCGCCGCCGGTCAGATAGAGCAGAACGCAGCGTTTGGCCCGGCCGAACGACGCGGACTCACCGGCGAACGTTCTGCGGGAGGTCACCGTTCCGGGAACAATCAGCCCCAGTTGCAGCCAGCGACGACGAGATAGCCGTAACGACATCGCGCGGAGACTCGCTGGGAACGGACAACGACCGACCTGGCGAAATTCTCGATCGTGATGCGATCATGAGTCAAGCGGTCTTCGTGGATTGCGATCAGCCTGATGAAGGTCGTCTCACGATGACTCATCCTCGGGCCGCACCAGCGGCTCCGCGCTTTGTAGCCAGCCGCGGCGCTGGAAGAAGACCAGGAACCCGATCGCGATCGCGGCCATGATCGCCAACGACAACGGATAGCCCCACGGCCATTCCAGCTCGGGCATCCGGGCGAAGTTCATGCCGTAGACCCCCGCGACGAAGGTCATCGGCAGGAACAGCGTCGAGATCACCGTCAGCATCCGCATCACCTCGTTCGTGCGGTTGCCGAGCTTCGCGTAGAGAAAGTCGCGCATGTCGGCGCAGGTTTCGCGGTAGATCTCGACGATGTCGATGAGCTGGACCATGTGATCGTACGAGTCGCGCAGGTAGATCAGCGTTTCATCACGGATCGGGGGATGCCCCGCGCGAAGCATCGTCTGCAGCGCGTCGCGATGCGGCCAGACGATGCGCCGCAGGAACAGCAGCTCGCTCCGCAGCCGATGGATCTCGACCAGTTTGCGGCCCGTGTCGCGGTAGTCGGTCTCGCGATCGAGTTCGTCCAGTCGATCGCCGAACGTCTCCAAAATCGGGAAGTAGCCTTCGATCACCGAATCGAACAGTTCGTAAAGGAGATAATCGGTCCCGACATGCCGAATGCGGCCGCGACTTTGCCGCAGCCGTTGCCGCACCGGTTCGAGCGAATCGCCGTCGCGGTCCTCCTGAAACGTCAGGACGAAATCGGCCCCGACGAAAAAGCTGATCTGTTCGCTGACGAGCGGCGGCCCGCTGGTCATCCGGGCGACGCAGAACAGGACGTCGCCGTAGTCGTCGCATTTCGCGCGCTGATGCGTGTTGACGACGTCCTCGAGCGCCAGCGGATGAAGCGCGAACAGCCGACCGAGCGCGAGGATCACCTCGGCGTTGCCGAGCCCGTCGACGTTGACCCACATCACCGGATGCCTGCCGCGCCACCCGGCGAGTTCCTCGACATGGGTCAACTGCTGTTCGTGAAACGCGTCGGGGCCGTACGCGATCAGGGTGATCCGCGGCTGCGGCGCTTCGGGGTCGGTTCGCACGGTCCCCGGCGCGGCGTGTTGCTGCCCCGGGCGGCGCAAGGCGCGCTCGCGCTGCCGCCAGCCTTTGGATCGTTTCGACATCGCAGCGTCCCTTGCCGCACGTGGGAGCCCGCCGATATCGATCAGCGAAGAACGGCATGGCGGGTGTCGGCGTTCTACTCGGCGGGGGGCGGGCGGAGCAACAGTTCCGGCTTGGTGAGATGCAGATAGTGCCCATGATCGGCGGTGACGATCAGAACCGCGTCCCTCCAGGAACTATGGGCCTCGACCCAGTCGGTGATCACCTTCACCGCTTCGTCGCCGCTATGGACCGCGCCGACCGAGTTGTCGAGATTGTTGTCGTGATTCGCCCAGTCGACATCCCCCGGCTCGACCATCAGCCAGAACCGCTCTTTCGGACCGAGCACCGTCAAGGCGGCGGCGGCCATCTCGGCCAGCGTCGGGTTCTCGGTGAGATCTTCCGGCGTATAGACCTCGGCTTCCTGCTTGCGGCCGAGCGCGGGCTGATAGTCGCCGTTCTGAGTCCGGTAGGGGAGATGGCCTTTGTACTTCCCGATGCCGTAAAACCCCAGGAGCCGCTGGTTCCGCTCGGCGGCTTGCTTGGCCGCGCCCGCGAGACCCGCGCGGCCCTCGACACCCGACGTCCGCTGCGCCACGACATACCGCCCGCCGTTCGCGACATCGACCGCCTGAAGATCGGCGGCGGTGAGATAGACGTTCCCGGGAACGAAGTTCTTGCCGCCCCCTTTGTCCTTATCGCGTTCCTCGCCATGCCCGCCGCCGATGACGACGTCCATGCCGGGGAGCGGCGTCTCGGGATGGGCGATCGATTTGAGCCCCAGCAGATCACGGGTCAGATCCTGAAAATCATCACGATGGACGTTATGGGCGTAAGCCGCCGCCGGTGTTGCGTGGCTGATGGGCACGCTGCTGACGATGCCGACCCCGTAACCCTGTTCCTGCGCGAGATGGGCGATCGTGACGACCGGCGCGCCCGACGCATCGACGTTCACCGCGTTGTTGTAGGTCTTGAGGCCGGCGGTCATGCTCGACGCCGAGCTCGACGAATCGGTGTAGGCGTGATCGCGGGTCTTGTCTTTCGCCTTCGAGATCGGATACCCAAGGTCGTTCGCCATACTCCAGGGGGTCGCCCCCCCGAGCGCCGCGTCATATCCGCCGAACATGGTTCCGCCGGGGTTCTTGACCGTCTGCGCGTCGACGTCGACCTCGGTCCCCGCGTTGTGCGGGCTGGTGACGAACCAGCCGCATTGCGTCGTCCCGTCGGCGGTGTAGTCCTGGAAGTGCAGCCCCGTCCCGCGGCCATCCAGATAGTTGATCAGCTTGGTTTTGGCCATCGCGGCGGCGAAGATCGTCTGCCAATCCATGCCGTCGAACACCACCAGGAAGATCTGCTTCTTCCCCGCCGCGAGCGCCGCCCGCTGCAGATCGAAGATGTTCGTCTGATCGGCGTAGTAAGCCTCGGGGTTGAGCGTGTGCGTGGGGAGCCGGCCGTAAATCCGCTTGAGTTCCGTCTCGCTCCGGTAGGGGCTCTGGGGGCCGAGATACGAGTCGGCGTCGATCCCCGGCCCCGCGTCCTTGGTGCCGAAGGTGTAGAACGGGATCAGCCGATTCGAATGGCTCCCCCAGGCGACGTAGTTCCCGGGATCGTCCCCCCAATGGCCGAACTCGGCGCGCCCTTGGTGCACCGCGCGGTTCTGCCAATCGCGCCACTGGTCCCCGGTCTTGGGAGGCTCGGCCGCGCAGCCGACCAACAGCAACACGAGGGACATGCCTGACCAGGAAGTATGCCGCACCGCAGGCTCCCGAACACAACGACCGATATCCATGCATGAGACGGTTGCGTCAGCGTATCAATTTCCGAGGAACCCGCCGAGACTGAACCAGTGCTCTGTCCCAGGCGGATTTTGGGGTGCCACTGGCTTCGCCAGCGCGATTTTCGTCGGACAACCCTCAACACTTCGCACCTGCGAAGCCAGTGGCACACCAACCAGGTTCAATCTGTGACGAAGCACTGGCCTCTCGGAAGCCGTCAGGTGTCGATCGACCTCCGCAGCGCCAGCCGCCCCGCGCGAATCAATCGGCTCCATGCCGCCGATCCCAAGATGCCCGCGACGATCAAGACGGGTTCAAGGACCATCCGATAGCGATAGGCGGGCAGATCCAGCAACGCCGTCAGCAGCCCCACCGACAGGAGCGCCGTCAGCAGGACCACGCCGATCCGCCATGTTCCGGGATGCAGCCACAAGCCGCAGGCGCCCAGCAGTCCCAACAGGCTGCCGACTTCGACCACGAGGAGCCAGTTTTCGCCCCCGCGATCAAGCCAGACCGCGCGGCGGCGTCGCGCCTCCGCGCTGCCCCAAACGTTCTGACCACGCGGCGCGGAGCCGGGATCGAACCGATCACCATACAACTGCGGTTCGCGATCGTAGACCGAACGCCAGAAATCCACGGCCCGCCACCCCACGCGCATGGCGAAGCGCGCGGGCTCGGCCACAAGCCCCTCCCACGCCACCGCGCGCATCGCGTCATCGGTCGCGGCGTCATCGAGCCCCGTCCGCCGCAAGGCGCGCGAGACCTCCCAGTTGTTCGCCCAATTCACCTCGGGCGCAACCCGTTCGACCGACGCGCGCAGCGCGCGACCGCGCTCAGTCTCGGGCAGGGGAGGCGCCGCCGGTCGACCGACCCCGTAGACCGAAATCCACAACTCCCGGCCCAGAAAGATCACCAGTTGCGGCCGACCGAAAACCGCCATATTCCGGCCGATCCAAGGTCCGCAAATCAAAAGCGCGACCCCCCCCGCCACCGCCAAGCGTCGCGCGCAGCCTCGTAGCCGTTCGCGCCAGGTCGGCGGTGATTCCGCGATCCACACCCCCACGAGGATCACCGGCACCAACCCCAAGTGTGCCGGCCGAAGCAGCGCGCCGACTCCCAACAAACAGCCCACCAGCCACCACCGCCCAAGCCACGCGCGACCCGTCATCGCCCAGGTGAGCGCCCACAACGTGCCGACCAAGATCGGCCCATACAGCGACTCGGTGAGCAGCGAGCCGGCAAAGCTCGCGGCGGCAAGCGACCCACCGCGCAGCACGAGCGCCGCGCACGTCAGCCACCCGCTGCGCGATAGCGAGAAGACCCATAGCGCCGTCAGCAGCGACGTCAACCAGACGGCGGAATGCTGCAGCAGCGACGCCGCACGCCATGCCTCAGCGCCATAGACCCGTTGCAGGGCCCCAAGGAACCACGGATATCCCGGCGTCCGGTAGCCCACCGGGTCGGCGACCATCCACAAATCCCCTTGGGCGACCTGCGTCCCCAGGGCCCAATACCCGGCGGCATCGTAGATCACCGGCGCGGGCCCGGCGGCGTGCCATGCGGCGAGCTTGAACTGCTCCAGCAGCAGCAAACCACTCGCCAACCCCCAGAGGATCATCCCCGGAATCGGCTTCCAACGCGGCGGCGACAAGCCGGGCGACTTCACTGTCCGCCCGCGCCGCCGAGCTTCTTGACCCATTCGCTGTTGGGATACAACGCGGTCAACTTCGCTTCCGCATCCACCCCTCGTTCGGGCGCCTGAACCGTCTTCCACAGCCGCGCCATGTGGAACAGCGACTCGGCGTGATACGCCGTCTCGCGCGGGAAGAGGATGTCGACGTGCAGATACGCCAAGACCGCTTCCTTGTTTCGATTCGCGGCCTGCAGCGAGTTCCCTTGCAGCACGTACGCCTCGGCCTGCAGCGCCGTCGCGGTCTGCGGCGCTTTCGCGGTCACTTCATCGAGCACGGCGAGGGCTTCGTCATGCTTGCTGAGGTTGACCAGCGCCTTCGCCTTGCCCAGCAGCGCCTCGAACCTCCGCGCCTGCTCCCCCGCCGAATTCCCCGCCGCCGCGATCGCCTTGTCGAACTCCGCGACGGCCGCGTCCTGCTGACCCTCGGCCATCAGAATCCGGCCTTGCGCGATCTGCGCGGCGAGCTTGTAATCGTTCGACGGGGCCGACGCGAGCTCCCCGAACGCCGCGCGGGCGGCCGCCAGATCGGGCTTGACGAGTTGCAATTGCCCCAGCAGATTCGTCGCCTCGTAGTACCGGAAGTGATCCTTCCCCGCCTTGCGGTAGGCTTCGAGGAGGCCGATCGCCGAATCGACTTTCCCCGCGTCGGCGAACGCCATCCGCGTGTTGATCCGAGCGATCACGAACTGGAACTCAAGCTTCAGCAGATCGCTCGCGTCGGTCGTCTCGGTCTGACTTTTGGTCACGCGTTGCAGGGCGCTGTCGAGCCGGCCCCCGTTCTCATCGCTGATCCCCAGCTTGAAATCGCCGGTCGCGGCGTCCCAGTCGATCGCGGCGATGTCGGCCGCCGAAATCGTCACCGGTTCCCCGACACTCGGTTTGATCGTCAGTTCGGTCTTCGACCCGCCCGTGATCTGGCCGCTCGCGCGGGTCCCATCACGCCGGGTGATCGAGTCGGCGGCATGCAGCGCGCCGAGCAGCACCAGACTCCACACGAAAACCGACCAAATGGACAATCGGGCAAAACCAGACATGGGATTCTCGAAGGGTTGGAGTCAACGCGGAAACGATCGAGGCCATCACGTGCGACCAGACGGGCCGAGCCGGACTTAAGTCGTGGGGGGCTTCGGCTTCGGGGCCGCCGTAGGACTCGCGGGTTTCGCCGGGGTTTTGACGGCCGTAGCGGCGCCGGTCGCGGCCGGCTTGATGGTGCCGGCGGTGGCCGCGGCGGTCGGTCGCGGCTTCGGCTTACCGGCCGGGGGCCCATCCGCCGTCATCGAAGCGGCGGTCACGCCGGTAAAGGCGACCTGGTCACC
>CAYRVS010000172.1:0-11715 GCA_964427725.1 uncultured Planctomycetaceae bacterium | reverse complement strand
GCGCAGAAGGATCATCCCCTCGCCGACTTTTCGATGGGGATCGGCTTGGCGCATGGGCGGGCGGTCGCGGGGAAGATCGGCACGTCGGAGCAGGTCAAGGTCACGGTCTTTGGTCCCGTGGTCAATCTGGCACATCGGCTGGAAAGCATGACGAAGCAACTTCGCGCGCCGATTCTGATGGATCAGGCGATCGCGAGCATCGTGCGGGAACGGCTGCCGGCGGCGGAGGGCCGTTGTCGCCGGTTGGCCAAGGTCTTGCCCTATGGGCTGGAGACGCCGGTCTTCGTCAGCGAACTGTTGCCCCCTCTTTCCGAGTGGCCGGAACTGACCGACGAACACCTCGCGATCTTCGAGCGGGGGGTTGACGCGTTTCAACAAGGGGCGTGGGAGGCGGCCTACCGTGACCTCCACACCATGCCTTCCAGCGATCGCGCGCAGGATTTTCTGCTCGCGACGATCATGCAGGGAAATCGGGCGGCGCCCCCCGGATGGGAGGGAATCCTCAGGTTACCGGCGAAGTGAACCGTGCAGCGCACCCGCCCGCGTGATCGTTTCGGACAGTGTCACCGGATCACGATCACATGTCACTGGGGTTTCCCGAATTCACGTGACGGTTCACGTGATCGCCCGTGCCAACCGGGTGCCGCGTCGCCCAATTTCGTGAGCTGACGAATTTGTTGCCTCCGCGAAACAAACCCGTCGTCCGTGACCTAGATTAGTCCATGTGGAGGGAAAACTGTTCGGTCGTGGACCGCCGGGTTCTCGCCACATCCCGGAAGTCCCGGCATGTCCGCCTCGGGTCTTCACCATACCGGGGCTCGTGCGCGGACCATGCTGTTCGCCGCGACCCAACCCCTGGCGCGGTGTTCCGGGAAGCAACATCCCCTCCGTAGTCCCCCGTACATGTCTGGGATCGTCCGTGTCGGCTTCGGTGATCGAGTGGCGCCATGACCCGCGAACCGAGTTCGTGGTCGAACATTCCCCGACGGGGAACGACGGTACGGCCGCCCCCTGGGTCTCGCCGCGGCTCACCGAAACGCTCGCCTGGTTGAACGCGGCGTTCGACGACCACCCCGCGGCGTTGGTCACGACTTCGACCGACACCGCAGACGCGACTCGTCCGTAACACGGAGCGCAGATTCCCGCATCCCCTCGAGCGTTGCCTTTCGTCGTACCCAGCATGTCCAACCTTGCGGCCACCATCGATTCCGGAGCGCGGGCGTGGGTCATCATCATCGATGACGACCCGCAAATCCGCAGTCTTCTAACGTCGTTTTTGCGGCGGGAGTTCCTCGTGTCGGTCGCCGCCGATGGCCAGGAAGGCTTTCAGAAGGCGCAGGAGCACGTCCCCGACGTCGCGGTGATCGACATCAACATGCCGGTGTGGGATGGATTGCAAACCCTGAAGCTGTTCCGCGCGCACGCCGCCTTGCGCGGGGTCCGGGTCGTCATGCTGACCGCCGATTCGTCCCGCCAAACCGTGATAACGGCGATCGCCCACGGGGCCGACGATTACATCGTCAAAACCGCCTTGTCCAAGGATGATCTGCTCACCAAGATTCGTCGCGCCCGCGCTGCGACCGCCGCCGTGCCGCAACCGCAGTTTTTGGCCGCCGCGGCGGCCTCCGAATCGCCGCGCGCCGCCACTCCATCGCTTCCCGTCCCCGGGCACACGGAAGCCTCTTCCGGCGATGCTCCCGAACTGGTCGCCGCCGCCGTCCCCGAACAGGCACAGCTCCAGGCGATCATGGACGCCTGGGAATAGTCCGTCGCACCAACCGCCGCGCCCGGTCCGCGCGGCTTGAGGTTCACGGTCCGTCCACCGCACAATATCGCGGATGCTTCCGTGGGACGACACCATCGCCGCGCTCGCTTCCGCCCCGGGAGGCTCGGATCGCGGACTCCTTCGCGTGTCGGGGCCCGCGACTGGGTCGGTCCTCGAACGACTCTGGGAGCAGACCGTCCCTCCGGCAACGCCGTTCCGGCGCGGTCGCCATGCATTGCGGCTGCGACTTCCCGATGGCCGCGGTGTGATCCCCGTCGACGTGCAGGCCTGGCCCACACCGCGCAGTTACACCGGGCAGCCGCTCGCCGAGCTCCATCTTCCCGGTTCGCCCCCCTTGTTGCAGGCCGTGCTCGCGCGACTGTATGCCTGCGGCGCCCGACCCGCCCGACCCGGGGAGTTCACGCTGCGCGCCTTCCTCGCGGGCAAGGTCGACCTGCTGCAGGCCGAAGGGGTCCTGGGGGTCATCGACGCGACCGATCATCACGAACTGGCGACCGCGTTGGAGCAATTGGCGGGGGGCTTGTCCTCCCGATTGACTCAACTGCGCGGCGAGCTGTTGGAACTGGTCGCCGATCTCGAAGCCGGGCTCGATTTCGTCGAGGAGGACATCGAGTTCGTCTCGCGCGACGACGTCCGTCGGCGGGTTGAAGCCGCCCATCAACTCGTCGCGCGACTCGCGACGCAAGCCCACGAGCGGATGCATGCCGGCGAACGGCCGCGCGTCGTCTTGGCGGGGCTTCCCAACGCGGGGAAAAGCACCTTGTTCAACGCGCTGCTCGGCACGGGGCGGGCGCTCGTCTCGCCGGTCGCCGGGACCACCCGCGACTATCTTACGGCGATTTGGCCCTGCGGCGGCCGCGAGGTCGAACTGGTCGATACCGCCGGCTGGGAACCCTTGCCAACGGCATTCGGTCCCCAACTGGCGGCGCTGCGCGACGATCAGTTCCGGCGGGCCGACCTGGTGATTTGGTGCACCGCCGCCGATCTCCCGACCGACGAACTTCATGCCGACATGGGGCGACGAAAGGTCCTCTTGGACCAAGGCGTGCCGGTCCTGTCGATCCGGACGAAAAGCGATACGCGTCATGACGCGGAGCCACCCGAGTCGATCGACCATCCGTCGCCCGTCGAGGTCTCGGTCGCGATCGGTACCGGCCTCGCCGATTTGACCAGTCACGTCGCCGCGGCGTTGTCCCGTCCCGGTGGTCGCGAACGTCCCTGGCTCGGAGCTTCGGCGGCGCGGTGCGAAGCCTCGCTGCGCGGCGCGCTGACCGCCTTGTCGCTTGCCCAAGAGTTGGCGTCATCCCCCGCGGGGGACGAACTGATCGCCGCCGAGCTCCGCGGCGCGCTGCATGAACTGGGGGCGATCGTGGGCGCGGTCTACACCGACGATCTCCTCGACCGGATCTTCAGCAAATTCTGCATCGGGAAGTGATGCCCAGCTTTTCGCGACTTATGCGGGCTCCGACGGCGACCACGCGTACCGCACCTCGCCGCCGATCAGCACCTGGGTGGCGCGGCCGCGGACGGCGCGGCCGCCGAACGGGGTGTTGCGGCTTTGTGAGCGAAACGCCGCCGGGTTGATGGTCCACGAAGTGTCCGGGTCGATCACCGTGACGTCGCCCAGTGAACCGGGCGTCAAGCGACCGCGATCGGCCAGCCCCAGAATCTTGGCGGGACCGACGGTCAACGTTGCGATGAGCTCCAGCCACGTCAGGTGCCCCGGCTCGATCAGCGCCTCGATCGCCAGCGGCAGCAGCGTCTCGAGCCCCACGATGCCGAACGGGACTTGATCGATCTCGCGGTCCTTCTTCTCGGCGGCGCTCGGTTGGTGGTCGGACGACAACGCCTCGATCGTCCCGTCTTTCAAACCCGCGATCAGGGCGGCGATATCGGCGGCGGTACGGAACGGCGGGGCGACTTTGCAATGGGCGCTGTAATTCCGCAGCGCCGCGTCGGTCAGCAGCAGATTATGGATCGCGACATCGGCGGAGACCGCCAACCCGCCCCGTTTCGCATGGCGCACCCGTTCGACCGCATTCCGCGTCGACAGACACATCAGATGAATCCGCCCGCGGGTCAGTTCCGCGAGCGCGATGTCGCGGCCGACCATAATCTCTTCGGCGGCGGCGGGCATCCCCCGCAGGCCGAGCAGCGTGGAATGGTAGCCTTCGTGCATCACGCCGCCGGCGGTGAGCGTCGCGTCTTGCGGATGGGTGAAGATCGGCCGCTCGAACATCCGGGCGTATTCGAGCGCCCGCCGCAGGATTTCCGCGCTTTGGATCGGCCGTTTGCCGTCGGTGAAGGCGAGGGCCCCGGCGTCGATCAATTGCCCAATGTCGGCCAATTCCTGACCGCCGTTGTCCCGGGTCACCGCGCCCAGCGGAAAGACCCGGCAATGCCCGGCCCGTTCGGCCTGCAAGACGACGTATTCCGCCGCCGCCCGGTTGTCGACCACCGGCCGCGTGTCGGGGCAGGCTCCCACCGAGGTGAAGCCTCCCGCCAAGGCGGCCGCCGTCGCCGACGCGGTGGTTTCATCCTCTTCAAACCCGGGATCGCGCCAGCCGCAGTGGAGTTCGATCAACCCCGGCGTCACCAGTTTCCCGCGACAATCGAGCACTTGATCCGGCGGAGAGAGGGTCCCCCCCATCGCCGCGATCCGCCCATCGACGATCGACAGATCGCCGACCTCGTCGCGACCGCTCGCCGGGTCGAGCAACCGCCCTCCTTGCAGCAGAATCGTGCTCATCGGCGGCCCCCTTTCTTCAGGGGGATCGGCGGCGCGGCGGGCCGCCCGACGGCCTCGGTCCGGGCCAGATGGCACAAGTGGAGACACGCCATGCGGATGAAGAGTCCGTTGGTCACTTGATCGAGGATCACGCTGCGCGAGCCGTCGGCGACATCGGGCGTCAGTTCGACCCCGCGATTGATCGGCCCCGGCGCGAGGACCAGCACGTCGGGCTTGGCGAGCCGCACCCGGGCCCCGTTCATCGCGTAGAAATGGGCATACTCGTAGATCGAGGGGAAGAACGCCGACCGCTGCCGTTCCGCCTGAATCCGCAACAAATTGACGCAATCGGCCTCGCGGAGCGCTTCATCGAGACTGTAGCGGACCTCGACGCCCAATTCCTCGACATGCGGCGGGATCAACGTCGCCGGGCCGCACACGATGACCCGCGCCCCGAGTTTCTTCAGCCCCCAAATGTTCGACCGCGCCACCCGGCTATGAAGGATGTCGCCCACCAACACCACCGTCAGTCCGGCGATTCGGCCGCGATGTTCGCGGATGGTGTAGATATCAAGCAGCCCCTGCGTGGGATGTTCGTGCGTCCCGTCGCCGGCGTTGATCACCGCCGCCGAGAGATGCTTCGACAAGAGGTGCGGCGCGCCCGACGTGCTGTGGCGGACCACCATCACCGAGACCCCCATCGCCTCGATGTTGCGGGCCGTGTCGATGAAGGTCTCCCCCTTGCTGAGGCTGCTGCCGGCGGAGGTGAAGTCGACCGTGTCGGCGCTCAGCCGCTTCGCCGCGAGACTGAAACTGGTCTTGGTGCGGGTGGAAGGCTCGAAAAAGAGGTTGCCGACGGTCACCCCTTTCAGGGTCGCGAGCTTGGTCTCGCCGATGGCGTGCAGCCGCTTGAACTCGGCCGCCGTGTCAAGAATATGGGTGATCTCCGCCGCGGAGAGGTCTTCCAGTCCGAGCAGATGAGTCCGAGTCCAGCCGGGCGCGATCGTCGGCGGTAAGGGGTCCATCACCCAAGCATCCCCTGATTGGTTGCGGGATGCTACCGCGACCGCCGCGCGGGTTCAACAACGCAATCCGCGACGTTGCCGATCAGGGGGCGAACCATCCAACACCGTCGGGGTGGGGGCACCGGGCCGGGGTGTTGCCTGCCTCGAGCGGAACCTCGCGCGCGTGTGCGAACCCCCGCGAGTTTCGGCAAGATTGCAGGGGAGATCATGATATCACCGCTCGATCGTCAAAATCGGCATCGCGCCAGGGTGGCCGGCGACCAAAGCACCCAGGCGATTGGCGAACGGGAGGGTGCGGTCGAGGGGCCAGCCCTCGAGTAGACCGTGAATCAGGCCGGCGGTGAAGGCGTCTCCCGCGCCCACGGTATCGACCACGTTGGTCGGAATCCCCGGGGCATCAACGAGGTCTTTCGCGGAGACCGCCAGCGCGCCGGCGCCGCCGCGGGTCACGCAGACGAGGTCGAGCCGATAGCTGTCGCGGAGCCAGCGGGCGAAGGGTTCGAGGTCGCGGACGGGGGCGCTTAACAATTCCGCGACGATCGGGACCTCTTCATGATTCAGCTTGGCGACCCGCGCCAAGCGTAGCGAAGCGTCGATCGTGGCCCGGTCGTAGAACGGCGGGCGGAGATTGATGTCGTAGACCCGCCAAGCCGATGGGGGCGTCGCGGCGACGGCGGCCTGAATCGTGGCCCGGCTGACGGGATTCCGCTGCGCCAACGTGCCGTAGGCCAGGGCGCGGGTGGTCGCGAGGGCGGCTTGCCAGTCGGGGGTCAAGGCCAGCCGGTCCCACGCGGAATCTTCGCGGAATGTGTAGGTCGTGCCGGTGTCACGGAGCTGAACCGTGACGCTGCCGGTGATCGGCTCGGGATCGTGCTGCACCAAGCTGGTCGACAGGCCTTGGCGCTCGAGAAACGCGAGGAGGTCGGTTCCGAGGTCATCACTCCCCACACGCGTGGCGACGGCGGCGCGGTGGCCGAGTTGTTGGGCGTGAAAGGCGACGTTCGCGGGGGCCCCGCCCGGTTTCCGTTTCGCGAGGTCGGTCTCCCAGCCGGGGAAGAGATCCCACAGCAGCTCTCCCAGACCGATGACGTCGTTAGGTTGATCCATGACGTGAATTCCGGCATGAAAAGCGGATCCATGGGACTGAAAGTCCGAGGCGCTGAGAGATGCGTGGGGATGCTGTACCGCTTTCTCTCTTCGTGCTCGGGGGCCTCATCCATGGGTCATGATACCGTGTCTTTCGGTTCGGACGATCATCAGGCGTTTGTGCCGTGATGCGTCATGAACGCTCGAGGCGCGGTCTTGGCGAATCGCAAGTGCCCCAATGCGGCAGTGACGGCGGCGCTCGCATCATGTGGCCGGACGCCAGACTTGGCCGAGGAACTGGTCGCGACGGGTTGGCAGGTGTCGCTGACGCCTGCGACGTACGTCCCCATGCGGAAGCCAAGTCGCACAAGACCGACTGGTCCGACGCGCGGCTGCCGGCCGACTTGCCGCGCGTCGACGGTTCGGCACCGCTGTCGCCCGCATCGGCAATTCAAGCGGGCGGCCTGTTCGACCAGAGGCGGTGAAGCCGATCGTCAGCGATGACGACGGCAGGCTCCTTCGGCCATCAATCCGCCTGCCGCGCGAACTGGGCATCTTCGACTGGCCCGCCAACCAACCCCGTCCACAACTGATGCCAAGCCAGACCGCCGACGGCCGGCGCGCGGTGTCGGTCGATTGAAACGGTGCGAAACCGAGGCGTTGAGTGGGCATGTCGCGCGGTCCATCGCATCCTGGTTTCCGGGAGCGAAGCCCCAACAGAGATCCGCCATAGCCGGGTCTTGAGTCTTCGCTTGTCCGGGGGCATGCGGAGCTTGTAGAAGAGAGTGACCTGCGTCTCCCGCGGGTCGGTGCCGTTGCCTGGAACGAAAGGAAGACGATGGCTGCCCCGGTTCGACGTCGTGATGGCGTATTGACATCCGAAAACGACAACCTTTCACGCGCATTCGCGGATTTCGTTCCCAAGGCATATCGTGACAGTTCGCGTTTCATCGATGTGCTTCAATGGAACATTGAATGGTTCGGTGCCGCGAAGTCGGCGAGCAAAGATCGGCGCCGCTTCGATCGGGTGGTCGACATTCTGGAAGCCTTCAATTCCGATCTGTTCGTCTTTCAGGAGATTGCCGGTCCTTCGAGGGATGGCCGTTACCCGGGAGTGTTGGATGCCGTGGCTGAAGAACTGAATCAGCGCGGTGCCGGCGATTACGTTGTCCACTACACCGACGCGGGGGGCGAACAGCGCGTTGCAATGATGTGGGATCGAGACTGGATTCGCGCAAAAAGCGATGTCACCGACCTGTTCGCGCGGGGGACTCATCAGAAGGCGGGGCAGAAGGATCCTTTCGCCGGTCGGACTCCGTTGTATGGGTATTTCACCGCCAGAATCCCCGCGGGTTCTTCGGTCCGAGTGCCCGCCGGCGCGGAGAAGTTCGACTTTCAGGTCTTGGGGGTCCATCTGAAGGCTATGGGCGAGGGGGCGCCTCAGCGACGTGAATCTGCGGAAGTTCTGGCGGACTGGCTGAAGAACACGGCGCCGCTCACCGATTCGGACGCGATGATCATGGGGGATTGGAATGCCGCTCCCGACGCCGACGAGTGGCAACCAATTCACGAGCTCGAGCAAGATCCGCACACTCCGGTCCATTTTCGCGACATCAACGATCCGAGTGAATACTCGTACTTGTGGTTGGCGAATCGCAGTAGCCGGTTCGTGTCGCGAATCGACTTGACGGCGATCACCTTGGCCTCCGATCAGCAGATCGTCGACAAGCAGGTCGCAAAGGTGGTGAAGTGGACCCCGATTCAAGAGGCGTTGGCCAAAGCTGGTTCGATGACCGACAAGGAGGTCGTGGACGTCCTAAAGGAAGTCAAGGAAACGATCAGCGATCACTTACCGACCTTGGCGAGGTTCTACATCAGGCAAAAACGATCATCGCGGGGCGGATCTTGAGGCGCCACGAACGTCGAGTCTGCGGCGCCTCAAGACGGCCCCGACTCCCCGAAGGTGGATTTCTTCCGCAGCATGTGATGATAGTGCTGCGCGCTGCGGTGCGATTCGTCGCGGACGTATTGCAGCAGCCGCAGGGCGAACGAGTGTTTGCCGAGGACGCGCGGTTCCGCTTCGCCCGGCAGGAAGATTTCCTCTTCCCGTTTGGCCAGCGAGATCGTGAACGGCGGCGCGATGTCGAGGTCGCGGAAGGCCTCCATCACGCTGCTCAGTTGGCCTTTGCCGCCGTCGATGAGGAGCAGATCCGGGAACGCCTCCCCTTCCTGCTGCAAGCGCCGGAACCGGCGGCTGACGACTTCGCGCATGGAGGCGAAATCGTCGACGCCGTCGACCGACCGGATTTTGAAGCGCTTGTACCCGTGCTTGAAGGGAAGACCATCGATGAACTGGACCAAGCTCGCGACCGTTTCCCCCCCTTGCAAATGGGCGATGTCGAGCCCTTCGATCCGTCGGGGTGGCGCGGGGAGGTGGAAAATCTTCTGCAGCCCTTTCACCCCGCGTTTCGGGTCGATCTGAAAGACCTCGGGCTGGGCATCGGCGGCGAGATCCCCTCGCAAATTCAGGTTCTCGAGGGCCGCGATCTGGTCCCGCAAGCGGGCCGCCTTCTCGAACTTCAGCTCGGCGGCTGCGGCGGTCATCTCTTCGCGCAACTCGCGGAAGAGCCGTTTCTTTTTCCCGTCGAGGAACATGATCAATCGCTTGATGTCGCGGCGATAGTCCTCGCGGGTGATCCGCAGATTGCACGGGGCGGTGCATTGCTGAATGCTCGCGAGGAGGCACGGCCGAAACCATCGCCAGCGTTCGTCGTCGGGGCGGATGTCAAGCGAGCAGTTGCGGAAGCGGAAGATCTTCTGCAGGACTGCGATCGCGCCGCGGAGTTTCCGCGCGTTGGTGAAGGGGCCGTAGAGCTTGGTGCCGCGCGGCCTGGGTTTGCGGGTGAACTCGACGCGCGGAAAGGGTTCGCGAATGGTGATCTGTAGATAGGGGAAGGTCTTGTCGTCTTTGAGCTCGCTGTTGAACCGCGGCTGGATGTCCTTCACCAGACGGGCTTCCAGCAGCAGCGCGTCGACCTCGCTGTCGGTGGTGATGTAATCGAGATCGCGAATCTCGGGAACGAGGTCACACGTCCGGCGGTCGATCAACGCCTGCTTGAGGAAGTAGCTCCCCGCGCGGCTGCGCAAGTTGACCGCCTTGCCGACGTAGATCACCCGACCCCGATCGTCCTTCATCAGGTAGACGCCGGGGGTGGACGGAAACGTTTTCACCTTCTCGCGTGGCGCGAGCGGCGCGGCGTCGGTGGGGGGGCTTGGGTGCTCCGTAGGTTCGGACAAGTGTTCCGCCGATGGTTCGTCGCTGCTCATGCCTCCCTGCCTTGATGGAGCGCGTGGGTTGGTTGGTCGGTGGCTGCCGATCGCGAGCCCCACCGGCTGCGACATCCCGATCCCAGCACTCGGTGCCTCTTTGGGCCACGTCCCAGTGTAGCCGAAGTGGCGTCCGGGAAAACCGGCGAACCGAGGGATGTGTGATTCCGTATAGCTCGCCGTCATTTGTCGCCGGCGCGCTCAAACTGCCGAAATCGTTAGGATTCGCGGCGTCATTTCCCAGCAATTTGACAAATCGATAGGCTAGAGTTCCCCACGAACCGACTTCAGCCAGGAAAGTCTTCATGCGGGTGTTGGTGACCGGTGGTGCCGGTTTTATCGGTAGTCACATTGTCGACGCTTGTCGGGCCGCCGGGCACGAGGCGTTCGTGATCGACGATTTGTCGAGCGGGTCGCGGAAGAACCTTCCCGCCGACGTGCCGCTCAACGTGATCGATATCCGCGACACGGCGGCGGTGAACCGCGTCTTTGACGAGGTCCGGCCACACGCGGTGAGCCATCAGGCGGCGCAGATGTCGGTGAGCCGGTCGGTCCGCGAGCCGATCTTCGATGCGGAGGTCAACGTCCTCGGGCTGGTCAACGTGTTCGATGCCGCGGCGCGGGTCGGGGCGTCGCGGATCGTCTTCGCCTCGTCGGGGGGCGTCTTGTACGGCGACGTCTACGAACCCGCCCCGGAAGCGACCCCCGCCAATCCGATTTCGCCCTACGGCATCAGCAAATGGGTCGGGGAAAAGTATCTGCAGTTCTACGCGCGGGAACGCGGCCTTAAGGGGGTCGCGCTGCGTTATGCCAACGTCTACGGCCCGCGGCAGAATCCCCATGGCGAAGCGGGCGTGATGGCGATCTTCAGTCAGAAGCTCCTCGCCGGTGAGGCTCCGACGATCAACGGCGACGGCAAGTATGATCGCGACTATGTCTATGGACCCGATGTCGCCCAGGCCAATCTGCTCGCGCTCACGGCGGATCTCGCGGAACCGTTTGTCGCCTTAAACATCGGGACCGGCGAGCGGAGTGACGTGAATCGCCTCGCAAGTCTGGTTCGCGCGGAAACGGCCCGCGTCTGGCAACGCAGGGGACGTGCCGGGGAACCTCCGATTCCAAGTTACGGTCCCGCGCGGGCTGGCGATCTGCGCTCGAGCATCGTCGATGCCTCGGCGGCGGCGAAGACCCTCGGCTGGCGACCCAAGGTGCCCTTTGAGGAAGGGGTCCAGCGGACCGTCGCATGGTTCGCCGAACAAGTGTCGCCGTAGCGCGCCGTCACGGGCATAGCGCCGCCCATACTGGTGATGCGGATTCGGAAGAGGATCGTGACGTGCGCCCACCAACGTCCGCGTCACGCCTGCCGACCATGCTCCCTTGGCTGCTGGGGATCGGGCTGCTGGTCGTCGCGGTTCCCCTGTTCCTGCGGCTGCCGCTGACCAACGACGCCGAGGTCTTCGACCTGCATACGGCGCTCGCGCTGCGCGGGGGCGTCCTGTATCGCGAGCTCCTGGAGCCCAACCTCCCCGGCGTCTTCGCGATCCATGCGGGAGTCCGCCTGATCGCCGGAAACAGCCCGGAAGCCTTGCGGCTGTGGGATCTTGTCTGGCTGGGAGTCGGCCTCGCGGCGGCCGCGCGGCTCTTGGTTTTGATGGGAGCTTCCGGGACGCACGTCGGTTGGACGATGTTGCTCCTCGCGGCGGGCTATCTGTCGCAGAGCGAATGGTGTCATTGCCAGCGCGACTCGTGGATGATCCCTTGGG
>CAYRVS010000171.1:7984-11814 GCA_964427725.1 uncultured Planctomycetaceae bacterium | reverse complement strand
CGACGACCCAGCCATGGCGATGGCTGGGCATCCGGCGGGCTACAGGTACTGCAGGATCGACAACTGCTGCGTCCGCGCGGCGACTTGCAGATAGGCCTCCAGCGCCTGCTGCTGCGCGGTGAACTGCGTGATCGTCTCGGCATAGTCGATGTCCACCAGCTTTTCGAGCTGGCCCTGCAAATCGACATGCCGATCCTCCAGCAGATTGTCGAGATCGTCCAACTGCCGCTGCTGGATCCCCAGATCGCCGCGCACAACGGAGAGTCGCGCCGCTTCCTCGTCGAGCCCCTTCGCGAGTCGTTCGAGCGCCGGCAGATCACGATCCCGAATCGCCCGTTCCAATCCGACCAGCAGATTCCACGTCCCCCCCGGTTGCCGCGGATGGACATCGCGGCCGTGCAAAACCCCCGTCGAACCGGTGTTCTCGGTCCCGTCCAACCCCAGCGCCGTCGACAACGCCGAGTTCTCGACGGTCAGCGCTCCCGCCCCCGAGGTGTCTTGCAGCGCGAACCCATTCCCGACGCTCTTCAAACTCGCGGTGAGAACCCCCGGGTCAACGGCGTTGATCGCGGTGATCACGTCCTGCACCGTCAGCGCCGCGCTCAGGTCGACCTCCACCGCGGTCCCGTCCCGCCGCGTGATCCGCAGCGGCGTGGTCCCCAACCCGGACACGCCGGTCCCTAAATTGAGGGCATCCAACCGGACATCGGTCGTGAACGTCCGCAGGCCCAATTGTGTGGCGTTGGTGCCGCCGTTCTCGCCGATGGAGAAGTTCGCGCCACTTAAGCGGCTCGAGACGGTGATCCCGCGCCCATCGGCGGCCAAATCGGCAATGACGTTCGGCTCGGCGTCGCGAATGCGATTGAGCACATCCTGCACGGTGACCGCGCCGTCGAGATCGACCACCGTGACATCCCCGGCGTTCTCGATCCGTAACCCAAACCCGGCGGTCGCGCCGATTCCGGTGTTGCCGTTCAGGGAAGCGACATTCGTGAAGAGTCCGATCGCAGGGTCGAGATCGGTACCGTTCAACACCGCGACTGGCCCCCCTTCGATTCCCAGCCCCTGAGCCGTCGTCCCCCCTTCCCGATCCTGCACGCGAATCGTCCCCGCCGAGGGAGTCAACCGCAACCCGCTGTGGGTGGTTGGGTCGATCGCCACCGTCAGCGTGATCGGTTCCCCCGTGAAGGCCTGTTCGAGGGCGATCTTCACGTCCTGAATCGTCTCGGCCCCCGCGAGATCGACGTCCTTCTGCACTGTGCTAACGCCGTCGTCCAGCGTCACGCGAATGCGGCCGAGCTCCACCCCTGCGCCGGCGTACAAGTCGTCGAGCTGAGTGCTCAACGTCAACGCGGGGTTGAGATCGCGCGATTCCGGTTGGGTGATCGCCGCCAGCCCCAGCCCGCCGTCGATGCCGCTGCCGACCAACAGGCCGAAGTCGGCGAGCCCCGCGATTTTCTGCGTATTCCCGTTGTACCGGACGAGTCCCCCCTGCGTTTGCTCGAACGGGGCCCGATCGGTCGCGGTCCCGGCGAAGAGATACCGCCCGGCGTACTGCGTGTTCGCGGCCTGAATCGTCGAGCGGATCAGCCCCGCGACCTCCTGCGCCAAGCCTTGCCGTTCCTGCGAGGTGACCTGATCTCCCGCCGCCGCCTGCGCCAACCCGCGCGCCTGCGTCAGCCCGTCGGCGATGACGTTCAACGTCTGATCGGCGGTGGCCAGGAACCCTTGATTGGTCCGTACGCTCCCTTGAAACGCCGCCCGGCGTTCATCGAGCTTCTGCAGGACCAGCGTCTGCGTCGCCGCCGTCGGCGCTTCGGACGGCAGCAGAAACTTCTTTCCCGTGGCGAGCTGTGTCTGCAGCAGACTGATCGCCTGCTGATTCGTGTTGACGGAATCGAGAATCCGCCGCGCCATCAGCGAATTCGAGATGCGTCCGGGATTGATCTGACTGACACCCATGGAATCGTTTTCACCAACGGCTCATGCGAGCCGCGAACACTGTGATCTGTCGCGGCGGTCTGTTCTTGGGAATCAGTCTCCCGAGAACTCTGACGTGAGAATCTCGAGACGTCCTCTCAAATATTGATCAACGTATTTAAGAGTTCATCCACGGTCGAAATGATTCGCGCCGCGGCTTGATAGTTCCGTTGTAGCTGCAGAATCTGAATCGCCTCTTCATCAAGACTCACCCCCGAGCGCTGTTCACGCTGGGTCTTCAGGGACTCCAGAAAACTCTTCGAGCCTTCGGTGAGGGCCCCTTCCGCCGCGGAGGCCTGTCCCAGTCCCCCGATCAGACTCGTGTAGAACTCGTCGACCGACACCCCGCCGAGCCGTGTGCTGGCCCGATCAAACGCCTGCGCGAGCGCCAGAGCGTTCGTGTTATCCGCCGGTCCGCCCCCCCGCCCCGTCGCCAGATACCGCTGGTCCCCGGCGACCAGGTCGTTGACGGCGATGTTGTCGGCCTGGTCCCCCGTGAAGAAGGTGTTGATCCCCAGCGCGGTCAACACCCCCGCCGTGTCGTCGCCGAAGCGGACCTCGTACCCCGCATCGGTCGTGATCCGCAGTTTGCGTTCGGACGTGATCGTCGCGGTGACGTTCGGCAAACCATCGAGCGCGGTCCGCAGCTCTTGCAGCGAGGTATCGGTCCCGATCCCATCGAGATCGATCGCGATTTGGTGCGCGGTCACCGCGCCGGTCGTCGCGTTGCGGACCTTCACCACGAAGCTCCCATGCTCCGGGGCGAAGGAGAGCCCCGCCTGATTGAGCGCGGCCGTGCTGTCGGTGACGAAGTTCGTCCCGGTGACGTCGGTGAACCCGCGGAGCCCTTCCCCGCTCGCGTGGACGCGATTGGTTTCGTAGATCACGCCACCGACGAATTGATCGAGCTGATCGAGAAAGCCGGTCAGGATGCGGTCGCGGGCGTGAATCAAGCCGCCGAGTTCCCCGCCGTCGGGACCGATGATCGCGTTGGTTTGCGTCGTCTGTACGCTGACTTCGGCGACCCCGTTCTCCGTCGGTGCGACGATCGATTCCAGCTTCTGCGAGTAGCCCCCCAGAATCAGAAAGTCGGAATCGGTGAAGACGTCGATCGCCCCCGACGGATGCTCGTTCACGCGGACGGGAATGATTTCCGACAACCGACTTAGGGCGTTCAGCCGCTGGACCCGCAGCGCGCCCGCTTCGCTGAGATCGAGCCCGTTGGCCTCCAACCGGCCGATCTGCGGATTGAGGGCGGTAATCTGATCGATCAGCCCGTTCGCCTCGTCGACCAGCGAGCGAATCTGCCCCGAATGGGAGTCCCGCAGTTCCCCGACCCGCCGTCGCAAGTCGGTGACATCCCGCGCGAAGAGCTTCCCTTGCTGAATCACGATGTTCCGCAACGCGGGATCATCGGGCTGATTGGCGGCGTCCTGCACCGACTGAATGAAATTGTTCAAACTGGTCGAGAGATCCTGGTCTCCCAGTTCGCGAACGGTCCCTTCCAGTTGCAGATAGGCCGTGTGCCGGGCGTTGGCGGCGGAGTAGTCGGTGTTCGCCGTGTGGATGCGGGATTCGAGGAAGCCGTCGAAGAGCTGCTTGACGCCGGTCGCCTGCGCCCCGGTCCCCACCAAGACGGTGCCGATGGCGTAGGGCGGGCTGGGATAAACGCGAAGTTGTTCGCGGATGTACCCGGGCGTCGACGCGTTGGCGATGTTGTTCCCGGAGATCTGAATCCCCAGCGAGAACAACTGCAACGAGCCATTCGCGATCGCCAGCGCCCCGTTCAGCGACATCCGAACTCACGCTCCTTCATGATCAGGTCCTGCCGGTTTCCATCGACCTGTGAG
>CAYRVS010000171.1:0-7974 GCA_964427725.1 uncultured Planctomycetaceae bacterium | reverse complement strand
TCTGGGAATCTGTCCGTGTGCCACTGGCTTCGCCAGTGGGCTTCAAGTGCTATGTCCTTCGAACAAGACCACTGGCGAAGCCTGTGGCACACGCCTTACGGAAGCCCACGCGCCTGCTACACAGCGGCATCCAGCACCGCTCCGCCCGATCCATACGCGCTCCCCACCGGATCCCCATACACCGGCGAGCGTTGTCCCCCGCGCGCCAACAACTCCAGCACGTCGGCGTAACAGCCCCCCGTCCGCTGGGCGATGATCCATTGAATCCACGCTTCCCGCCGGGCTTCCCCGAAACGGTTCTGAACCGCCGCCAGCCGACCACGCAGTTCTTCCGCCTCAAGGGTGATGCTGGCGGCCAGGACATCCGACAACGTCTCGCCGACTTCACCCGCCGCATGGGCCTGCTCGAGCAGTCGGGCGCGCCATACCGTCAGCCCCTTCAGTCGCCGCGCGACCTCCAGCGCGGCGTCGTTCAGTCGCTGCATGTCGGTCGCCGATCCGGTCACCAGCGCCCGTCGCTTGAGACGCAGCGTCTCCAGCAATTCCTGCTGGGTCGTCTCGATGACGACGGTGAATCGTGCCACCTCGTCGAGCCATTCGGGGGACATCGCGCACCCTCCCGCGCGGCGGACTCGCCGACCGATCCGTCCATGATCAGTCCGGCGTCCGAACGGGGTCGGCTCCTACAGGCGAGACCGTCGGCCCGGGACCGCGTCTTCCTATTTTCGGAAGAGTCCGCTGAATGGTGCGGTAGCGGTTGTAGCGGCGAAGCTTTGCGTGCCGGATCGCGCTTCAAGCACCGGTTTCAACGGTTGCGACGACCAGCGTGAAGAATCCGCCTGGATGCTTCCGGAGGTTTGCGAGGACTTTTCCGGCGGCAGCCCGAGCTGCGCGCGAAACTGGTCGTACAACTCGCCGACGAAGGCCCCCCCTTGCGTCGTCGCCAGATTCTCGGACAGGATCTGATCGAGCTGGCCTTCAAACAGCTTCTCCGCCTGGCCGCCGTGAATGTACGCCGGTTCGCCGACGGTCGATCGCAGCGACTTGAGCAGCTCGCCGAAGAAAAGCCCCGCGACCGCTTTCTGAAACGTCCCCTGCAAGTCGGGCGCGGCGGCCGACGGCGTCGGACCCGTCGCCATGCCGGACAATGAGGAGGTGGGGGCAATACCGTTCATGATGTCTCTTTGAGGACCAGGGATGGCCATCCCTGGGCGTCCAATCAGCGCTCCAACAACTCCGCGTGCAGCTTCCCCGTCGCGTGGAGTTCCCGAATAATCGCGATGATGTCGGACGACGGGACCCGCAACTGCTTGAGCGCGGTCACCAACTGTTCCAGTTGCTGCGGCGACTGCCGCCCCTGCCCTTCGATCAAGCCCACGAACGGTCCCGCCATCTGGGGATCTTCGCCGCCGATTTCGATGCTGAAACTTTTGTGGCTGATGACGACCGGACTGATTTCGACTTCGCCGGTGACGATCACCGTCTCGGTCCGGCTATTGAGGATGACCCGCGCCTGCGTGGTGGGAATGTCGATCCCGACATCCAGCACCTGCGCCACGAAGTCGACCGGCGTCTCCTGGTATTGCGCGGGGATCAGGACCTCGACCGCATTCGGCGTGAGCGGCCGGGCGACTTGTTTGCCGCCGACCTCGAACGAGAACTCGCTATTGACGACCCGCGACACTTCCGACGCCGTCCAGAAACTGGCGTGATGGGGATCGATCATCAGCGTGATCGACCCGCCCGAGGTCTGCTGCATGAACAACGGGGTCGCGTCGCGCTGCAAGGCGGCCCCTTGCAGAATACGCCCAGTCGTCGCCCGAGTGACGTCTTCGATGATCACCGCCCCTCCGGCGAGGGCCCACACGGTTTCATCCCGGACATGAGTGGTGGTGAGGGGGGTCGACAAGAGCCGTCCGCCGCGGAGGCTTTTCGCCCCCATCGTGCTGCTGAGGAAACAGTCGATCGCCTGCCCCTTCTTGAGTCCCGTGCGGGGGATCGTCGCCTCGACCATCACGACGGCGACACTGTCGCCGTTCCGCAGGTCGGTGGGGGCGACGGGAGAGTTCATCCGCGCCAGCGCCGCCGCGAGGGCGCGAATCGTCGGGAGATTCTTCGCTCCGTCGCCCGTCCCGTTGAGCCCGACCATCAGTCCCAGCCCCATCAGCCGGACTTCCTGCTGCCCCTGCAACGTGCAGATGTTTTCGAGGCGGACGCGGGCCTCGACGGGTGACGCCAGGAACCATGTCGCCAAGAGTCCACACACCACCCACCAAACGCGGCGAGGGACGCGGCATCGGGCGGTGCTGGTGGGGGAAGTCATCTTGGCACACCATCAAGAACAATAGGTTTCAGGAGCGGGGGGACGTCAGTCCCCCCGGTGATGCTGCATTCAAAGAACCAAGAGAATCACCAAGGGGAGTGACCTCCCCCTGCTCCTGATCGCTCTCACGTCATCTCGTCTCTCAGAACGGGAAAATCACATCCAGAATGCGGGTTCCCCAGCCGGTTTTCGTGCTGTCGAAGACCTTGCCGCGCTGCAACCGCTGGATGTCGAGCTCGGCGATGTCCTCCGTCCGCGCGGTCCGATCGGGCTTGATCTTCCCCTTATCGATCCGACCCGTCAGGCGGTACTCGAACAGATCTTGATTGGTGCGGATCGACTTGCGGGCCTCCAGCACGATGGTTCCGTTCGGCAGGACGTCGACCACCGTCGCCGCGATCTTGTAGGTGATCCCTTCGAGGTCGGTTAACTGCCCGATCGTCTGCAACCGGTTCTGCAGGCTCCCCTCGATGCTCGGTTGCGTCGACGCCGAATTCTCGATCTCGGGCCCGTCCGACCGCAGCCGGAGAAACTCCTTGAGCTGCGCGTTGAGCGAGCCGTTGCGTTGCCGGTTGAACCGCGAGTTGACGATCACCTCCGCCTTTTCATCCACCTCGATGGTGATGATGTCGTGAACCTTGATCAGCTCCGGCGGCGGCGGCGCGTCGATGTAGATGAACGAGTAATCCCGGATGCTCGGCGGTGGGGGAATGTAGACCGCGTCGGGATCGGCGGCCTCCAACTGATCGGGCCGCAAGGCCGCCTGCCGCGAGACGACTCGATCGGCCGCCGGCAAGCAGGTCGTAGTCGCCCCCAACAAGAACCAGCCATACTTCCAGAGTTGTCGCCTCATCGCGCGGGCCCCCCACGGACGGGGCGTTGCGTCGGCGTCAGGGGGACAACACCCCGTTCATCCTGATACTGGTTGCGCGGTTCGAGCGGCTCGCCCGAAACGCTCGCCTGTTGCACGCCGGTCACGACCCCTTGAATCCGCAACCGCGGATCGTCGATCGCCACCAGATTGACCGTTTCATGGAGCGCGCCGGATGAGAGCGCCTTGAAGGTCCGCTTGACGACGATCCCCGACCGCCGCACGACGACCGTCACCAAGTCGTTGCTGTGGACGAGATCGATCGGCCGCAAATCTTCGGGGCGCAGGCGTTGCCCGGCACGCAGCGAGCGGGTCACTTCCTGCCCGATCGCGTCCGCGATGCGCGGGATGCCCGGCGTGTTTTCGTCGGCGGGAACCCACGTCAGATCATCCGGTTTGAGGACCGCGCCGATCGGCAACGCCTGCCTGACCGCGAGAACTTGCGGCACGGTCGTCAGACTGACGCGAACGGGGATGTCATGCGTCGCCCCTTCCGCGTCGGTCCACCACAGCGTCAACGGGACGGCGGCCTCGGGGTCGAATTGACTTTCACGAAACCGCAATTGCTCGACGGGAACGTTCAGCACCGTCCGGACGTCGGCTGGAGCAAGTTCACATGTCACCTGCTGTTCGGCAAATGCCGCCCCCTCCAACCGGAACGCGCGGCGGAAGACCTTGGCGACATGCTCCGCCGCCGCGGTGATTTCTCGCGAAGATGGTGGTGTCATGGAAACCGAACGCGATGCGGACTTGCCCGTTGAGGCGTCAAGTGGCGTGACTTCGGTCGGCAGCGGCGGCCGGGCGACGGCGCGGATCGCCGTCGTGCTGCGGCCCCGGTATTCGATCGTCGCGAGGTTGATCCCCGCCCCCTGCAGTCGGATGCGGACGTCGTCATGCGTGACCCGCAGTGTCCGTCCCGCCGCCGGCGCGGGGCTCATCACCAACCGTTCCAGCCGCTGTTGCTCCGCCTGGTCGGCGGCATGAATCGTCGCAACTTGTCCCAGCAGCACCAACGAGGATGGTTCGACCTGGACATCGGCGCGCAGCTCGATCACCGCGCCGGACGCGAGATTCGCGAACGACGCCAGCAGCAGAAGCACGCAGCCGCAACCCTTCATGAACGTCCTTTAAAACCGGCGGAGATTGCTCACCAACTGCAGCAATTGATCCGACGCCTGGACCACCTGACTGTTGAGCTCGACGTTTCGCTGGGTCTTGATCAGGTCGACCAGCTCCTTCACCGGTTCCGTGTTGGAGTTCTCGAGAAAACTCTGCCGCAACAGCCCCAGACCTTGATCGCCGGGGTTGCTCAAAAGGGGTGTTCCCGACGCGTCGGTCGGCGTATACAGCGTCTCCCCTTCGTGCAGCAGCCCTTCGGGGTTGATGAACTGCGCGAGCTGGATCGTGCCGACCTGTTGGAATTGATTGCTGCCGGATTGCAGGACCGACACCACGCCGTCGGCGGAGATCGAAATTTCCGTGGCGTCGGGAGGAATGGTGATCGGCGGATCGAGCGTCATCCCGCGGTTGGCGCTCGACATCACCAGCGTGCCGTTGGCGTTCGCGGTGAACGATCCGTTGCGGGTGTAGTAAAACTGCCCCGCCTCGCTGACTTGAAAGAAGCCCCGCCCCTCGATGGCGACATCCAGCTGGCGCCCCGTGGTCAGGATGCTCCCCTGCGTGAAATCAGGCTGCACCGCGGCGACCCGCGCCCCCGAGCCGGCGAAAATCCCTTCCGCCATGATGTTCCCGAGATTGTCGGGGGTCCCCGGCGGCTTGTAGTACTGATAGTACAAGTCCTGAAAATCGGTCCGCGAGCGCTTGAAGCCCGTCGTCCCGGCGTTCGCCAGATTGTTGGCGATCACGTCGAGATTGAAAATGAAGGCGTCCATGCCGGACGCCGCAGCATTCATCGCGCGATACAGCATGGGATTGTGTTTGTGTTATGGGTATGTGAGATAAGTTTTCGGAAGCCCGGGGAAAGCTTTCCCTGGGCTTCTGTGGAACATCACTTCCGCGCTACGCTCGAGATCAACTGCCCGAGCATCTCGTCCTGATACCGCACCAGATTCATGTTCATTTCAAACGCCCGCGAGGTCTCGATCAGTTCGACCATCCCATGGACCGGGTCGGTCGAAGAGCCTTCCAAGATCCCCTGCCGGACCTGCGCCTCCACGGCGGGGAGGACTTCCCCTTGGGGTCGATAGAGCCCGTCCCCCTCCTTCAGCAGGAGTTCCGGCGCGGCGGGGTCGACGACGCTGAGCGTCGCGAGTTGTTCATGTCGGCCGCCGGGCCCCAAGACCGACAGGCTGCCGTCTCCGTTGATCGAAATCTGCCGCGTCCCCTCGGGGATCGTGATCGATTGCCCCGTCGCGTCGAGGATCGGATAGCCATGATCGGCGGTGACGAGGGTTTGCTCGTGATTGATCGCCAGCTTGCCATTCCGGGTCAGCAGCCGATCGTTCCCCACGCCGACCTCAAAGAACCCCGGGCCCATCAGCGCGAGATCGAGCGGGCGATCGGTGACCTCCAGCGGCCCCTGAGCCCAATCGGTGATGGTCGCGGCCAGCGATACGCCGCCGGTTTGGTCTTCGTGCCCCGGCGGGTTCTCGAACGGGGTTTGATGGGCGGCGTCAAACGGGAGATGAGCGCGGAAGACGGGAATGTCGCGTTTGAAAGCGGTCGTCTGGGCGTTGGCCAGGTTGTTGGCCAAGACCGTCTGGCGGAAGGTTTGCGCTTCCGCTCCCTGCGCCGACAGATACAGCCCGTAAATCATGCCGTCCTCAACCGACAATCCACCAGTTCTTGAGGATCGGCTGGGGGCGGCGTTAACTTGAACCCAATCGGCAAAGTCCACCAAATTGACCCATACTCGCAAAGCGTTCAATTCCCTTCCGTCGGACTTGCCGGACCAAATCCCTCTCCGCTAGAACGGCGTCTGACAGATCGTTGACGGTCTTGCCGCGAACGGTGTCCACAACTTCTGACCTGAAATGCTGTTGCGATGTCGCGCCGGGCGAAATTGGAAACTCTGTTGGTGACCGATCCCGACGACGTCTTCCTCCACTACGCCTTGGCGACTGAGTTGGTTAAAGAGGGGGACGTCGCCTCGGCCGAGGCCCGGTTCACTCTCGTCCACCAACGCTTTCCCGATTATGTCGCGGCGTGGTTCCGGCATGCCCAATGGGCCCAGGAACGGGGAGACTTCGACGCGGCGCGGACCTTGGCGACCACCGGTCTCGAGACCGCACGGCGGGTCGGTGACCACCATGCCGCCGGCGAGCTGATGGGCTTTCTGGAGCTTTTGGGGTAAGGAGTTACGCCCTCAAGGACCTGTCTCCCTGAGGTCGCGTTCCAGCGCGCTGTAGCAGTAAGACTGAACAAAATTCTTCGTCGTGAACTTGCGAACCCATGGGGCTTCGACTACTATCCCCACGTCCACATGATCGCTGGCCTGACGAACCGTGATGGCCTTGTGACAACTCACAATCTCAAGTCTCACCTCCCCGCGTGTCGTGCCGCAGAAAGTTCCGCGATGTCTCCCAAGGCCAAACCCGCGAAGAAGACCGAAGCCGATCTCGCCTCCGCCGAGAATCACCGCATGCTCGACAACGCCCTCGGGCAGATCGAGAAAGCGTTCGGCAAAGGCTCGATCATGAAACTGACCGACCAGAGCGCGGGGGTCGGCGGGATTTCCACGGGGGCGCTGTCGCTCGACCTGGCGCTCGGCGGGTATGGGTTCCCGCGCGGCCGGATCATTGAAGTGTTCGGGCCCGAGTCGAGCGGGAAGACGACGCTGACCCTGCACGCGATCGCGGCGGCGCAGCGGGCCGGGGGGATCGCCGCGTTCATCGACGCCGAACACGCTCTCGACCCGAGCTGGGCCAAGCGGCTGGGGGTCGACCTGGAGGATCTGCTGGTCAGCCAGCCCTCTTACGGCGAAGAGGCGTTGCAGATCGCCGAGATGCTGATCAAGTCGAATGCGGTCGACATCATTGTGGTCGATTCGGTCGCCGCCTTGGTTCCCAAGTCGGAACTCGACGGTGAAATCGGCGATTCCCACGTCGGTTTGCAGGCCCGCATGATGAGTCAGGCGATGCGGAAGCTGACCGGCGCGATCGCCAAGTCGAAAACCACGGTCATCTTCATCAATCAGATTCGCGAAAAGATCGGCGTGATGTTCGGCAGCCCGGAAACGACCCCCGGCGGCCGCGCGCTCAAATTCTACAGTTCCTGCCGGGTCGACGTCCGCCGCTTGAGCACCTTGAAGGAAGGGGAAACAACGATCGGGATGCGGATGAAGGTGAAGGTGGTAAAGAACAAGGTCGCTCCCCCCTTCCGTCAGGCCGAGTTCGACATGCTCAGCGAGCGGGGTATCAGCTACGAAGGGGACGTCCTCGATCTGGCGACGGCGTATCGCCTCGTCGACCGCAGCGGCAGTTGGTTCACCTGCGGCGAGACCCGCATCGGCCAGGGACGCGACAAGGCCCGCGCCTACCTCGAAGAACATCCCGAGATGACCAAGGACCTGCACGAAAAAATCGTCGCCGCGTACTTGGCGGGAGCCAAAGGCGCAACGGGTGGAGGCGCGAGCGGCGCGGACGAATAGTTCCCCGTACCGGCGATCACACGATCTGCCAAGGAGCGGGGGGACGTCAGTCCCCCCGGTGACAGGGTCTTTGCTTGTTTCATTTTGGGAGAGCAACTCGACCGGTCTAGTGTCGAGTGTCTAGGTCGTGTTGACACTCAATCTTGCCAGAAATCGCAGGGCATGTTAGAC
>CAYRVS010000170.1:0-11916 GCA_964427725.1 uncultured Planctomycetaceae bacterium | reverse complement strand
CGCATGGAGGAACCGTCGGCGATCATCCGGGGGGTCATGTGGCATCTCGGCGGGGCGCCGCACGTTGTCCCTTCTGCGCGGCCGCCGACTCCGTCGCTCAACCCTTAGGAAACGAGTTGGCCCGATGAGCCTGGTAATGGAAGAACCGACCCGACCGAGCCCGGGAAGCGTGTGGGATCCCGGTTCGGCGACCGCGCCCGATCCGACGGTTGCCGCCCCGCGATCCCGAGTCGAGTCGACGCGCGGCTCGTTCTGGTCGCGGCATAAGACGATGATCAACTTCTGGCTCGATGTCGTCCTCGCCGGGTTGTTCCTGCTGCTGGCGTGGTCGATGATCGTGGTGCATCTAGTCTTTCCCCGCGCGGCGGGAGACGAGTGGCGGATCGCCGGGTTCACCGAAACCGATTTCCGCAACGGCCAATTCGGCGTCTTCTGCTTGTTTAGCCTGGGGATTGTCGTCCACGTGATGTTTCATTGGGACTGGATCAGCGGCGTGGTCGCCACGCGATTGCTCAAGCAGAAGGCCGAGAAGGATGACGGTTCGCTGACGTTGATCGGCGTCGGCGTGCTGATCGCGGCGATCCATCTCGTCATCGTCGGCGTGATGCTCGCCCGGTGGTTGCTGGTGCGGGCGGCTTGAACTGATGACGGGTGGTCCTTCATGGGTTCAGGAGATCAAAGCGTGTGCCACTGGCTCCGTCAGTGGTCTTTCATCCGAACATCAAGCGTCCCTCGCACCGGCGAAGCCGGTGGCACACCGAAGCTATGCCGTAACGATGCCGCAAGACTTGCTCAAACCATCCTTCCGTTCCTTTGTCGGGACCTGAAACCCCATCACCCATGCCGCCAGCCGCCGCGAGCGCCGCGTTTGATTTGCCGTTCCGGCGGATGGTGGAAGCCTCGCCCGCTGGGGTGATTGTGGTCAATCCGCGCGGTCGGATCGTCCTGATCAATCGCCAAATCGAAGCGTGGTTCCAATACTCGCGCGAGGAACTGATCGGCGAGTTGATCGAGCTTCTCGTCCCCGATTCGATCCGCCCCCAGCATGCCGGCCTGCGGGAAGGGTACTGGCGGAACCCGGTCGAACGCCCGATCGGCGCGGGTCGTGATCTCTCCGCCCGTCGGCGTGACGGTTCCGAGTTCCCCTGCGATATCAGCCTGCATCCGCTGCCGACCGATGACGGCCTGCAGGTGATGGTGCATATCGTCGACACGACGGAGCGCCGCCGCATCGCCGCCGAACAGCGGCAGCAGGAAACGATCCGCCAGTTGCGGTTCATGGTCGACAACCTCCCCGCCGGCGCGGTGTATGTCTCGGGAGGGGAATTGGTCGTCAACCGCGCGGTCGAATTGTTGACGGGGCTGCCGCGCGACGCGCTTCCCACCGTCGAGGCGTGGTTCGCGCGGCTCTTCGGGGATCGGGCCGAAACGGTCGCGCTGGAGTACGGTCGCGATCGGGCCGCCGGGTTTCCGGAGACCCGGTTGCTGGAATTGATCCGTCCCGACGGGCAGACGCGGTGGGTCGAAATGGCCGCGTATCGGGATGACCCGCACGAGCTCTGGCTGTTGCATGACGTCACGGCGCAGCGGTTGGCGCAGGAGCGGCTGGTGCAAGGGGAACGGCTCGCGGCGATCGGCCAGATGATGACGGCCCTCGCGCATGAAAGCCGCAACGCCTTGCAGCGGGCCCGGGCCTGTCTCGAGATGATGCAGCTTGACCTCGAGGGGCAACCCGAACTCCTCGGTCTCGCCGAGCGGACGCAACGGGCCCTGGACGAATTGCAGCGGCTGTATGAAGAGGTCCGCGGATACGCCGCCCCGGTCACGTTGGAACGTCAACCGACCGAACTGTCGGCCTTGTGGGAACAGGTCTGGCGGCAATTGACGTTGGAATTGATGCTCGAACATCACCCGGCGTCGGCCCGGCTCCTGATTCCCGGTCCTTCCGAGAATCTGACGCTGTCGCTCGATCGGCCGCGCGTCGCGCAGGTCTTCCGCAACATCTTCGAGAATTCGCTGGCGGTCCTGCCGTCCGAGGGAGGGGTCATTACGATCCGCTGCGCCCGACAAGAGCGCGACGGCCGCGCGATGTCTCAGATATCGATTCACGACAACGGCCCGGGACTCAATGCCGAACAACGCCGGCGCATCTTCGAGCCGTTTTACACCACGAAGGCCCGCGGCACGGGACTGGGCATGGCGATCGTCCGTCGCATCATGGAAGCGCACGGCGGCACGATCCGCGTCGGTCCCGCGACGGAGGGGACCGAAATCCTCCTCGAGTTTCCCCTGACCTGAAACCGCGCGCATGCCGCCGAACACACCACATGACCACGACCCCGGGCGCATCCCATGACCCTTCCCACCCAACGGATCGCGATCGCCGACGACGAGCTCGACATGCGCGAGTTCCTCGGCAAGGTCTTGCCGCGGATGGGGCACACCGTCGTGGCGGCGGCGGAAAACGGCGCGCAGCTCATCGAGGATTGCCGCCGCACCCATCCCGATTTGATCATCACCGACTTGAAGATGCCGGTGTGCGACGGCGTCGCGGCGTTGACGCAAATCTGGCGCGAGTCGGCGGTCCCCGCGATCGTCATCTCCGCCTATCCCGAACAATGGACCCAGGGCCCCCTCGCCGCGAGCCCCTGGGTGACGATGCTCCGCAAGCCGGTCGGCATGGGAGATTTGGAACCCGCGATCCGAACCGCCTTGGCGCGGTTCGGCGCGACCGCCCCCCACCGCCATCCCCCTAATTGACATTCACCACGCTCGGTCGCGTTCCGAAAGGGCCCATCATGATTCCGCGAATGACGACTCGCCGTGGCCGGGGGCTCATGCTGGGACTGCTGCTCCTTGGAGCGCCGGCACTCCGTGCGCAAGATCTCGAACAACGGGGGGATCTCACGCTCCCCGAGGCCAACGCCGAGATCGCCCTCGCCGAGGATCGCGGGCTCCAGCTCGGCACGCTCGCCGTCAAGTCCGACGGCCGGACACCGAAGTTCACGCTCGGCTTCACCAAGGTCAAAACCGGACGCGTCTTCAACCTGGCCGCGACCGCCGACCAATTCGTCATCGCCCGACGCGACGCCCACAAACGGGGCGGCACGACGTTTCTGTTTCTGCGCGGCTATGTGGTCAACGGCAACGTCTACTTCGCCTATCTGGTCGATGTCGCCGGCCCCCCGAAAGCCCCCGCGAAACCGTCGCTCGAATTCCACGACGTTCCCGCGATCGCGTTCCGCGAGTTCGTCGACAACTACCGCGAGAAGATGTGGAAGATCGTCGACTCGTCGACCTATGAACTCCCGGGGCGGGGCGCATTCCACACGGTGGTGTTTCATCCACGCTGACGGAGCATGCGGCCTGACTGCGAATGGCGGACGCCGACTCAGCCCAGCAGTTCCGTCAGATCGCAACGGACTTCGTTGCCGAGGATCGCATACGGCTTGCCGTGAGCGATCCGATCGCGGAGCCGTTGGAGCTTGGCGTAGAGGGTCGAGCGGATCGTGCCGGTGCCGATCCAGGTCGTCGCCGTGTCGCCGAGGATGAGTTGCAGATCGTCCAGCGGCACCCGCAACGTCAACAGAGCGTCGAGGACCGCGAGCAACCAGCGGCTCGTCAGGTGGTCGGGTTGGTCCTCCAGCAGCAGACGCAGGTCACCCAGCAGCAGATAGGCGTAGTCGACGGCGGCCCCCTGCCCGCAAGGGGCGGGGGGCGAAACGACGCTGCGAGTGGCCGCCATGCTCATCAACGCAAACCTTGAATGGTCGACGGACACTACGCTGATCTTGGAAGGTAACCCGCATGACGGAGCTATCCGGCGGGTGAATGAGAATCGATCAAGCAAGGGGTATGCCGCTCGCGCGATTTTCGTCCAAATCGACAATCGCGTGGATCTTGCCCAGAGAGTTCACGATTTTTGACGTCGTGCGTCGAATCAGGGCTCGCCAAATCGCAACCGGTGGCTGGCGAACTGATCAGATTCTCCCCGTGGTTGCGCACGAATCGCGCAGCCAAGAGCGGCCCTTTCGGGAATCCGAATCAGGGCTTTCCCTAGTCCGTTCTCCACGGATCGAAGACGCGGTAGCGACGAAGCGTTAGCGTGACAACTACCGTCAGGAACGTGAGTTCCAGTCAGGGCAGATGCGGCCGGATCCGCTCGGCGAGGAGGCGATAGCCTTCGCGGCTGAAGTGGAGACGGTCCTCCACGAAGAGCTCGGGACGGGGAACGCCGTCCGCCCCCAAGGGGACCGTCCACGTGTCGATATAGGTCACACGGGGCGTGGTTTTCGCGAACGCGGCAATCAGTTCGTTCGCCGTCCGGTTCGTCGCGACTTCCTCGATCCGCGAAATGCGTGGGTTCAGGGAGATGAAATAGATTTCGGTCTCCGGCAGCGCGGCGTGAATCGTCCGCACGAAGGTTTGAAAGTCGGCGGCGACCTGCTCGGGGCTTTTCCCGCGGTGGATGTCGTTCCCCCCCGCCCCGAGGAAGACTTTCCGGGGTTGGTAGGGGATCACGATTCGCGCGGCGTAATGGGCACAATCGGCGATTTCGCAGCCGCCGAAGCCGCGATTCAGAATTTCAACCCCCGGAAAATCTTCCGCAAGGGTTTTCCAACCACGAATCGTGGACGAGCCGGTGAAGACCACGCCGCCTTTGGGAGGGAATTTGTCGGCGTCGAGCTGTTCAAACTTGGCGATCTCCTTCGCCCATTTCTCCGGGCCCGTGGTCTCCTGTGGTGTCGTCTGAGGCCAACCCGACGGAGACGTCATCAGCCCGCCGATCCACGCGAGCATGAGGCAGGCGACGCGACGGCGGATCGGCGATCGGAGTGACATCGTAAGGGAGTCCTGCCATGGAGCATTGGGAGCGGAATGCATCCCAGGGATGATGGCATTCTCAGTGTACAGACGCCAGCCCGTCTTGTGTCTCGGCGAGGATTCTGGGACCATTCCGCACAATCGGCGGGAGGCCGACACCATCAGGTGGATGAACCTAACGCATGGATGTGAATCCCCTCGTTCCGGCGGAGACGACTTCGCCCGGGCTTTGGCTTCGGAGCGCCCGCCGCGGGTGGACGTGGATGGTTCGCGCCGAGCTTTCGGCCGTCGTGATCAACCAACTGACGGAATCGACTTGGGATGAGCTGGCCTCGCGGCCGGGTGTGACGTGGCTGAAACAGGGGGCGTTGCGGTCGGTGATCCGCCTGAGTACGGACGCCGGGCCCGTCATCATCAAACGCTTTGTGGATCACTCGTGGCGTGATCGCTGGAAGCGAATGGTGCGTGGTTCGGCCGCCGCCTGGGAAGCCGAACGCAGTTGTCTGGCCGCAGCGCGCGGGCTCCCGACCGCCGACGTTTGGGGCTATGGCGTCTGTTCCGCGATGGGCGGGGCCGAATCGTGGCTGATTCTGGACTGTCTGGAGCAGACCACGTCGCTGGCGGCTTATCGTCCCGATCCGCTGGTCCCCGATCCGCCGCAGCCGCATGACGATTCGACCCGGCTGGCGCTCGGGGAAGTCACCGCCGGTCTGGTCGCGCGGCTGCATGGGAACGGCATGTGGCATCGCGATCTGCATGCGGGGAACATCCTGCTGCGCCGAGACCGGGAAGGTTGGCGCGCTTGGCTGATCGATGCCGCCGCGCTACGCGCCGGTCGTCATACGGGTCCGCGCCAGGTCATCGACGATCTCGCGCGATTCTGGTTGTCGACCGAACGCCTGTGGTCACTTTGCGAACGTCGTGAGTTCGCACAAAGCTATTGGCGCACCCTACGAACTTGTGATCGCGGGTTGGCCTTGGAGTTGGGCTCGTCACCGGACGAGGCGGCGAGCTTTCTGCTGTGCGAGACCGCGCGGAGGGTCGCGCCGATCCACGCCGCCGCCGACCGCGCCTGGTCGCGAGGGACGCGGAAAGTCATGGCGACGACGGAGGGGCGCTGGCTGACGGCGCTCGGACCAATGAGCGTCGCCGCCGCGATGGCTCCTTGGTTGGCGCGCTGGTCACAGGGGATCGACGAGGAACACTGGGGGGGGATCGTTTCGCGGCGGTTGAGCTTGGCCGACGAAGGGGGCCCACGGACTTGGCGGCTTTCGCGTTTTCCACGCGCCGGCGATCGCGGTGTTCCCACGGCCCGCGAAATCTGGGAACGCGGCCATCAGGCCCATCGGCGGAATCTCGCCGTCGCCGTCCCCTGGGGTTATTGGGAAGGGCCCGACGCGACGTGGCTGCTCTGTAGCGAGCCGCGCGGCTCCGCCCCGTGTCGCCCGACGGAACCGAAGGATCGACACGTGACGGGAGGCACGGCAGCCTCCGACGTCATCGCGGAATGGAATCGTTACCTGCTCGCATCGCCTCCCCCTTGGTCGGAAGTCTTGCGGTCCTCGAGTGATGGCCGATGGGTCGGCTGGTGCGCGCTGGAACGGCTCCCCGTGCTCCGCGTCACGCCGAGCGCGACGCCCATGCAAACACTCGGCATGTCACCCTCGATGGAAACCCGAACACGCCGCGCGGCCTGACGGAATCATCAGCACAACGTATGCGACGGACGCCACGATCGACGAGCCTGCCTGTCCCCCGCCGAGGGGAGCGCTCGTGGTCCGCGCGGGGGGCCAACCAGGATTGGCGGTGCGCGGTCGTCTTGCTGATCGGACTGAGTGGTTGCGGAGCCTTTTCCCGACAGACGACGGGACTGCCCGAGCGGCATAAGTTCGCGACGAAGCAACTCGTCGTGCAAAGCGACGTCCGGCTCCCCAAACACCATCCGTTGATCAAGGACTTGGAAGCGCTGCGCGGCGAGATCGCCTCGCGGTTGCAATTGCCGCTGCAACAGCAGCCGGTCACCGTCTATCTCTTCGCGGACGAGGTCCGGTACGCCCAGTACCTGCGATCGGCCTTTCCGAACCTTCCGCCGCGTCGCGCCTATTTCGTGGGAACCGCCGACGAGCTCGCGGTCTATACCTTCTGGGGGGAGAAGATCCAGGAGGACTTGCGGCATGAGTACACGCATGGCGTCTTGCATGCGAGCCTGAAGGATGTCCCGTTATGGCTCGATGAAGGGCTCGCCGAATACTTCGAGGTGACGACCGAACCGCGCGGGTTCAACCCCGATTACGCGCGGCAGTTGACCGAGGCGTTGCAGAACGGCTGGCGACCCGATGTCCCCCGGCTGGAACAACTCGCCGACGTCAGCCAGATGCAAAAGGCCGATTATCTGGAGGCGTGGGCCTGGGCCCATTTCCTGTTGCATGAGAGTGACGACACCCGCGGCGTGTTGATCGACTATCTGAACGAGTTGCGGTTCGAGTCGAAGCCGACCCCGTTGTCGGAGCGGCTCGCGGTGGTCTTGCCCAATGTCGAGGAACGGTTCACCGCCTACGCGATGACCTTAGGTCCGACGACGGTGACGGCGAGCGAGTCCCGACCGGCCGAGTGAGCCTGACATAGTTCGAAGGGGGGCGCCCGAACCGCTTCCTGTACGGTCCGCTGACACTGGGCCCCACGTTTCCGACTGATTTCCCACAGCCGCTCGATAGTGACATAGGCCGGGGCACCCGCCCCGGCCGCGTTCACCGACCCTTGTGGGATGAGAACACGCGCGAGGGGCGGGTGCCCCCCGCTATGCGAACGTCTGAAACGACGCCGGGTGCCGCAGGCACATGCGGCCGCGCCATCCGAGTGAGGTGTGACCGCGACATGGTTCGGAGAGGCTGGTCACGTCTTCAACGAGTTCGATCCAAGAGTCTGACTGGTTGGGCGTTCGGGCGTCGATGGCGCGGCGTCTTGTCGCGGTGCGACCCAGCCTGAAGGCTGGGCCACCCGGGCTTGGCGCTTCACTCAGGTCGACCTGCGCTCGACCTGAGTCATTTGTGAGAGGAGCCTCATCCGGCGGCAATTGCGCTCGCCGAATTTGCCCGGAGACGGCACCTTGCTACAGTGATGAGGATGCTCGGTCCTCGGACGTCGTGGTCAAGGAGTGTACGGCATGTTTCGTCGGTGGTGTTGGATTCTGGTGCTTGGTGGATTGGGTGGAGCGACCGCATCGGCCGCCACTCCCCAAGAGTTGATCGCGACCATTCGGGAGGTCGGATCGACAGGGCAAGGGCACACTGCGGCGATGGCCGCCTTGAAGGAACTCTCGCGCGGCGATGCCGCGGTCTTGCCGGTGCTGCTGGGGTCGTTCGAGGGGGCCAGTCCTCTCGCCGCGAACTGGCTGTTGGGGGCCTTCGAGTCGATCGCCGATCGGGCCTTGGCGGGCCAGAAACTCCCCGCGAAGGAGTTTGAAGCTTTTGCGGTCGACGTCAAGCAGCACCCCGGCGCGCGGCGGCTGGCTTATGAATGGCTTCTGAAGGTCGATGCGACGGCGGCCGACCGCTTGATCCCCGGCATGCTGCAAGACCCGAACGCCGAATTCCGCCGCGACGCGGTCGCCCGCCTGATCTCGGCGGCGGAGGCGGAGTTGAAAGCCGAGAAGAAAGAGACGGCGCAGGCGACCTATCAGCTGGCCCTGAAGGGGGCGGTCGATGATGACCAGGTGCAGGCGATCGTCAAGCCGCTGCGCGAGCTGGGGGTCGAGGTCAATCTGCAAAAGCACTTCGGGTTTCTGACGTCGTGGCGGCTCATCGGCCCCTTCGACAACACCGACAAGGCGGGCTTCGATGTCGCCTACCCCCCCGAGAAAGAGTTGCTGTTCGACACCAAGTACGCCGGCAAGTCGGAAGAGATCGGCTGGATCGAACACACGACCGAACAGGAGTACGGCATCGTCGACCTGCGGAAGGCGCTGGCCCATCACAAGGGGGCGATCACCTACGCCGCGACGACCTTCATCTCCGCCGCCGATCAACAGGTGGAATTGCGGTTGGGGACGCCGAACGCCTGGAAGGTCTGGGTTAACGGCGCGCTCCTCTTCGCGCGGGACGAATACCATCGCGGCGAGCAACTCGATCAGTACAAGGTCCCTGCCAAACTGAAGGAGGGCCCGAACGTGATCCTTCTCAAAGTCTGTCAGAACGAGCAAACCGAGGAATGGGCCCAAGAGTGGCAATTCCAGATTCGGGTCTGCGACCCCGCCGGGGCGGCAATCCTCTCGGCGACTCCCGCGACGACCCGCGTCGACCCCGCGACCAATCTGCAACTCGTCTCCACCCCGGCGAAAGGACGCTGATCATGCCGACGAATTCACGATGGCTTGCGGCGTGTGCCGCCGTGGGGACGCTGGTCTTGACTAGCTTGACGCATGCCGGAGATTGGCGGCAGTTTCGCGGGACCGACACGACGGCGGTGATCTCGGATGCCGAGCTCACGCAAGCGGCGGGACTCGAAATCGCCTGGAAGGTGCCGCTGCAAGGGCGGGGACTGTCGAGTCCGATCATCGTCGGCGACAAGGTCTTCGTGACCAGCGCCAGCGGTTATCGCCAAGATCGGCTGCACGTCGCCTGCTTCGACGCTCAGTCGGGCCAGACGGTGTGGGAGCGGCAATTCTGGGCGACGGGCCGGACCATCAGTCACCCCAAGACCTGCAACGCCGCGCCGACACCGGCCAGCGACGGGGAACGGATCTTCGCCCTCTTTTCGAGCGATGATCTCATTTGCCTGGACCTTGATGGGAATCTGTTGTGGTACCGCGGGCTGATGGTCGATTTCCCGAACGCCAGCAATAGTCTGGGGATGGCGCAGTCGCCGCTGGTGGTGGCGGGGACGCTGGTCGTGCAGATCGAGAACGACAGCCAGTCGCTCGCGCTGGGGATCAACCCGGAGGATGGAACGTCGCGGTGGACCGCCGATCGTCCCAAGCGGGCCAATTGGACGTCGCCCGCCGTGCTGCCGGGGCCGACGCCGGCCGAGGATTTGGTCTTGCTGCAATCTTCGGCGGGATTGGCGGCGGTGAAACCGCTGACGGGGGAAGTCGTCTGGGACTATGCGAACGGGGCGAGCACCATCCCGTCGTCGACGGTCCATCAAGGGCGGGTCTTTGTTCCGTCGAACGGAATCACGGCCCTCAAGATTTCTCCCGGCAGCGCCAACCCGGAGGTGGTGTGGAACGAGTCGAAGCTCGGCCCGGGGACCGCGAGTCCGCTGGTCGTCGGCGATCAACTCTTGGTCCTCAATCGCGCCGGGGTCTTGTTGGGGGCGAAGGCCGAGACCGGGGAAACATTGTGGCAGAAGCGGCTGGAGGGCCCGTTCAGTTCCAGCCCGGTCGCGGCGGGGAGCCATCTCTTCTTCTTCAGCGAGAACGGGCTCGCGCAGGTGGTGAAGGTCGGGGATGAAGGGGAAATCGTGACGACGAAGGCCCTCGAAGACACGATCCTGTGTACGCCGGCGATCGCGGGGAAAGCGGTCTACGTCCGCAGCGACAAACAGCTTTGGAAGATCGGCGGTTAAGCCCGCCGGTTTGATGCGCCGCAACATCATATGAAGCCCAGGGAATGCGTTCCCTGGGCTTCTTCACATAGTGATCACATCACCACGAGGATGACCGATGCCGTTACCCGGTTGGTTGGGCGCGCTGTTGGGCGGGGCGATCGGATCGTGGTTACGTTACGTGGTGACCAAACAATCGCTGATTTGGCTCCCGGGCTATCGCGGGGCGGGGACGCTTTTGGTCAATGTGATTGGGTGTCTGGCGATCGGATATCTCGCGGGGGGCGGAGCCGAGCACAAAACCCTGTCGCCGGCGGCGCGGACGTTTCTGGTGAGCGGACTTCTGGGGGGGCTCACGACGTTCTCGTCGCTGGCGCTCGAAACCGTGCTGTTGTCGCGCGGTACATCGACATGGTGGGCCGGGGGGCTCCATCTCGCGGCGAATCTCGGCTTGGGGTTGGGGGGCGTCCTGGTCGGTGACCGCCTTGCCCGTTGGTGGCCGCTGTGAATCGTTTTTGAGCCGTGACGCTTGAGCCCGCCACGTTGCCGAAACGCCACATTATCGGCTTCCGTTCCGTACGGTCGGCCCCTCCCGCGGTCATTCATTCGGTTCCCAAGCACCAATTTGACTTCTGTCGATTTCGACTTAGGTTCCCCGATACGGGAAGCTCCGCAACCACGCGGAACTTCCGGATTGCCAGGGGAAGATGGGATGCGATACGGGCTGCGCCAAACTTCGCCGGAGCGGACTCCGGCCCAACGTCGCGGGGCGATTCTGGTCCTCGCCGCGATCTTGATGGTGATGATCTTCGCGTTCGTCGCCTTCGCCATCGATTTGAGTTACGTCTCGGTCGTCGGGACCGAACTGCAGAACGCCGCCGATTCGGCCGCCCTCGCCGCCGTGATGCAGATTCACGAAGGGGAGGCCGCGGCCGTCGACGAAGCGGTCGACACGGCGGTCGCGAATCACGCCGGGGGGAGTCCCGCGGCGCTGGCGACCAGCGATATCGAATTCGGCCGGTTCGACACCACTTCGCGGCAGTTCACGCCCGGCGGGAACAACGCGAACGCGATCCGCGTGACCGCCCGCGTTACCGACAAACCCCTATTCTTCGCGCCGATCATCGGCCACGATGATTTCACGATGAGCCGCTCGGCGGTGGCGATGGTCAAACCCCGCGACATCGTCTTCTGCATCGACCTTTCAGGTTCGATGAACGACGACACCGAACCCGCCTGGGCCACCGACGCCATCAACAGCAAACTCGCCGCCCAACAAGGCAACGGGAACGGCAATCACCCCAACGGCGGCAACGGCAATCACTATGGGTGGGTCAATCGCAGCGGCCAGACGTCGAGCAGCGTCGGCGGCGGGATCATGGAGGACGTCTACATCGACATGGGCTTCGGGGCCTTTCCCGGGACGCTCGAGTATCTCGGATCACCGTTGGGAGTCCCGGCCAACAACCTCGCCTATGCCGCGCTCACTCAAGACAACGGCCCGCTGACGGCGACCACCATCAACAGCCGGCATCGGATCAGCAACACCGA
>CAYRVS010000169.1:0-11934 GCA_964427725.1 uncultured Planctomycetaceae bacterium | reverse complement strand
ATGCTGATCGACGTCGATCGGCGCTTCAACGTCATGATGGACGCCGCGATAGCTCGACAAACCGACTGGGTTACTCCCCGCTGAACTGCCGTAATCCGAAGGGCACATCAGGATCGAGATGTACTGTTGCCGCGGCGGATCGTTCTCGGGCGCGTAGACCGACTTCGTGAAGTCGATGTGCCGATAGACCGTCTGCTGCTCGAAGTAGGGCAGGATCTGCGTGATCCAGTTCATGTGCGACACGGTGAGGTCGAACGTCCGCGTCCCGTCCTCGGCCGTGGTATACGGCAGACTGCTGATCGGGCCCGTCGCGTTCTGGGTGCCCGGCGGCAGCACCTCGTGGGCCATCAGGTAGTTGTGGAGCGCGAGCCCCAGGTTCATCAGATTGTTGCGGCATTGCGTCCGCCGCGCCGCTTCGCGGGCCTGCTGCACGGCGGGCAGCAACAAGGCGATCAGGATGGCGATGATCGCGATCACCACCAGCAGTTCAATCAGCGTGAAGCCGCGACGGACCCGCGCGGCGCGGGGGGCATGATCACAGGTCATGGCGTGATGTTCTCCGGAAGCAGGGCCGAAACGGTCCGAGGTTCGAGCGAAAGGGAAACGAGTGTTTGCCAGCGAACCCGCACACGAGCCGGGCTCCCCAGGGGGTAATCGACGACGACGGTCAGTTGTTTCGCGTCACTGGGCCCCGTCACGGTGGTGACGATTTCCGCCTCACCGGACGCATCGGGGCCGCTCACCCGCCACGCATCGCCGCCGTAGTCGGGAGACATTCGCAGTTTGTGACGGGCGCGCTGCAGTCCGGCGTCGGCGAGCCAATGGGCCTGCAGCCGCCGCTCTTCCTGCCGCAGTTGCCGCCGACCGCGCAGCACCCCTTCGACGATTGTCCCCATCAGCAGTGTGGCGACGAACAGCATCACGATCACCAGCATCATCACCGCCCCGCGCCGCGATGCCATGGCGCGCCGTCGCGACCTCATGGCGTCCCTCCGATCGGCGTCTCCGCCGTGGTGGCGCGCACCGCCAACTCGAACGTGGTCGGACTCCGCGTGACCGGCTCCGACAGCAGCGGCGTCCGCGTGAGCAACGTCAGAATCCAGCAGGTGCGGCTCCCCGTCGCCTCGGCGGTCAACCGTGGTTCAGTCGCGGGGAAGAGAAATCGCTCGTGATGGGCCCGCGTGCCGTCGGGACGTGCAACGGTCCGTTCGACAACGTCCGGCAGCAGCCGATAACGCACGACCTCCCCCGCGGGTTGTTCCAGAGTCAGTTCGGACAGGTCCGCGTTCGCCGCCACCCGCCGCGCCCCGCGGACATCGGTCTGATACCGCTCGGCGAGATGGAGCCGTGTCTGTTGCGTGGTGACTTCGCCGCGCGTCGCCGTGTCGAGCTTGAACAAGAGATGCAGCATCCACGCCGAGGTCAGCGAGACCGCCGACAACAGGCTGATGACGATGAGATTCTCGATCAGCGCGTAGCCGGCTCGATGGCCTGGCCGGCGCTGAGCTGCCGGTGGTCGACGGCTCATGGCGTCCCTCCGTCCGGTGTCCACCGCCATCCGGTCATGGCGAGCGGGCGAGTCCGTCGATCCGGGCGATCGAGCCAACTCAGCCGCAGGTCGAGCCGCGTCGCCGTGGTGTCGGAAGGCTCCGCCGTCGTGGTGATCTCGAGCGCCGCTCGCGGCAGATCCGCCTCCCAACTTGTCGCGGCGACCTCGCGCCAATACGTCACACGGCCCTCGAGCGCGGCGGCGTCGCAGGTCGTCAAATCGTCCAGCACGTTCCCAATCCGCACCAAGGCCACCTGTTCCCGCAGACCGGCCCGCCGTTGATGCCCCACCTGCACGACCAGCGGCAGCGTGATCGCGCAGAATCCCGCCGCCAGCGTGATGGCGAGCAGCCCCTCCATCACGGTGAACCCGCGCGGGGGTGGGCGATCGGCGGTTCGATGAAACCTCGGATGTCGCATGATCGGAAACGCCTGTCCGGAAGTCACCGGGGTGTATTGATGGCTAAAAGAACGAAATCATCAGGAAGAACGGCCCGATTAGACCAAGCGCCACGAAGCCGATGACGGCCCCCAGCAGCACCGTCATGACCAGTTGCAGCGTCTGCGCCCACCACAACTGCCGCTCGAACTGCCCCGCCTCCAGCGATTGACTCAAGGTGTCGAGCGCCCACGGGAGATTGCCCACCGACTGCGCCGTTTGCAGCAGTTCGACCTCGCGCGGCAGCAGCCAACGGGTGTCGGCGAGCGATTGCCACGGATCATGTCCTTGGCGGACCTTCGCCGCCGCCTGATGCAGCTGCGACCGCATCGCGAAGGGATGGGGCGCGACCGCGAGCGCTTCAAGCGCCTGATCCAGCGGCCGATTCCCCAGCACCACCCACCGCAGCGACCGCAACAAATCGGGGGCCCAACCCCGCGCCCCCCAACGGAAGCCGAACCATTCGACCGGACTCCGCCAGGCATACGACACGCTCAGCGATTTCAGGATGAGCAGCCCTGTGCCGCAGAAGAACGACACCCACCACAACGCCCAAATGAGCGACAGGTCATTCAGACTGGTCAGCGCGACTTCGGTCATACCCGGCGGCGCGAAGTCGAAATCCTCAAGAATCTTCTTGAACTTGGGGACGATGTAGTACCCGAGAAATCCCAGCATGATTCCGGTGATGGTCAGGACCGCGCTGAAATAGACCCACCAGCCGCGCGCGTCGGCGAGTTCCCGTGATCGTTCCAGTCGTTCACGCTCATGCGCGACCGCATGCCGCAAGCCGGCCGCCAACAGTCCCGCGTCGTCCGCCGTGCAGACCTCGAACCGCGAGGTCTCCGGCACGACATCCCACCGACAGATCGCGTCGTGCGGTTCGTCCCCTTCCTCCAGATCGTGCGCCAATCCCAGCAGCCGCTGCGCGCTCGCGAGGTCGACCACGTCGACCTGACGGCGCAGTTCTTCTCCCAACGGGACCGCGCGGGAGACGCTTCCCGCAAGGAGGCTCAACGTGCCGAATTGGCGGGTCTCTTTCCGCCCCCGCCCGGAGACCCAGGCGAACCCAAGGAACAGGAAGAAGAAGACGATTCCCAGGATCGAAAACATCAGGCAGGCCAGCCCAAAATGAAGCCATGCCAGAAGCTGCATCAACGTCCGAAACGTCCGCAGATCGATCCCGTCGATCTGCGCGGCGGGCAGCCTTAACAACGCCATGGCGGCCTGAAAGGCCAAGCCGATCAGAATCAACCCTTGACCGATGACGCCGATCAGCCAAGGTTTGGAATACATGTCTTGGGGATCATCCAGACCCGTGACAAGCGTTTTGAGGCTCGCGACCAGAATCAACACCAGCGCGACGCCGACCGGTGGATGAAGCACCCGCCATAATCCCTGACGTCCCGCTTGCGACTTCATCGTCGCCTGGCTGCCGCGCCGCTCGTACTCGGAGGCCGTCTTTCCCAGCCATCGAACGATGTTGATGATGGTCAACGTGAGATACACGACCATCAACACGCCGCTCCAGAACCCTTGGCCCAGCATCGGCGGCTCCATGAAGATCTCCATCGAGCCGCCCAACAAGATCATCAGACTCGCGGCCAGAATCGCGATCGTGCCTGACAGGAGATAACACCCCGACACCACCGCGACCCCAATGCGCCGCCACGCGCCGGGTTGTTCGAGTAGCCCGACTCGACCAAGGCTCGCTTGCCGCTCCAGCGCCCGCCGCAGCCACCATGCCTGCGACGCCACCATCACCAGCCACGCCGCCGCCAGCAGGTACAGCAGCACCTCGTCCGGCGTCCATCCGCTGCGATTCATGGTTCCGCCCCCGCTTCCGGTTCACGACAAGTCATTGAGGAGCTTCACCAACGGCATGAAGAGCGCCACCACCACGAAAAACAGCCCGATCCCAATCAGGAAAATGACCATCGGCTCGATGAGGTGCGGCAACATCCGGGTTTGGATCGTCGCGCGGGTTTGACTCATCAACCCCAACGTCCGGAGCGCGTCGACCAGCCATCCGCGATCACGCTCCGCCGAGACGATCGCCCGCAAGGACCGCGGCAACGGGCCCGCCGCCTCCATCGCGGGACGACCCTGACCGAAGCCCTCGGCGGCCCGGTCCAGGTCCGCCGCCAGTCGCGGGTCGTCACACAACTCCGCCGCCCTCCGCAGCGCCTGCGGCAACGGCAACTCGAGGTCGATCAGGATCGCCAACGTCTCGGCGGTCACCGCCAGCGAACCTTCACGCAGTGTCGCCCCTAGCCCGGGGAGCAGCCGAATGACCCCCCGAAACCACCGTCGACCCGCGGGGAAGGCCGCACACCACACGCCCGCGACCACCGCCAAGCCCAGCAGTCCCGGCCACCAACGGCCGAGTTCCACGATCAGACCGGAGAGATTCAGCACCCATAGCGTGATCTCGGGGAGCTCCGTATCGAAATCGATGAAAATCCTGCGAAACATCGGGACGAGATAGGTCATCGCTCCCAGCCCGACCACCAGCACCAAGCCGCTGAGCACCAGCGGATAGCTGACGATCCGCCAGAAGGCGAACCGCGCCTCGCCGCGCTGCCGCGCCTGCGCCCACAACGCCTCCATCGTCGGACCCAACCGCCCTTTCGCGAGGCCCAGCGGCAACAGCGTTCGCATCGCCCGCGGTAACCGCGGCAACGCCGCCTCCAGCGCCGTCGTCAAATCCGCCCCGCGCTCCAACTCGTCCGCCAACTGATGCACCACCCGCCGTTGATCGCCGCGCGGCAGCTCTTCGGCGAACCCGCGAAGCGTCGTCAAGAGCGCCAACCCACCCCCAACACGCGGCGGCTGCGGGACTCCGGTGATCGCGGCACTCGAATCCATCGTTCCATCCAGCTTCAACGAGCGAGTAGGGATTAGCGAATAGCCGGAATGTGGTCGGTGCCCCAGTCTCTCTCTTCTGGCTATTCGCTACTCGCTATTCCCTATTCGCTGACCTCCCCCTCACGTCTGCGACACCATTTCCTGCACGATCCACCGCAGCGGCACCCCCAGCGACACGGCGAGCAGGATCGTCGAACATCCGCCGATCACCAGCAGAAACAGCGGCGCGAGGGTCGACCGAATGAACTCCAGCCGCCGTTGCGACCGCCGCGTGTAGATCTCGCCGGCCTGCTGGAGCGCCAACGGCAATTCCTGATCGGCGGCCCCCGCGCGCAGCAATTGCGACAACAGCGTCGGGAGCTTGGGCGTCGATCGTGTGACTTCGGGCAACCCTTCCCCCGCCGCGATCCGTTCGGCCATCCGCTCGAACCCGCGGCGCAGTTCACGACCGCCGGTCAACTTGGCCACCATGCTCAGCGCCTGCGGCAACGGCAGCCGCTGCCGCAACAGCAGGCTTAACATCCGCGCCGCATGGGCGCGATCGAGATCCTGATACAGCCCGGCGACGCCCGGCACCCAGGACCCCGCCGCAAGGCTCAGCCCGCCCGGTTCCCGCGCGAGAAACTCGGTATCGGTGACGTGCCGCCCCCAGCGGTTCGCGGCATGCAGGCCGAACCACACAGCCACCGGCACCAGCGGACCCCACCACCAGACATGCTCCCTGAGGAGCAGACTCCCTTCCAACAGCCAATTCCGCAGCGGCGAGAGCGGGTCGTACAACTCCATCACATGGGGCAGCGCCACCACCGCGAACAGGACCAGCAGCCCATACGCAACGAGCGCCACCACCGTCGGATAGAACAAGGCGAGCGCCAACTGACGCCGCGTCGCCTGAATCATCCGTCCCGCTTCGACCAGCCCTTCCAGCGCCTCGGGCAACCGATTCGTCGCCAACGACGCCTCGAGCATCGCGGCGTACAGCGGCGAGATCGCGGCCCCTTCACGCCGAATGGCGTCGACCAACGGTTCGCCCTGTTCGAGCCGGGTCGCGAGCCGCTCCGACAACCGGGCGAGTCCGCCCGAGCGCTCGGTCGACAGCCGCCGCAATCCCAGCTCGATGGGGATCCCCGCGCGCACGAGCGCCGCTAGCTCGGCATTAAGGACCAGAAGATCGTTGAGCGAAACCACGGCGCGGCCTTGGCGCGCACGTCGATCGGTCACCCCGTCTCGGGCCGAACCTCACGAACGAGCGCGGGAATCTCTGAGTCTGCGGACACGGCACCGGGTTCATCCCCCGGCGACTCATCTGCATGACCCGCCCCGCCGTCCGTTTTGTCTCCGGGTTTCGGAAATTTCCCGGATGGGCCCGGCGGCTTAGGCCGCGACCCGCCGCGACTCGAGCCGCGGCGGCGATGGTTCTTCCCGCAAGAGGTGCGAGAGCAGCACCTCCGGCGAAGTCCGTAGCCACCCTTGCAGCGGATGATTCAGCGTCGGCGGAGGGACGTCATAGATCCGATCGAAGTCCCAGTCGTCACTCGCCACCGCGATCCGACAGGCGTCCTGATGGTAGGCGTTGACCACCTGCTCCCACTGACTCTGGATCGGCACCACCAACGTCGGCTTCCCGAGCAGAAACGCCTCGACGGGGGTTGTCAGCCCGGCGTTCGTGATCACCCCTTTCGCCGTCCGCAAATCCTCGAGCATCCCCGTCCGGCTCGATGGCCGGAACTCGACATACCCCACCTTGCCGCGCGGCATCCGGGCGAACCCATAGGCACGGACCGGTTGCCGACGCGAAGCCGCCCAGGCGATCAGGCGCTCGGCGTCTTCAAAGTGACAGTAAACCAGCAGATGGTCCCCCTCGACTGGCCGGGCGGTCCGCAATTCGGGGCGTAACACGGGGGGGACGCAGCGGTACGATGCCGGTTCGTAGTGATAGCCGTACAACCGATCGGCACCGGCGGTGAAGAGCCGAATCGCCGTCCGCGTCAGTTTGCGTTCGAGATGCGCCGTCTCGGGGAGCGGCACCGAACGATCGAACAGCGCGACCTGCCGCGATAGGCAAATCACTTCACAATTCGGGCCGATGAGCGGACTGGCGGTGAGGGGCTCGAAGTCACTCACGATCAGGTCGGGCTGAAACGACTGCACGAGCTTCCGGACGCGCTGCAGGCTCCGCCACACCGCGGGGAGCCCCCGCAGCCATTGTCGCACCGTCCCGCCATAGTCGGTCTGCCCCTGAGTGACGACATACGGCAACCCGGCGAGATGCCGATGCCAGCCAAACCGATACCCGGCCGCGGGCGGCGGGCCGGAGGTGACCAAGCGGACCTGATGTCCTCGCGCCTCGAGCAGCGGAATCAGGACCGCCGCTTTGGAGAGGTGCCCCTGTCCCTGCGAATTGGCGCCATACAGAATTCGCATGACCACGACACCTCATCGAGCCGAACCCCAGTCCGCGCGGAGCGTCTTCAAGATCGGCTCCCCACACAGGCACCATCGACCAGGCGGAGCAGGGTGGTCGATGGAAGTCGTCCGGTGAACGAGCACAGAACCCGGAGAACGGGAAGAGTCGCCGCATTTATCCCGATCGTCCCAGAGCCCGCTATTTGAACGAGAGCTCGTCGGGACGCGGGAGTTCCGCCAACGACTTCAGCCCGAACAGCGCCAAGAATCGCTCGGTTGTCCGATAGCGGATCTCTTTGTTGTCTTGGGGGTTACGATCGATCACCAGCAGTTCCCGCCGCAGCAACAGCCGCAAGGTCGCGCCCGCCTGCGGCCGTCCGAAATCCGCCAGTTGGACCTCGGTGACCGGTTGGTGGTACGCGACCAAGGCGAGGATCTCCAGGGTTTCTTGCGACAGCCGAACTTCTTTCGGGCCTTGACCATACACCTTTTCGCGGACCCGCTCGTAATCGGGGAGCAACGCCAGCCGATACCCGCCCGATTCATACCGCAACTCGTACGGCCGGCCCTCTTCTTGGTAGCGGGTGTTAAGCGCGCCAAGCGCCCCTTCCACCCGTTCCGCCGTATAATCACCGCGCAGGATCCCGGCGAGCTTAGTCGCCGTCAGGGAGGGGCCGCCGACAAATAGGCACGCCTCCAGGATCTGCTCGGCGGAGACCGAGGGCCCCGCCTCGACCTGCTCCCGCGAGCTGACGATCGACGGAGCGACTGGAGTCTCGACCAGCTCATTCGATAACGCATCAAGTCGGCCCGGGGCGATTTCCTCCGCCGTCGCGACGACTTCCGACTCCACCGCTTCCAGCGCATCGAGCGCCCGCAGGTAGGCCGCCTCAAGCTCCTCGCTCGACCAACTTGGCTCGTCGTCCGTCGACGCGGCGAGATCGATTCCCGGGGGGGGGGCGGACATCGAGGCGCTCCGTGGGGTGCGGGAGAATAGGTCTCGACGCGTCACTGGGTCAAGAGGCACCCGGCACGTCGACCCATTCGACGAACGATGGCTGCGCAAGGATCTGGCGGCCGTGCGCGACGCTTCATCACGCCGGAATCCGTCCCCCGATCGCTCCACGACCGACATTCGCAAGAGTCACCAGTCGTCCCGTGCCTCAACCGCCCCGAAACCAATGCCCGCTCGCGCTTTGGTGTTGTCGACGCGATGACCATCGGGCAAAACGCCCGGGGATCTCTCCTTATGAACTCGCGGCACGTTCTTTGCATCTGAGTATTGATCGGTCCACGCGGGAAGTCCTGAGCCCGTTTCTACGGCTCGTTTCCGCCGAAGCCCCATGATCACGACCCGCTGCGCTCCGTAGGCGTGATTTTGGTGACTCTACTCCCAACCGCTTCCTGGTGGACGGCGGGACGGAGTGCTCGTCATCGCCGCTTGTCGGAAATTTCGCGTCATGGCGTGTCGCCATGGCGGTTCTTGTTGGGATGCATCGTCCCACCACTCTGGGAGTCTGTCATGACACGTCCCCTTGGGGCGAAGCCGCGCGGCTTCACCCTCATCGAGCTCCTCGTCGTGATCGCGATCATCGCGATCTTGATCGCCTTGCTGCTCCCCGCTGTCCAACAGGCCCGCGAAGCCGCCCGCCGCACCCAATGCCGCAACAACATGAAGCAATTGGGGCTGGCCATACATAACTACCACGACACGTTTTCCGTCCTGCCGCCCGGACGGATCGCGATCTCCAGCATCTGTAGCACCTGCTACGGACAACCGCCGACGGCCGCGGTCCCCTACAACAATGGTCCTCGGCAGTTCCTGAATCACACCGGTTGGGCGATGCTGCTGCCATACATCGATCAAGGACCCCTCTACAACCGGTGGGACTTCAGCCAGGCCTCGAGCTGGTTCACGCACCCGTCCTACACGGCCTACACCTCGGCCAACATGGCGGGGAACCCCGATAACGGGAACGCCGCACTTGCCAAGACGAAGCTGAACGCGTTCCTCTGTCCCTCCGACAGCAACGACATCTTCTACCCCGGCTTCGACAACTACTACGCGTTGTCGGCGACCGCCGGGGGTGGCGCGCGGACCAACTACGACTTCACCGCATGGAGCGGGGAAATCACGCATCAGCAGTATCCCCTGGCTCAGAATCAGAAGTCGATGTTCGGGAACAACAGTTCGTACAGGCTGACCGACGTGAAAGACGGCACCAGCAACACCGTCATGGTTTCGGAAACGATCCGCAGCGTCTGGAATGGTCAGCCCCCCGCCTGGGGTGGCGCGCAATGGGTTTCGGTGGGCATCGACGTTGGCCGCTATCCCCCCAACACCTGGGTCTATGGCCCCAACAATCCCGCTTACCTCTACATGCGGCAACCCGGTCGCCTCGCCGAGTGGGGGACCGCCGGCAGTCTGCATGACGGGGGTTGCCACATCACGATGGGGGACGGTTCGGTCCGGTTCCTCTCGGAAAACTCCGACACCACGATTCGTCAACGACTGCAAACGATGGCGGACGGCCAAACGGTCGGCGAGTTCTAGTGGGTAGGACGGTCTGTTAGTGGGTGCGGTCGTGGCATAAGTCCCTGGCCCCTCCCGACCGGTCGACCGGCGTTGGTTCGGAATAGAACTAGGCCAAGGCGGGCCGATCTTTCACAACGAAAGATCGGCCCGTGCGTTGGTGGTGATGCGATTCCCGTCTCTTCCGCGATCAGGAGACTGATTCATGCCTTGTGGATTGCTGCGTTCCCCGGGAGGTCACCCGGCGACGCGCGGGCTGATGGTCTGGCTGGTGGTGCTCGGCTCAAGTTTTTATGCGGGGTGCGCCCCGCAAGCCAAGAAACCCGATTGGCCCGAGCCCGTTGTCGCGACCGGGACCCTCACCGCGAACGGCAAACCGCTCGATCAAGCGCGGGTTTATCTCGCGCCCGATTCGGGCACCCCGGGTCAGGGCGCCTCGGGCTCGACCGACTCCGAAGGAAAGTTCTCGCTCTTCTCGATCAGCCCCGACGGGAAACTTGTCGAAGGGGCCATCCCGGGGAAGTATCGCGTCTCCATCAGCCGGATGGTCCGCCCGGATGGCAGCGTCGTTTCGCCCGATTCCCAGGAGCCGCCCATCATGTCGGGCGGAGTCGAGCAGATTCCGCTCCAATACTCCGACCTGCGACACTCCAAACTCCTGGCGACGGTCTCCTCCAGCGGCACCCCGATCCTGCTGGAAATCAAAATGAAGGAATGATCCCCCGATCCCATGAATCGGCCGGCGACCCGACACCCGATACGACCCGGCTTCCTATTCAGGAAGTCGGGTCGTCGGCTTTGTGTCGTGGGCGCTCATCGATAAGCCGTGCCCAACAGCGGGCTCAAGTTCCATGGGCGGACTTGCGATCATCTCAGGCACGGTCGACAATCAAGGCCAGGAAAGTCTCTTGATCGCGCCGCATCCTTCAATCGGATCGTTCCCGCATGGCTTCCCGTCCCGCCGTCATCCTCTCCGCCTTCGCCGATGAGGCCGCCAACTCGAAGACCGTCGTCGAGCAGTTCGCCGCCCTCGCGGCTCTCGGCCTCCAATACTACAGCCCGCGGTTTCTCGATCTGACCAGCGGCGGGAACGTCAAGCACGTCACCGAGCTCTCTTCCGCCGAGTTCCAACACCTCGCGAAACTGCAGGCCGATTACGGGCTGAAGGTCTGCAGCATCGGCTCGCGGATCGGCAAGGTGAAGCTCTACGATCAGGCCGACGCCTCGCACAACAAATACGTCGACCCCGCGACCTACCTGCAAACGACCGTCGCCGACACGATTCGCTCCGCCCACGCCCTCGGGGCGAAACTGATCCGCGGCTTCTCGTTCTATCATCCGGCGGGCACCGACCCCGCCCCCCATGTGCAGGCCGCCGTCGATCGCCTGGGACCGATCGTCGAGGCGTGCGCCGCCGCCGGACTGGTCTTTGGTCTCGAAGTCGAGGCGAACCTCGTCGGGCAGAACGGTCGACTCCTCGCGGCCCTCGCCCAGGGGGTCGGGAAGCCGAACCTCGTCTGCATCTTCGACGGCGCCAACATCAGTTGCCAGAACATCCACGCCATCGACTGCACCGCCGAATACGTGGCGATGCGCGACGTCTTCGGCTGGATGCACATCAAGGATTACCGCATCGACAGTTCCCTCAAATGGACCGGCCATGTCGACGAGGAGCGACTCAAGAACTTCGTCCCCGCCGACGTGGGGGACTCGGGGCACGAGCTGATTCTCCGTGATCTCAAGCAGCAGCTCCCCGTGCTCACCGCGCGGATGCAAAGTCTCGGCGCGCCGGGGGTCTTCCTCGAACTTGAACCCCACCTCAAAGGGGGCGGCCAGTTCGGCGGCTTCAGCGGTCCCGACGGGATGGGGGTCGCGGTGCGGTCGTTGTGTCGCGTGCTCGATTACGTCGGCATCGATTACCACCTCCGCGACTTCGACGACATCCGCGCCGCGCGCGGGTTCTGATGGATCGGCTCCCCTGGGACGACACCGCCGGCTCATAGGTCCTTTTCCGAAAGTCACGCCCATGCGGACAAAACCTTCCTGGACCCTTGGCTGCTGGCTGTGCGCCCTGCTCGCCGGGCTCTTCTGGATGATCGCCCAAGGGTCCGTCGCACGCGCCGCAGACCCGGCCGAGAAC
>CAYRVS010000168.1:3031-12030 GCA_964427725.1 uncultured Planctomycetaceae bacterium | reverse complement strand
AGCGAGGACGGCGGGGCTCGAACCCGTAACCTCCGGATCGACAGTCCGGTGCTCTAACCAATTGAGCTACGTCCCCTGAGTTTGAGACCGACACGCGTGAATCCAACGAGTTCACGAGGCGGTCGCAGGGCCCGGCTCGTGAATCGCTCCACGGGTCGGGACCGCAGATTGTAACAATCGGACGGGCGTCGTCCAGTCTCCCGGAAAAATCGCGCCCCCGCCGATTCGACCATGAATTCCCCGCCGACGCCCTCGGCAAATTCGGCAGAGTCGGCGGTTCCCCCGATCGGCAAGACCGGACGCGATGTCGCGGCTTTCCGGCCATCAGTCGACCGCGCGCTCGCATCAACCCCCACCGGGGTTTACGATGCCGACGTCCCGCGCGGAGCCTGCCCTGGGCGATCCGTGTTTCGTCGTTCCACGTCTGCCAGTCGGAAGTCACCCGCTCGATGACCCTCCGCGATGACAGCCCTTCGCCGAACGAGTCCGCCGCGGCGGCGGTCCTTGATGCCGATGGTCGGCCGTTCGTGCCCCCCCATCCCGGATCACGGGCGATGCCGCGTTGGGATGCGGGGCAACTTCCCGCGGCCCCCGTCTTCCAGTCGCGCAATTGGGCGATGCTGATCGGTCCCGGGCTGGTGCTCGGGGCGTCGGCGATCGGCGGGGGGGAATGGTTGACCGGTCCCACGATCACCGCCCAATTCGGCGGCTCGCTGTTGTGGTTGTGCACCCTCAGCATCCTGGGACAGGTGATCTACAATATCGAGATCAGCCGCTACACCCTGTACAGCGGCGAGCCGATTTTCACCGGAAAGTTTCGCACGCTCCCCGGGCCGATGTTCTGGATGATGCTCTATCTCATCCTCGACCTGGGTTCGATTCTCCCCTATCTGGCGTCGAACGCGGCGATTCCGGCGGCGGCGATGTGGCTGGGGCGGTTGCCGAATCCCAAAGAACTGCCTGCGGATGCGGTGCTGTTGAAGGTCTTCGGCTGTCTGATCTTCATCTCGGTCTTCATCCCGCTGTCGGTGGGAGGGAAGGTCTACAACTCGATGAAGGCGGTGATGACCTTCAAACTGATTGTCGTGATCGGCTTCCTGCTGTTCCTGGGGGTCTTCTACTCGACCAGTTCAACCTGGACCGAAATCTTCAGCGGCTTCTTCAAGTTCGGCAACGTCCCGATCGTCCCCAAGGAACCGGGGGGGGCCAACGTCGACAACGTCTTCTTCGCGCTCTTCGAAGGCCGATCGCTCGCGTTCGATTTCACGGTCGTCAGTTTCCTCGCCTCGATGGCCGCGATCTCGGGGAATGGCGGGCTGACGAACACGCCGACGAGCAATTACACCCGCGACCAAGGGTGGGGGATGGGCGCGCACGTCGGCGCGATTCCCAGCATCGTCGGGGGCCATGCCATCGAGCTTTCGCATGTCGGGATGGTCTTCCCGATCGACCAGCCGTCACTGACCCGGTGGCGCGGCTGGCTCAAGCATGTGATGCGCGAACAATGGTGTCTGTGGATGCCCGCCTGTTTTCTCGGCATCGCCTTGCCCAGCATGTTGTCGGTGCAGTTCCTGCCGCGCGGCACCGTCCTCTCCGACAAATGGCTCGCGGCGGGGATGACCGCCGAAGGGGTCAGCGAAGCGGTCGGCGGCTCGGTCGCCGGGTGGGGGGCCGCGTTTGCTTTCGTCGGGCCGACCTTCTGGTACCTGACGTTGTTCTGTGGTTTGTTGGTCCTGGGGACCAGCATGGCGTCCACGGCCGACGGGGTCTTGCGCCGCTGGGTCGACGTCTTCTGGACCGCGCTCCCCTGGCTCCGGAAATGGGATACGCGGCACATCGGGCGGCTCTACTTCGCCGTCTTGTGCACCTATCTGCTGTTCGGGTTGATCATGCTGACGCTGGTTCCCGGCGATAAGCTCCTCACCCTCGCGACGGGGATCCTCTACAACTACGCCTTGGGTTTCAGTTGCTTTCACGTTCTCTATGTGAATCGGACCTTGCTGCCCGTGCCGTTGCGACCCGGGTGGTTCCAGCAAACCGGACTGATTCTGGGGGGCTGCTTCTTTTCGACGACCGCCGTGATTTCGACCTACGTGCAGATTCCCGATCTGATCAAAGAGTATCGCGCGCTGTTCGGGTAGCAGGCGCCTGCGCTCATGACTCAGACTCCGCGGGGAAACCGCTGAAGGAACGATGATTTGGATCAGTTGACGCACTGGATCGAAGGGCTCGTCACCGCGTGGGTCGGAACGTTGGAATCCTCCGGATACTGGGGGATCTTCATCCTGATGGCGATCGAAAGTTCGTTCATCCCGTTTCCCAGCGAAATCGTGATGCTCCCCGCCGGGGTGCTGGCCCATCAGGAGAAGATGAATGTCTGGCTGGCGATCTTCGCGGGGACGGCGGGAAGTCTTGCCGGGGGACTGTTCAACTACTATTTCGCCCGCTGGGTGGGACGCTCGTTCCTCGAACGTTACGGGAAGTATTTCTTCGTCGCGCCGGAGGCGCTCCATAAAGCCGACCGCGTCTGGGAGAAGCATGGCGAACTGACGACGTTCGTCTGTCGGCTCCTGCCGGCGATTCGGCAAATCATCAGCCTCCCCGCCGGTTTGGCGCGGATGAACCTCTTCCGGTTCTGTCTGTGGACGACCTTGGGAGCCGGGTTATGGGTCACGATTTTGACCCTTACCGGGTACTATCTGGGTGATCGGGCGATCCAGCTCTGGGACGAGCACAAGGGACCGATCACGCTGGGGGTCATCGCGCTCGCGGCGTGCCTGGGGGTGGGTTTCGTGCTGGTCAAGTACGTCTGGAAGCGACCGGCGACCGGCGTCCCCGGCACGCCAGTTGCCCACTCCGCGACATCGAGTGATTCGGAACCGACCACGTGACGCCGCACCCGCCCTCCGTCCGGAGCCCACCGATCCGATGGCCGACGCGAACGAAGACCCGTTGCTGAAATCGTCCCGCCGCGAAGCCCTTGTGTGTCTGGCGGCGTGGTTGGTCGCGACGACCTATTCGGTCGGGTACTGCCACCTCCATGGGTACGAGCGGACGCTCGACAGTTTGACGTTCGTGCTTGGTTTCCCGGACTGGATCTTCTGGGGGCTGATCACTCCCTGGCTCGGATGTACCCTCTTTTCGGCCTGGTTCTGCCTCGGCTTCATGACCGACGAGACCTTGGAGGACGAGGCCCCCGCCGGCGCGCCCGATACGTAACCCGCTGCGTTCCCGCCTTACCCGCCCGCCGCGCTCCTCCCTCCCGCTCACCCCAAGGGCCCCCGCGATGCCCGTTGTCCTCGCCGCCGCGCCGTCCCCCGGCTACAGCGTGATGCTGGCACTGCTGCTGTTTATCGCGGCATCGGTCTGGCTCGGCACCTTGGCGCAGAAGGCGATGAGCCGGGGAAAATTCCTCGAAGGCTTTTTCCTCGGCAATCGCGGCTTGGGGGCCTGGGCCTTGGCCCTCACCGCGACGGTGCAAAGCGGCGGGACTTTCATGGGCTTCCCGGCCCTGGTCTACGCCCACGGTTGGATCGTCGCCGTCTGGATCGGCGGGTACATGCTGGTCCCGCTGACCGGCTTCGCGATCGTTGGCAAACGGATCGCGCAGCTCTCGCGACGAACGGGCGCGGTGACGGTCCCCGATCTGCTGCGCGAGCGGTTTCAAAGTCCCGCGGTGGGACTCGTCGCATCACTGCTGATCATGTTCTTCATGAGCTTCACGATGGTCGCGCAGTTCAAGGCCGGCGCGACGATCATGAAGCTCGCATGGCCCGGCGAAGGGGTCTTCGCCCTCTCCGAGGATCTGCTCGTCGACATTGACTGGAAGTTCTACATCGGGCTCGCCGTCTTCGGACTGACCGTGGTCGGCTACACGTTGATCGGCGGGTTCCTCGCCGGGGTTTGGACCGACCTGTTTCAAAGCGTCATGATGGTCTGCGGCGTGACGCTGCTGCTGTGCCTCGCGGTTCCGGCGGCCGGCGGTCTCGAACAGGCCAATCGGCGGGCGGTCGAGCAAGTCGCCGCGGGACTGGTCGCGGCCGAGGCCCCGCCCCCGGAGACCTACCCCCAACGGGCCGACGCCTACATGTTCGGGCCAGGATTCAATCAGGGGGGGCGCTCGTTTCTGCCGTTGGGGATGGCGGTCTCGATGTTCTTCGTCTGGGTCTACGCCGGGTTCGCCTCCCCGGCGAGTTTGATCCGCGTGATGGCCGCCACCAACACCGAGGTCCTGCGGAAATCGATCCTGCTGCTGGCGGTCTACAACTGCCTGATCTATATCCCGCTGGTGATCATCTGCATCTGCGCGCGGGCGATCCTGGGGAACATCGACAAACCGGATGAAATCATCCCCCGGATGGCGCTCCACGTCACGCAAGATCTCCCGTTCGGGTCATTCATCACCGGCTTGATTCTCGCGGCGCCGTTCGGCGCGATCATGGCGTCGGTCAGTTGTTTCGTGCTGGTGATCGCCTCCGGGCTGGTGCAGGATCTCTACGTCCGCTTCCTACGTCCACATGCCGGCGGTCGGGAACTGCGCGTCGTGACGACGATCGCCATGACGGCGATCGGACTCGTGGGCGTGTTGGCGAATCTGCGGCCGATCAGCTTCCTGCAGGCGCTGGTTGTCTTCAGTGGTTCCGCCGGGGCGGCCACGTTCGTCACGCCGGTCCTGATGACCTGTTATTGGCGACGGGCGACGTCCGCGGGGATGCTCGCGGGGATGCTCGCCGGCTTCGGGGCCTACCTGGGGCTGTATGCGACCGGGTGGGTCCACAACTGGGCGCTCGCCCTTCCGGCCGATCACGTGGCGGGCTTCGCGCAAACCGTGCTGTCGACGCTCGGCCCCGACACCAAACTCGGCCTGGCGAGCGCGTTTCGCCCCTATTTTCTCGGCGGGCTCGATCCCATCTTGTGGGGACTGCTTGTCTCGGCGATCGCCGGGGTGGGCGTCAGCCTGCTGACGCGTCCGCCGCGCCCCGAGCATGTCTCACGGATGTTTGATCGTCCATCACGCGCGGCCACGACGCCGATGTCCTAACATCCGTCGTGGGTCGGGTCTGTCTTCGTCGTCCTAAGGGCTGATGCCATGACGATGCGCTCGTGTTCCACGCTGATCGGGTTGACGCTCGCCGTGAGTATCGCAGGGTCGTCGCTCCTGGAACCTGCCATGGTGACGATCGCGGCGGCGGAACCGGTCTACTATCAGCACGGTGCGGTCGCGGCCGATCATCCTCTGGCGAGCGAAGCCGGCGTCGACATCCTGCGCCGCGGCGGGAACGTCATCGATGCGGCGGTGGCCACGTCGCTCGTCCTCTCGGTCGTCCGGCCCGAAAGCTCGGGTTTGGGGGGCGGGGGTTTTCTGATCTTCTGGGACGCGGCGCAACAACAGGCCTATGCCTGGGACTACCGGGAACGGGCTCCGGCGGCGGCGACCGAAACGATGTATGTCGACGCGGCGGCCCGCGGCGCGAAGGACGCCAGCCGACATGGTCCCCTCGCGATCGCGGTCCCTGGAGAGATCCCCGGTCTTTGCGAGATTCATCGCCGGGCGGGCCGTATGCCATGGGGCGACGTCGTCGAGCCGGCGCTGCGGCATGCAACCGACGGGATCGCCGTCGATGCCGTCTTCGCGGGGGCGACCCGGAGTGTCCGCGAGGAACTCGCCAGGTTGCCGGATCCCGTCGCAATGCCGTTTCGACTGGGCTATCTCCCTATGGAAGGAAACTGGCGGCCCGGCGATCGCTTTCAATCACCGCAGCGCCCCGCCTTGCAGTGGTTGGCGGAGCAGGGGCTGGAGGCATGGACCGACGGCCCGATCGGCGCGGCGCTTGTCGAGCACAGCCGCGCAATCGGTGGTCTGCTGACGCGCGAAGATCTCCGGTTGCAACACCCCGTCGTCCGGACGCCGCTCCGGAGTCGTTGGGGGGACTATGAACTGATCACGATGCCCCCGCCATCGAGCGGCGGCATCGCGCTGGTCGAGATCCTGCAGATTCTCGACGCCTGGTCTTCCTTGCATGGCAACAAGCCGTGGCGCGAGTGGCCGGAAGCCGATCGGCTGCACGTGCTGGTCGAGGCGATGAAGCATGCGTTCGCCGATCGGGCCGAATACCTGGGCGACGCCGACTTCGTGGAGGTCCCCGTCGCGAAGTTGGTCAGTCCCGAGCATGCCCGCCGTCTCGCCGCGCGGATCAAACTCGACCAGACGCCGGCCCCGGAGACCTACGGCCGCTTCACGTTGCCCGATGACGGGGGGACGACCCATTTCTGCGTGGTCGACGCCGCCGGTAACGCCGTCGTCTGCACGGAAACGATCAACACCACCTTCGGCAGCCTGGTGGTCGAGCCGCGGACCGGGATCGTCCTCAACAACGAGATGGACGACTTCACGGCGATCCCCGGGGTGGCCAACGCCTTCGGTCTTCGCCAGAGCCCGCGCAACAGCATCGCTCCCGGCAAGAAGCCCCTGTCGAGCATGACGCCGACCATCGTTCTCAAGGAGGGCCGGGTTGTGGCGCTCGCCGGGGCATCGGGGGGCCCGCGAATCATCACGTCGACGTTGCAGGTCCTGCTGCGGATGCTCGAGTTCGAGGAACCCGCGGCCTCAGCCGTCGCGGCGGCCCGATTCCATCATCAATGGCAACCCGCCGAACTCCTCTACGAAGCGGGCTATGCTCCGTTCGAGTCGCAATTCACGCAGCGCGGCCATGTGACCCGGCCAAGCGGCGATCTCGCCGCGACGCAGGCGATCCGCATCACGCCGCGCGGGCTGGAACCCGCCAGCGACCCCCGCAAACAGGGCCGCCCGGCGGGCTATTGAGATAGTGGACAGGGGCCGGTGGACAGGGGCCAGCGAAAACCGTTGGCTCGACAGCACACTGGTTTTCCGCTGTCCACCGTCCACTGCGCCCTGTCCACTCCTCAGCCCATGGTCTTCGAGCCCAACGCCTGCTCCTCGTCATGCCGGGGGAACGCGAGGGTGAACCGCGAGCCTTCGCCCAACTGGCTTTCGACGGTGATGTCGCCGCCGTGTTCGCGGATGATCTTCTGACTCACCGGCAGCCCCAACCCCGTACCGCGGGCCCCCTTGGTCGACTCGAAGACGTTGAAGATCCGCGCGAGCTGATCCTCGGCGATCCCCGGGCCGTTGTCGGCGATCGCCACCCACAAGTGATCGCGGGACCGATCCCAACCCGTTTCGATCAGCACCGTCGCATGATCGGCCCCTTCGACGGCGTCGATCGCGTTCGTCACGATGTTCAGCACCGCGCGATGCAGCCCTTCCGGATCGAACGTGCTCTCCGGCATGTCGGGAGCGGGGCGGTACCGCATCTCGACCTGACACTCCGCCGCGCGCGCCTGCATCAACTCAAACACGTCCTGAACGACGCCGTTGAGGTTCGAGCGCTCGAGCGCCGGTTGTCGCTCCTTGCTGAAGGTCAGCATGTCCATCACCAGGTGATAGATCTTCGTCTGATTCTTCTCGACGATATGCCACCCTTTGCGCACCAACTCGTCGTTATGATCCTTGAGGCCCAGATCGATCAGATAACTCCCGCCGCGGACCCCCTGCAGGATGTTCTTGATGTGATGGCTGAGGGTCGCGATCGTCTGCCCCATCGCGGCGAGCCGCTCGGCCTTCACGAACGCCTCCTGATACCGCTGATTCTCGATCGCGAGCGCCGTCTGCCGACCGATCGCCAGCAGCAACCGCAACTGATCCTCTTGAAACCGCGGCGCGCGGGAGCCGCTCAGCGCCTGCTCGAGCGGCGTGGTGATGTCGACATAGATCGCCCCCAACAGATCATGCCGGCCGGGCATCGGCACGCACATCGCCTCGCGAATCCCCGCCTGCAGGATGCTCTTGCCCGTGTCGAATCGCGCATCGTGCTGAGCGTCGGTCGTCTGCACCCCCTGGCGGGTCTTCAGCACCAGATCGACGATGCTCCGCGAGATCGGCATCTTCCCCCGCGCGTCCCCCTGGCGACTGCTGACCGCTTGGGGTTCGATCTCGCCGCTCGTCGGCGATAACACTAGAATACACCCGCGATCGGCTCCCACCACGTCGATCGTCAAATCGAGGATCCGCTGCAGCAGTTGCTCCAACGGGACCGACGGCCGGACCGCCTCTTCGGTGATCCGATACAACGCCTGCAGATTGATCTGTTGTCGCCCGGGCTCCGCGGTCGTCGCCGCCGGCTCGACGCCGTCGGACGGCACCTGGGAGATGATGCTCGACCGATCGGAGGGGTCGTGCTGTCCCAACATCCGGACGCGATCGGCGAGACTTTCCGCGGACCCGTTCGACGTCGCTTCCGAGAACAGCAGCAGCGTCCGGCCGATTTGAATCTGATCGCCGTTGGCGAGCGGTTTTGATCGGACCTGGTTCCCGTTGACGAACGTCCCGTTCGAGCTGTTGCGGTCGGTGATCACGTACTGATCGCGGACGCGCTGAATCGAGGCGTGGGTCCGCGAGGCTTCCGTGTCGAGAATCCGGACTTCGTTCTGCAGGCTGCGCCCCAACTGGACGGTCCGATCCCCCAGCTCGAACCGAGCCCCGGGTTCGACCCCTTGCACCACCAGCAGCGACGCCGTCACGTCCCGTATGCTCCCTGTCACAATCGGTTTCCCAACGTCTCGACTATACCAGTCTCCCACCTCTCGATCGAATCCGCGACGCGCTGGATGACGAACCAACAAGCGGCTCGGCGCCGGCCGCCGGTCTTTCCACACGAGGTGCGAAGCACACGATCGTTCTGGCGCCCATGATCACCCGCCATCAACAGGTCGCGCCCTTCACGCCGTTCTTCATGCCGCTCATCCGATTCGGCATTCCCGAGACCGGGAAACGGCCGAACCGATCGTTTCCTCGATCTTGACGCCCCGTACAGCGACGACCATTCTTGAAGGGTGATTTTCCCGCACAGGGAGATCGACACCGTATGCGTTCCCGCTTGGCAGACCCGCATCATGCCGCCGACCCGATCCGTTCATGG